>CAVKTI010000114.1:0-2025 GCA_963659365.1 Acutalibacteraceae bacterium | reverse complement strand
CCTTTTCAGACTCACAAAGTTATACGCCTAATCCCCTAGATTTATCGGGTGAGCCCCCAAAATCCGCCCAAAAATCGCCCATGAAAAACTTTTTGCTCAAAAATTTTGCAGCGTTGGGAAAAAGTTGTACCTTTGCACGCTGAAAAATAGTCAAATAAATACTCAATACACAATGAAACAAGGAATTCATCCAGAAAGCTATCGTCCCGTGGCATTCAAGGACATGTCGAACGAAGAGGTGTTCGTTACGCGTTCTACTGTGGCTACGAAAGAAACCATCGACATCGATGGGGTAACTTATCCTTTGGTGAAGCTCGAGATTTCGAGCTCGTCGCACCCGTTCTACACTGGCAAAACCAAGTTGGTGGACACCGCTGGTCGCGTGGACAAGTTCATGAGCCGCTACCAAAACAGAACGAGCCGCAACAAAAAATAGTGCTCGCATCTGTCGAGGAGTTCGACGATATAACGCTGAAAAATCCGACCCTTTTGGAGTCGGATTTTTTTTGCAGATTTTCGTGTGGAATAATTATTTGCTTCAACAGTTCAACGATTCAACGCTTCAACAAAAAAGGACGCACCGCAGCGCGTCCCTACTTTTACACTTTCTCACTTTCAAACTTTCGCACTCTATTCAGCACTCTTATTTTTGCTTTCGCATTCGCTTTTGCTTAAACTGACTTGGGTCGATTGCACCTTTGTCCCAACAACTTTGTCGCCAAGGGTACTGTAGTATTTCGAAATCATTTTGGAGTTTTCGGCTTCCACTTCATCTTCCGTACCCCAAAAGTATTGCTCCTCGTAGATGTTCAGCGAAGGTACATTGAGTACCATCTTCCAGCAGTGAGATTTGTTTTTGCACGATGTTGCTGCCAGTACCACAACTGCGCACACGGCCAGCGAGTAAAAAATGCGTTTCATAGTTTTCTTTTTTTTTGATTGTTATTGATTTACAGCCGCAAAAATAACACTTTTTTCAATATCAGCAAAAAGCGCTGCAATTTACAAATTGACGAATTTTTCCAAAATCCCCAAATCAACAAAAAAAATGGAACGCGGCCAACGGCCGCGCCCCATTGTCAATAATCAATTTTCAATTATCAATTATTTCACCACCACTTTCTGCGCCTTGTCGCCCACTTTTACGATGTAAACGCCATTCAACTGACCATTCATTTCGGTAACATTCTGACCTGTGAGTGTGAAAATTTGAAACTCTTGCGTGCAAATTACACGACCGCTTTCGGTGCGGAGGTCGAATGTTTGGGCGGTGGAGAGAGCCGTGGCAGTTTTGGCTTTGAAAGTCGCACTTACAGTTACATTGCTTGCAGGCATGGTAAATTTGTTGTCAGCCGAAACCATAACATCAACATTATCAGCGTCTTTCATGGAAAGTACATCGAGTTCGTAGCCTGTGGCTGGCGTAACGGTGAGTTCTACCTCGTCGCCATAGTTGGCGGTGGTTGCGCCAGAGGTTACGCTGACTTTGCCATTTTCTATATCATCGTATCTTCACCAAAATGAAAAGTACATTTCTACAAAATGAAAAGTACATTTTTGGAGGGGGAGAGAGAGGGAGATGGGTGTGTGTGCGGGGTGTGCAAAAAAAGTAGGCGAGCGTGAGGACGGCCGCCTACTTGGTTGATGGGGAGTGAGGGTGAAGCGTGGTTTTGTGTGTGGTTTTGTGCAGTTTTTGCGTGGTTTTGTGCGGGTTTTAGGGCGGTGGGGTGTGCTTTTTGTGAGTTATTTGGTGTTTTTTGAGCATAGGTGTTTGGAGGCTGGCAGCAAAGCACTACCTTTGCACCGAGTAAGTTCTATTCGCATAAGCCAAACAGAGCATGTGTCTTCTGGTAGGTGAGAGGTTTAGATACTTGCTCGCTTTTTTTTTATAGTTTCACGACCCCTCTAATCCCCCAAGGGGGAGTGCTGCGCTACTGCGCAGAAATTTGAAATTTCAGATTGCGCTTCGCGCTGTTTCTTGCTTCGCAAAGATTTTTTCTCCGCTCGGCATTGCTCAAACGAGTT
>CAVKTI010000113.1:0-2100 GCA_963659365.1 Acutalibacteraceae bacterium | reverse complement strand
CCTTTTCAGACTCACAAAGTTATACGCCTAATCCCCTAGATTTATCGGGTGAGCCAGTTTATCGGTGAGAGGTTATCGTTTAGAGAACCTTCTCTTCGCGTCCCTACTTTTCACTTTACAAACTTTTAACTTTCCACTAATTTTCAGAACTCGCTGGTGAAGTGGAAGCGGATTTTTGGGAAATCTTGTTGCGCCATTTGTAGCAGATAGCCGCTTTCGGCCAAAAAAACATCGCGTCCGTCCTTGTCTTTGGCCATGTATTGGTATTTGCGCCGTTTGAAATTGTCGAGTTCGGCGGCATCGTCGCTCTCTATCCAGCAGGCTTTGTAGAGCGACAGCGGCTCCCAACGGCATTGTGCGCCATACTCGTGCAGCAGGCGATATTCGATTACCTCGAACTGCAACTGCCCCACCGTGCCGATAATTTTGCGTCCATTGTTCTGATGCGTGAAAACCTGCGCCACGCCTTCGCCCATCAACTGCTCGATGCCTTTTTGCAACTGCTTCGATTTCATCGGGTCGGCATTGTCGATGTATTTGAACATCTCGGGCGAAAAACTCGGCAAACCACGGAAATGCAACTCTTCGCCCGATGTGAGCGTATCACCAATTTTGAAATTGCCAGTGTCGGGCAGACCCACAATATCGCCCGCAAACGCCTCATCGACAGTCTCTTTGCGCTGCGCCATAAAAGCCGTAGGGCTGCTGAATTTGAACTGCTTGTTCAGGCGAATATGGCGATAGGCCACATTGCGCTCGAATCGGCCCGAACAGATTTTGACAAACGCAATGCACGAGCGGTGGTTGGGGTCCATGTTGGCGTGAATTTTGAACACAAAGCCCGTAAACGCCTCTTCGGTGGGGCGCACTTCGCGTTCTTGCGCAGCCACAGGTCGCGGTGCTGGTGCAATTTCCACAAAACAGTCGAGCAACTCTTTCACGCCGAAAGTGTTGAGCGCGCTGCCAAAAAAGACAGGCGCCACATTGGCAGCCAAATACTCTTTCACATCGAACGGCTCGTAAACGCCTCCGATAAATTCGAGGTCGGTGCGAAGTTTTTGCGCATCGTCGCTGCCCACCATCTCGTCGAGTTGTGCGCTGTTGAGATCGACCGCCACCGTTTCGCTAATGCGCTGTTTATTAGGCGTGTAGAGGTTCAATTTTTGCTGATAGATGTTGTAAACGCCCTTGAATTTCTGCCCCATATTGATAGGCCAACTGAGCGGCTGCACGCCGATGCCGAGTTCGGCTTCGAGTTCGTCGAGCAGGTCGAACGGCTCGCGTCCTTCGCGGTCCATCTTATTCACAAAAATCATCACTGGCGTGCGACGCATGGTGCAGACCTGCATCAGTTTGCGTGTTTGCGCCTCCACGCCTTTGGCCGCATCGACCACGATAATAACGCTATCGACAGCGGTGAGCGTGCGAAAAGTATCTTCGGCGAAATCTTGGTGTCCGGGCGTGTCAAGAATGTTGATTTTGTAGCCGCCGTACTCGAATCCCATCACCGATGTCGCCACCGAAATGCCGCGCTGTTTTTCGATTTCCATCCAGTCGGAGGTGGCAGTTTTTTTGATTTTATTCGATTTTACAGCCCCCGCCACATGAATTGCGCCGCCAAAAAGCAGCAGTTTTTCGGTCAAAGTAGTTTTACCAGCATCGGGGTGCGAAATAATGGCGAATGTGCGCCGACGGTCTATTTCCGATTCAAAAGCCATATAAAAGCGTGCGTTTTTTTGCGACTGCAAAGGTACGAAATTAGTGTGAAAGTGAGAAAGTCTATAAAAAGTGTGAAAAGTTTTGGTTGATTGGTTGATTGGTTGATCAGTTAATCAGTCGTTGATGAGTTGAAAAGTTGAAAAGAAGGTCATCAAGTTTATAAAGTTATAAAGGCTCTATAACGAATTGAGTGGGTAAGGTATTTTTGGAGTGGGGAAAAATTTGCAAATTTGCGGTATGGAAACGAAAGATATTTTTACGCTAGCATTGGGTTTGCAAGAGCCTTGGCATGTGGCCAAAGTTAGTCTTGTTGCGACGGAGGGGTCTACTGGGCAGAAAATAAAAAGTACAAAGTATAAATTTGTAAGGTGTTGATTATTA
>CAVKTI010000112.1:0-2202 GCA_963659365.1 Acutalibacteraceae bacterium | reverse complement strand
TAGAGCATCACACTTTTAATGTGGGGGTCCTGGGTTCGAGCCCCAGGCAGATCACCGAAGAGGACTTGTCGCTTGGCAAGTTCTCTTTTTTTTGTGGGGAGCAGCCGATGTTGGCTCAATGAAAATAATTTACTATCTTTGCCTTGGAAAAAGAAAAAATCTGTTATGCCCAAACATCGCTACAATCTTGGCTTTATCGACGACACAGTTATCTACAACTATGTCAAATCGTATGTGGAGCAATTTACAACAGAAATTGACCTGCGAAGATTCAATCGTAACATTGTTGATCCTATCAAATTGACTTTCGATGCAAAAGTGTATGGAAAATCGTGGGATGAGGTCATCGCCGATGAGTGTATCAGGCAGATAGATAAAGCCAATTCCAATGTACTTGGCTATTTTCATCAAAATCTTTTCAAATTGGTTGGAAATGGTTGGAGCGTCCCAGAAAAAGGATTCGACATTGTGAACGAACAGCGCAAACTCTATGTCGAACTGAAAACCAAGCACAACACAATGAATGCTTCGGCGGCTCGCGACACGATGCTGTCGATGTACGACAAAGTATCGAACGACCCCGAGGCACGATGTATGTTGGTGGAAGTCATTGCTAAACGCTCGCAACTCAAATGTTGGGAGGGAAGTTTCAAAGGGCAGAAACTTTCGCACGAACGCATTTTGCGCGTGTCGATGGATAAATTTTATGAAATTGTTTTTGGCGATGCCACGGCTTTTTTCAAGTTGTGCAGAGCGTTACCCAAAATACTCGACGATGTGGTAAAGGAGTTGGGAAAAGGCACTGTGAAAAATACGGTTTTGAAAGAGATGCACCAAGAGTCCATCGACACATTCCGAAGTCTTTATTTACTTGCATTCAAAACATACGAAGGATTCGATAAATTCTGAATGAGCGTTTTTTTAACAGCCAATAATTTGGCAGACATATTGGGTGTGTCGTTTCGCACGGTGCGTAGTTGGGTCGATTCGGGCAAATTCCGTCTTGAAACCGACGGCACTGGACGGCAAGGCTTCTCTTATAGCCAGTTGATGGGTATTCCCGAAATCGATGTTATGGAGCATTCGCACTGGGACGAACAGATGCAGGTGCGTCCGCAACGCGCTTATACGGCAGCCGAATTGTTTGCTGGTGGCGGCGGTTTGGCGTTAGGTATGCACAAAGCGGGTTTTCGGCATCTGCTTCTCAACGAGTGCGACCACAATGCGTGCGAAACATTGCGACACAATCAACCCGACTGGAATGTGGTGGAAGGCGATGTACACACAATTGATTTTACGCCTTATGCCAATCAAATCGATTTTTTGTCGGGTGGTTTTCCGTGTCAAGCATTCTCGTACGCAGGCGAAAAACGCGGATTCGAAGATGCACGCGGCACGCTCTTTTTCGAGTTGGCACGCGCCGTACGCGAAATTCGTCCAAAAGTTTTTATGGGCGAAAATGTGCGTGGGCTGCTCACACACGATGGGGGACGCACCCTGCAAACAATCAAAAGTGTCATCGCTGATTTGGGCTATACATTGGTCGAACCGCGCGTGTTGAAAGCCATACAATATATGGTGCCGCAAAAGCGTGAACGCCTGATACTCATTGCCATACGCAACGATATTGCCCCTTATGTGCAATTCCAATGGCCCGATCCGTATCCGTCTGTCTTGACTTTGCGCGACGCATTTTTCAAAGGTTCTCTTTACGATTGTGATGTGCCGCCGTCGCAAGGGCAAAAATATCCAGCACGCAAAAAAGAGATTATGGAATTGGTGCCGATGGGCGGCGATTGGCGCGACTTGCCAGATGACATTCAAGTGGAATACATGAAAGGAAGTCTGCATCTAGAGGGTGGAAAAACAGGTGTGGCACGCCGTTTGTCGCTCGACGAACCTGCTCTGACCTTGACTTGTGCGCCCGCAATGAAACAGACAGAGCGTTGCCACCCAATCGAAACACGACCGCTTACGGTGCGCGAATATGCTCGCATACAAACTTTTCCAGATGAATGGGAATTTATGGGAAAAATGGCGGATCAATACAAGCAGATAGGCAATGCCGTCCCTGTCAATTTGGCGTGGGCAATCGGTCGTTCGCTCATCAGACTTTTCAACGACATCGAAAATTTGTAACCCTCGCCCCTCCACACAACGCAAGCGCAGAATTTCCCAATTCCGCGCTTGACTGCTAATTAA
>CAVKTI010000111.1:0-2306 GCA_963659365.1 Acutalibacteraceae bacterium | reverse complement strand
AAAAATGAACATCGAGATAGAACGAAAATTTTTGGTTATTTCCGATGGCTACAAGGCGCACGCCGAGGGCAAACGCATTGTGCAGGGCTACATCTGCAACGAAAAGGAGCGCGTTGTGCGGGTGCGCATCTACGGCGACAAGGCGTTTATCACCATAAAAGATGCGACCGTGGGTTTTGCACGGCACGAATTTGAGTACGAAATTCCGCCCACCGACGCACGCACACTGCTCCACTCCGTTTGCCGCCAGCCGATTATCGACAAGACACGCTACCGCTACACTTATGGGAAGTTTTGTTGGGAAATCGACGAGTTTCACGGCGAAAACGAAGGGCTTGTCGTGGCCGAACTGGAACTGCCAAGCGTTGATACTGCGTTCGAAAAGCCCGATTTTGTCGGCGACGAGGTTACCGACGACCCGCGCTACTACAATGCCAACTTGATTACAAATCCGTTCAAAAATTGGTCGAAATGAATATACAAAAAGGTGCAAAAATTGCGCTGCTGGCCGTCGTGTGCTGTGCTTGCGCGCGCACGCCCAAGTTCACCGTCGAAGGCACGGTGGCCGATGCCGCTGGCGAAACACTCTACCTCGAGCAGGTTACCGACACGGCGGTCGTTACGCTCGACTCGCTGCGCCTACCCAGCGATGGTCGCTATGCGTTCAGCCAACCGCAACCCAAGTTTGCCGAGTTTTACCGCTTACGCCTTGGTAATCAGAACATTCTGTTGGCCATTGATTCGTGCGAAGATGTGTTAATAAATAGTCAGAAAGCACTATTCGCAACAAATTACACAGTTGAGAACTCCGAAAATTCGGCAAAAATACAACAACTGCGCAACTCTGGTTTTGCGTTGCAGCGGGCGGTCAATAGTGCGTTGGAAGCGAACCAATGGGACAATGCCGCCGTGGTCGAAATGATTGACGCACACAAGCAGGAGGCGCAAAAAATTATCTTGGCAAATGCCAGTTCGACGGCCGCTTATTACGCTGTAAATCAGCAAGTAAACGGCATTTATCTATTTCTGCCCTACAATAGGAACGACCGCAGTTACTGGTCGGCAGTGGCAACTGCCTACAAGGTGTTTCAGCCCGAAAATCCGCGCACAAAACGCCTCGAAGCGACGGTGTTGGCGGCACTCAGCGCACAGCGGCAGCGCGAGTTGGAGGCCGAATCGGTGGGCGCAATCGAGATTGAACTGCCCAACCGCCGTAACGAGATGGTGAAACTGTCGTCGCTCAAAGGCAAGGTGGTTTTGATTGACTTTTCGGCGTTCGGCATCGAGAAATCGGCCATTCACACGCTCTATCTGCGCGAACTCTACAACGCCTACCACGCCGACGGATTCGAGATTTTTCAGATTGCGCTCGATGGCGACAAACTCTTTTGGCTCGAGCAGACGCGCGACCTGCCGTGGGTTTGCGTGCGCGACCAAAACGCCCCCAACTGCAAATATCTGCTCACCTACAATGTGCAAGCCGTGCCAGCGTGGTTTCTTGTCGATAGGAATGGCGACATTGTGGCGGGGCAAGATTTAGATGCCAACAATCTGCCAAAATCGATTGAACGGCTGTTGAAAAAATAATCGGCGGTGATAACATCGGACGAAATAAAAACCGAAGCGCGGCGCATTGGGTTCGATGCGTGCGGCATTGCACAAGCCGATGCTCTGCCCGACGATGCAGAGCGACTGCGCCATTGGCTTGCGCTCGGCTACAACGGCAATATGGGCTACATGGCCAACCACTTCGACAAGCGTACCGATGTGCGGCTACTGGTCGAAGGCGCGCGGTCAGTCATCGTGGTGCTGCTCAACTACTACCCCACGCGGCTTTTGCCAAACAGTGCGCCACAAATTGCCAAATACGCCTACGGCAACGACTATCACCACATCATAAAGGAGAAATTGCGGCAACTGCAACAATTTATCGACAGTCGCACCGAACAAAGTTGCCAAGTCTGCTGCGACAGTGCCCCCATGCTCGAACGCCGCTGGGCAGAGCGTGCTGGGCTCGGCTGGATTGGCAAAAATGGGCTGCTCATCAACCCCACGCTCGGTTCTTACACGATGATTGGCGAAATTGTCAGCACGCTGCCGCTCGACTACGACACGCCGCAAGCCAACCACTGCGGTCGCTGCACCAAATGTATCGACGCTTGTCCCACGCACGCACGCACTGCCGACCGCACACTCGACGCGCGCCGCTGCATCGCCTATCTCACCATCGAAAATCGCTCCGAACTGACCGACGAGCAGACCGCACAATGTGGCAACCGACTGTTTGGCTGCGATGCCTGCCTCGA
>CAVKTI010000110.1:0-2345 GCA_963659365.1 Acutalibacteraceae bacterium | reverse complement strand
TTACACAATATCTATAACATATTTTTCGCACAAAAATTTGACGGATGCGGGGTTTAATAGGTGGCAGTTCAGCGAGCAGCCCAAGCGTTCGAGTTGTGCGCGGTCGGTGAGCAGCCATCGACGAAAGGTGGTGCGGCTGACACCAGCGGCTGCGGCCAGTTCGTATTTGTACATGGCGCGGTAGAGGGTCATAGTCCTGTTTTGTAAATTTCGCAATAGTGTGGGTTCTGTGCAGCGGCACGGTTGGCGTTTTGCACCATTTGGCGAATTTTGGCGTAGTGCTGTCCAAGGTCGGTTTTGCGTTTATCGACATCGCCCAAGTCGGTATTGTAAACAACATAGTCGGTTACATAACTGAAAAACATGGGCGGCAGCCGCATAAACGAGTGCGCCATAAAAAGCACATCGCAGCGCATTTGCCGCCGTCGGCCGAGTATCTTTTTTAGCGGGTGGTCTTCGAGATTTTTGGGCGTGTAGGTCAGTGGGTCGTCGCACACGAGCAGGCCATCGGTAAAGTGCTTATAGATAGCGTCGAACGCTGCAATATTGCCGCTGTCCATGATGCGGTGGTGTATGCCTACAAAGTCGAAATCGCTTTTGCGGGCGCAGGCGCACGGCGCAAACTGCACCGCCCAGTTGTCGAACGATGGCAGCAGTATTAGGCCGCGCGGCTGTCGGTTCATGAGTGTAACGGCCAGCGTGCTTTTGCCTGTGCCGTTTGCTCCGATGAGGCAGATACATTTGGCACGGCGACCGACGGCGTATGTGGGTGCGGCGTTATCGTTCATCGTCCTGTTCGGCTTTTTCTTCGAGTTCATGCTGTTTGCGTAGGCGCAGCGCATCGGGTATCTGTATGCCGTACATCATCACCACACATATCACTATCATCATCGAGGGCGGTATTTCGCCGTTTACCTGTTGGCAGTAGTAGTCGATGGCATCGACAAAATCGTCCATCATCTCGTCTTTCATGCGCGAGAATCGGGCGTTGCTGTCCTCTTTTGCTACAAATTGCAGCGTGTGCGAAAATAGGCCGTCGGCCATGCGTGCCACAAATTGCGCCGATAGTTTGCGCCCACGCGCCGACACTGGCGGTTCGGGGGGCGTGGGTTCGGGTTCTTCGTCGGGCGTATCGTCCACTGGAATACCCATGTCCTCTTTTTCTTCGGCCATTTCGTTCACAAAGTCGTTCATTTCGCCTGTAAAAAAGTGGTAGTTGCCGCCGTTTTCCGCTGGCGTTTCGGTGGTTTCGGCTTGCGGTTGTTCCATCAAATTTTGTAGCATACGATTAAAGAATAGCGGTTATGGTTTTCATTAGGTCGTCGAGTGTGCGCTGTTCTACAATGCGCACAATGCGGTTGTCGGCATCGAGTGCAGCAGCGCAAAAAAGTATTTCGCCGTTGCCTGCGCTGAAACATATCAGTGCGGCCTGCACTTCGCCCTGTTCTATCTGTAAACGGGTGCGTGTGTCGGCGAGTAGCGTATCGAAAAACTTTTGTGCCGATGGGCGCACCATTGGCAGCAGCGGTTTCACCGCCGCCAGTTTCATTTTGGTCGAAAAATCGAGTTTGTTTTCCATGCTCAAAACAGTTTGCGCACCTGCCCGATGGTGGTGATTTCGGGGTTGTATTCATTGACGATTTCGACGATTTCGCGGTCGCTGATTACAAACGGGTAAAACCACTGCGTATATTGAAACACGGTGTAGCGTATGAACATATCTGACAAAATTTGTTCGGCCGACACCTCTTTTTTGTACCGTTCAGCCAGTCGTTGCACGGTCAAATCAAGCAGTTTACGCGTAAACGGTTGTAAACCAATGGTGATTACACCGTTGATTACACCTGTTTGCAGCGTGTTTACATCTGTTTTCAGGGTTGTAGACAGTGTAGACAGGGTTGTCTGCAATGCGTTTACACGCGTTTGCAACTCGTTTACACTTGTAGACAGGTCGGCGTTTACGCGTTGCAACTCGGCGTTTACACTTTGTAAACGCTCCGTTTCGGCTTGCAACTCGACGAAGCGTTGTTTGTAAACGCGGCATGTTTCGAGCAGTTTTTCGGGGTCGGTTTCGTACTCTTGGGCAATGGCGTTTACAACTTGTTCTATCTGTTGTAAACGCTCTGCCGTTTCGTTGTTTACACACTCGGCTTGTTGGCCGTTGCGTTGTGCTGCCATAGCAGTAACCAGTGCGTGAAATTGTTCGCTGGTGGTCAGGTTTTGTCCATCGAAAAGCGATGCAAAGAGTGCTGCATCATCGTCGGACGGGCGGAAAGATTTTGTGATTGCCATATTTTTTTGTGTTTAGTATATAGTTTCAAAAAAAAGTGTATATTTGCAGTGTC
>CAVKTI010000109.1:0-2348 GCA_963659365.1 Acutalibacteraceae bacterium | reverse complement strand
ACGGGCGGGACATGATGCGAGAGAGTGCGTTCTGGGAACACGAGTCGCTCGCCAACTTTTGGGGAGAAGACCGATTCAAACATCCGAAGTGTGCGACCCACTGCATCCTTAAAACGGAACAAATTCCACTCGGAAACGGGAAATCGGTGATTCAAGTGAACGCACACGGCTATCAGGCCGTAGCACGACGCGTCTATATCAGCGAATGGGGCGGCGACGGACGGGTGCATCAGGTGCCGGTAGATTGGTACGAATATCTGCCCGTGATAGGAGAAGGCAAAATTGCGATGCAGGAAGACAATGACACGCCAAACGATGCGGCAACACCCAAAGAGCTACTGTCGCACATCGAATCGGTGCTGAGCCAAAGCAATATGGACCTATATCGCAAGCACATTGCTTCACGAATAAGATAACCGCTTTTTTTTTGGGGGGAAATTTGGCTAAGGAATAATTTTAGTCGAAGGATTATTTGCCTAAGAAGGGATTCTATTTGGCGTGGGAATCATTTTCTTTTCTATTTGGCGTTGGAATAGTTTCTTAGGCAGAAGAGCAAACGACGCAGGCAAAAGCTACTCGTGGTGGTACGGCTCGCCACGAAGAATGGTCATGGCACGATAGATCTGCTCCACAAACAGAAGGCGAATCATTTGGTGGCTGAATGTCATACGACTCAGCGAGATTTTGCCATTAGCCCGCTGATAGACCGCCGGCGAGAAGCCATACGGGCCACCCACCACGAACAGCACATCTCGACCGGCAGACATCTTCTTCTGCAGATAATCGGCAAACTCCAACGAACGATGCTCCACCCCATGCTCATCGAGCAAAACCATATCGGTGGCGGGAGTAGCGAGGCGAAGAATCTGCTCGCCCTCGAGTTGCTTCTGTTGTGCTTCGGACAAAGACTTGGCATTCTTCAACTCCGGAATGACAACCATCGAGAAACTGACATAATGCGTCAAGCGGGCGCAATAATCATCTATCAAGGATTGCAAACGAGAATCGGTCGTCTTGCCGACCACGAGGAGTGTAATTTTCATACGGTGCGTGCGTTCTAAGAATAAAATTCGACGGGGCTGCTCCTAAAAAGATACCCCAAAAGGAACTTGTGAGGGGTCCTTTTTTCAAGAGAGAAGACAAAAGTAGTACTTTTACACCGACCAAGCAAGATTTTTGGCGAAAAAAGAGCGATAAATTTGTGTAATCCATTTTTTTAGCGTACCTTTGCACCCGCTTTTGACGAAAAGCATTTGCCCAGATGGCGGAATCGGTAGACGCGCTGGTCTCAAACACCAGTGGAGCAATCCGTGCCGGTTCGACCCCGGCTCTGGGTACTAATAAAACGGCGATGCGGAACATAGATTCCGCATTGTTATTGTAAAAACCATAAAAAGGTCAGGCGGGAGACATAAACAGCCGCTATCCGGAACCTATTCGAGCCGTAAAAAAGCAAGGTCCGTTCCACAGAAAAGGAGGTGTATGCAATGATTGTAGTACCAGTAAAAGAAGGCGAGAACATTGAGCGCGCGATTAAGAAATTCAAACGCAAATTCGACAAGACCGGCGTTGTGAAAGAACTGCGTCGTCGCCAACAATACGACAAACCCAGCGAGGTGAAGCGTGTTAAGATGGCACATGCGAAGTATGTTCAACAATTGCATGCTCACGACGATATGTAATTCGCCCTTAGGCGGTGCGACAGTGTGCATCCACGCACGAAAGTCGAACTCCTAACATTTCTACAAAAAGCGTTGCTCCCCAAAAGAGCAACGCTTCTTTTTGACATACGAACATCTCATGAATAGACACTGCGTAATACAAAGAAAAAAGCCGTCTCACGACGGCTATTTTTCAAAGGTATTAGTCTGTTTTTTTAAGGTACAAAAAAGATTGTGTTGTTTTGATTTCGAGTGCAAAGGTACTGCTATTTTACGATTCCCGCAATAGCACTTTGTATGTTATACAACACCTATTCCGTAGTAAAAGCCCCTTCCGGATGTGCTATTTGGCAGGAATAAGTCGTTTTGCCCCCTTTTTGCTCCGTTTTGAACATTACGATTGGAGTGAATACAACTCTTTTGCAAGCTTTTTCACTGCGAAAAACGCCCCTTATGCAACATCTCTACTAGCAAACTGCAACATCTCTGCTATTTCACTCGTGGTGGTGCCTCAGCGCATTGCCCCCGCAAGACATCGACGCTCCAATTCGATGACCTCTAAATTTCGGATTTGAGAGCCGTCAACCACAAAACGGAGCAGCGTCTGCACCGTCTGCCACCCCTGCGTGCCTGCTGCCCCCGGGTTCATCATTAGGAAACGATAGTGCGAATCGTATTGCACCTTTA
>CAVKTI010000108.1:0-2389 GCA_963659365.1 Acutalibacteraceae bacterium | reverse complement strand
AGTGCAACTGCGGTGGTTGGAACTGCCGCCACCAACTCGTCCCCATCGCCGACGCAGTAGTGCCTATCCAACTACGCCGCCGCTTTGCGTTTGCCCAAAAGACGCAACAACAACTCACCGAATACAACAGCAAAGACGGCAAACTCGACCTCCCGTCTACAAAAGGTAAACTTTTGGCTACGACACCTGCGGCAGCAATCGCAGTAGGCACATACGAGCAGTTCAAGAGTGCAGTTCAATCGATATACGCAGCCAAAACGGCAAGGGAGAAAAATAGCCTCCTGCGCTCCATTACAGAGGCAAGCGAGTACAAACCTATCACGCAGGTATCCTCCAAGAATGGTCGTGTATTTGGATATTCTGCCGAACAGTACGATTTCAAAACGGAAGAGGAGATTCCAAAAAACATACACCTTGCTTCCAAGATAGCCAACGACAAATACGATGTCTATCTTGTCCCGAATGTCGGAGGTAGTGTGAGTGCCGATTACATACTTCAACACAAAAATCAGTATCTGTATGCCGAGGGCAAAATCACAAATGGGCGGAATGGTATAGCCAACGCCATGGACAACGGCTCGCAACAATCGAAATATATCATCATCGATGTGCAAGATACTACTATTACAACACAAAAAATTATAGAGCAAATACAGACAGGTTTTCTGCATAATAAGTCAGTAGTAGAAATCTGGCTATATAAAGGAAGCCGACGAGTGGTTGTTAAACGACAATGGGTCAACACAAAACGATTTGCTGCGGAGTTCAGACATGAATGGAATAAAAAATGAGAGTAGCCAAAGCCACTCTCAATAAGCAAAATCGCAGCGCGTTTTGCTTTCTCGAATTTAATCGGTTGCTTACGATGTGACCCGTGCAAAGGTCATCAAAGCAAGATGGAGAAGAGAGTTGCACCTCTCAATTCCGCTGCAAAGATACACCATTTATCCCACCCGTGCAAGTGCGCACAAGATACGCACACAATCTAGAACTCTGCAACAATGCATTCTACGAGCGTTGCGAGGCAAGTAAGTTCGGCAACAAAATAACAAACGGCTCTCTTCGCACCATCAACCCCAAGCATTTTGTTGAGGTCTATAACCGAGCCTGCGAGCATATCGCATTCCAAAACAAGCAAAAAACGCTCATCTGTGGCGACTGCGGCGAACTTATCGATTCGCAAACGAGACTATGGGCATACTCATAGAATTCCGATACCAAACGATACCGTCGTTTGATAAGGTTCAGTCGCACCCGATAGCGCACCAACTTTGCGCCATTACCAGAGCCATTCTTAGAACCCTTACCGGAACCATTATAGGTACCTTGACCGGAGCCGTTACCGGAGCCATTATAGGAGCCGTTACCGGAGCAGGCATAATACTCGATGTGCCAACCCAATGATTGGCTCGGACTAAATTTGAGAACAGCAGGGTAAAACTGCACGCACGATTGCAACCCTACAGATTGGGTTACGGTGCCACCACATTGAAGTGGTTGGGAAGGAATTTTGAAAACTGACATTTTTTTTAGGTCTGTGCGCCTAAAAAACTGACAGCGTTGAAGGACGGTCTTTGCCAAACTTCTGTGCAGACTTTTGTACTGACTTTCGTTTCGAATTGTGTCCAATTGAGTTCGAATTCGGATTGGTTGTGGTCAGTTTTTGGTCAAAATTTGGTCAGATTTTGGTCTAATTTCCCGTCGTTAAAAAACTAAATTGCTTCAACTCCGTACAGAGATTGAAGCAATTTGTTGATTTAGAAGAGATTATCTCTTTCTTGCGGAAAGTGAGGGATTCGAACCCCCGATACGACGTAATGCGTATACCGCATTTCGAGTGCGGCTCTTTCGACCACTCAGACAACTTTCCGTGTAGCTTTTCGCCCAATAAGGCTGAACTTCTTTCGAAAAGCGGGTGCAAAGGTACGGCTTTTTTTTGATATTGCCAAATTGAATGTGATTTTTCTCTTTTTTTGATGCGGTTGATACTATTTTCTGACTGGAAAATGGTGGCGTGGGGGCAGTGAACATTCCATAATTTCATTTTTTTGCATTATTTCTATAGAGACGGACTTCTAATGTCAGTCTTATAGGCTACTTTTGCATTCGAAATTAGAAACAAGTTCGGATGTTCGAAGTTGGTTATCCCTGATTTCACAATCTACTATGTTACTCAAAAAGAACAAAATCGAGTTTATGAATTGCAATCTTGCAGCGTTTGAACACTACGACGGCTATGCCGTGATGCCCCAAATGAAGGTCGGAGATCTATTGTATATGGTTCGTGAGGAGGACAACAAATACGACCACAAGGCCATTGCTTTGTTCTATGTCCCTGCCCAAATGCCGCAAGGCGTGGATGTGTACCCCATTTCGGTGCAAGGTCAGG
>CAVKTI010000107.1:0-2430 GCA_963659365.1 Acutalibacteraceae bacterium | reverse complement strand
CGGACGCACTCGGTGCGTCCCTACATTGTCAATTGTCAATTATCCATTGTCAATTTTCTCACTACTTGCTGCTCTTTTTCTTTTTTGCGGCTGCTTCTATCAACTCTTTGGGTTTTTGTTGGGTGAGGGGCAGCGCGTTGTAGTCCCAAGTTTCTTCGATGTCCCAAAAGGCGCGCATGGCCAGTTTGTAGGGAAAATAATAGACCGCTTCGGGCTGCCGCTGTTCGGCGTAAGCGCCTGTGTCCCAGCGGCCGTTGGCGTTTTCATCGACAAAAAGGCGCAGAAAATAGTCGCCCGGATTCAGATATTCGAACACGGTTTCGGGCTTGGCAGGCAGCGTGCGCACCACATTTTCGCTTTTGTCGAGCAGTTCCACAATCTCGTTGCCTTGCAAATTGGGAAAAATCAGGTAAAAAGTGGCGTAACTTTCGAGCGATTTCACCTTCAATGTCGCCTCTATTTTGTTGGTGTGCAGCCCAGTCAAGCCGACAAACGCAGCCGAATCGGCGGTGATGCGGTAACTTTTTTCGGGTTGCCATGCGTAGCGAATTTCGTAGCACATACCCAAACTATCGGCGCGGCACAGCGGCGCATCGACGGGCTGCCAAAGCGTATCAACACGCTGTTCTACAAGCAGTTGCGCGACCGTGTCGAACACTGTCGGCACATCGAATGTGAGCCGCACAGGGTTGTAGAGGTCGAAAGTGTTCGAGGCGTTTATGTTCACTTTCAGAAATTCGTTTTTTTTCGGTTTGTTCTCGTCATCTTTTTTGCGGCGCGAACTTTTTTTGTCGTCTGTCGCTTTTTTGTGCCGAAAAATGGTGTTGAGCGTGTCGGTTTGCCACGACAACTGGTCGAGCGAGTCGGTGCGCTGGTAGGTCAGCACATACGAGAGCGTGTCGGGCTGCCACACGAGCGTGTCGGGAAACCAGTAGGTGAGCGTGTCGCGCGTGGCGTTTTGCTGCAACAGGCAACTGTCTATCGCAAAGTTCAGCGGTTCGATTTTTGGCAGCGAATCGACGGATGCCGTGAAATAGAGCGTGAGCGAATGTTGCGCCGTGCGTGCCGCTTTGATGAAATTTTGTCGCTGAAAATCGGCGGTGAAACTGCGCAGCACAACGCCGTTGGTGTATTTCGGGTGCAGGTGCGTTATCACCGTGTCGATGGTCGCCGAATCGCGCCAAATGGTGTCGAAATCCTCGGTGAAATCGATATTCGGAACGATAATCGAGTCCAAAAACGCCGCCGTTTCGGTTGGTTGGTCGTAGCGGTAATTGTTGTTTTGGTCGCCGAGCGCATAGATTTTGTAGCGACCTTCGGGCAAGCCTTTCAGCCAAAAACGCCCATCTTTGTCGGTTTTCGCTATGTGGGCGAACGGCAGTGCCGTGAAAGCGGTGTCGGCGTGGTTGGTGTGCAGCCCGACTACCAGCCCTTCGACAGGATTCAGCGTGCGCGCATCGACCACCGTGCCGCCAATCATCAGCGAATCGATGGTTGCGCCTGTCGAAAATGTGAAATAGTAGTCCTTGAGCGGATTTTTCTCGTTGTTATCGACGATGGCATCGGCAAAATCGACAATGTAGGTGCAGTTTGGGCGAAGCGAATCGGCCAGTTCCACCACCACTTTTTTGCCGTAGGCTTTGGCGGTGTGCGCCTTGTTTTGCGGTGGCGAAACCACCACTTTTTCGTAGGCTTTTTCGATTAGCACGATTTCGTCGAAACTGATTTCGATGCGCTGTTTGTTGAAGTTGCGCGCGCCGTTTTCGGGCTTGCTGCTCAACGGAATGGGCGGCGTTTCGTCCTTGGGACCGCCTTGTGGACCGCCGCCACGGTTGGCACACGACATCGCCAGCGCGCCCGCCAGCAGATAGAACGCCAGCGCGCGGAAGCCTCCTATTTTTTGTATCAAGTTTTTCATAAAGTCAGTTTTTTGCCCGAAGAATTGCCAGTGCGTCGTTCTCTTTGCGCGTCATTTCGACACTATCGGCGGGCGTTTTGTCGTTCTGTCCGCACAGGTGCAGAATACCGTGAATCAGAATGCGGTGCAACTCGTCGTCGAATGTAGTGCCGAACTCGTGCGCGTTGCTACGCACCGTGTCGAGGCTCACAAATATGTCGCCGTGCAGCGTGTTGCCCTCGCAGTAGTCGAATGTGATGATGTCGGTGTAGTAGTCGTGTTGCAGATATTGGCGGTTCACCTCCAAAATTTTCGCATCATTGCAAAAAATGTACGCCACCTCGCCCACTTTTTTGCCATATTTCGCCGCCACCGCCCGAATCCAATCGTTCGTTTCGCGCTTTCGCAGCGTAGGCATTTTCACATTTTCGATGTTGTAGGTTATCATGTATAATTGTTTCTAAGTTTCTGTGTTTTTCGCGCTGCGCGCTGTTTCTTGCTTCGCAAAGATTTTTTCTCCGCTCGGCATTGCT
>CAVKTI010000106.1:0-2862 GCA_963659365.1 Acutalibacteraceae bacterium | reverse complement strand
AGAGCGGAAAACGGGACTCGAACCCGCGACCCCGACCTTGGCAAGGTCGTGCTCTACCAACTGAGCTATTTCCGCAGTAAATCAAAACTTGCACAACTCTCTTCCGAATTGCGACTGCAAAGGTAGCGCATTTTTTCGATACGACCAAACATTTTGACAAAAAAAATCGATTTTTTTTCTTTTTTGCTGATTGACGGTCGATTATAGCCTGTTTTTGGATAAAAAAAGGTAAATTTGCAGTCGAAAAATTGAAACACTTATGGCAACAACGGCAGAAGAGGCTCCGAAAAAGAGTCTGAATTTTATCGAACAGATTGTAGAAGACGACCTGAAAGAGGGCAAAAACGGCGGACGCATTCAAACGCGTTTTCCACCCGAACCGAACGGCTACCTGCATATTGGGCATGTAAAAGCCATCTGTATGGATTTCGGTATTGCCGAGAAATATCACGGCATTTGCAACCTGCGTTTCGACGACACAAACCCTGTGAAAGAAGATGTGGAATATGTCGATTCGATTCAGCAAGACATCGCTTGGCTGGGCTTCAAATGGGGCGCGGTCTATTACGCCAGCGACTATTTTCAGCAACTCTACGACCTCGCAATCCGTTTTATCAAAGATGGCAAAGCGTATGTCGATGAGCAGACCGCCGAGCAGATAGCTGCGCAAAAAGGTACGCCCACCGAACCCGGCGTGGCATCGCCCTATCGCGACCGCCCGATTGAGGAAAATTTGCGTCTGTTCGAAGCAATGCAGGCAGGCGAAATTGAGGACGGCAAGATGGTGTTGCGCGCCAAAATTGATATGGCGAACCCGAACATGCACTTCCGCGACCCGATAATGTATCGTATCATCACCACACACCCACACCACCGCACGGGGCGCAAGTGGAATGTCTATCCAATGTACGATTTTGCGCACGGTCAGAGCGACTATTTCGAGGGCGTAACCCACTCGATATGCACTTTGGAATTTGAGGTGCACCGCCCGCTCTACGACTGGTTTCTCGACCAGTTTGTCGAAGGCGATTACCGCCCGAAACAGCGCGAATTTAACCGTCTGAACATCACCTACACCGTGATGAGCAAGCGCAAAATGCTCCAACTCGTCAAAGAGGGGCTTGTGCGCGGCTGGGACGACCCTCGTATGCCGACCGTGTGCGGTCTGCGCCGCCGTGGCTATACGGCCGAAGCGATACGCACTTTCATCGACAAAATTGGCTACACCAAAGTCGAAGGCATGATTGATGTGGGTTTGTTGGAACACACCATTCGCGAGAATCTCAAAGAAGTTGCGCCGCGTGTCTGCGCTATTTTCGACCCTGTGAAACTGATTATCACCAACTACGAGGGCGAGGGCGAAACCATCACGGCAGAGAATATCGACGGACATCCCGAACTCGGCGCGCGTGAGATGCAGTTCGGTCGCGAACTCTATATCGAACGCGGCGATTTTCTCGAAGAGGCGGACAAAAACTTCTTCCGCTTGAGTCCTGGCGGGCGTGAGGTGCGCCTGAAATCGGCGTATATCATTCAAGCCACGGGCTGCGAGAAAGATGCCGAGGGCAATATCACGACTGTCTATGCTACTTACGACCCGAACTCCAAGTCGGGTACCGAGGGCGGCAACCGCAAGACCAAATCGACCATCAACTGGGTGGAGTGCAACAGTTGCATCGATGCCGAAGCACGCCTCTACGACCGCTTGTTTGCCGTAGAGAACCCATCTGCCGAAGAGGGCGATTTCCGCGATTTGCTCAATCCGAACAGTCTTGAAATCAAAACCATCAAGGTGGAAGGTTCGCTGGCGAAAGAGTTGCACGCGCCAATCGTTAAGAATGGCATTGCGCAAGAAAATCACTACCAATTGCTCAAGCAGGGCTATTTTGTGATTGACCCCGACACCACGCCCGACCACTTAGTCCTCAACCGCACCGCCTCGCTGAAAGATAATTGGCAGAAATAGGGTTAGACCATAGAAGAGGAACAAGCAATCCACTCCTCCGCCCCAATAGGCGGGGGAGTGGTTTTGTTCACCGAGGCCTCTTGCCTTTATTTTGTCGGCAGAGGCTCGCAACTTTTGCCCTATAGGTCAAATAACCAAATCCACAAATCCGCAGAAAAGGACGCACCACATTTGTCCAACCAATCGAAATAGATAAGGGGAGTCCCCTACTCCACCAAAAAGCGCATTATTTGCTGCATGAGAGCGTTGCGCTGGGCGGCGCTAGTGATGGATTAGAAGGGGAAGCCGCAGACGAAGGTGCGGTAAATGCCTTGGTAGGCGACGGCGGCCGAAACGCCGTTTTGCGTGTAACGCATTGCGGTGGCGGCTTTCGTTTTGGCGGGTTCGATGCCGTCGGGCGATTCGACGCAATAATGCTGCTCGCCAAGCCGTTGATTGAAGTCGAAACCACCGTCTTTTTTGCGCATCCGTACGCCTCGTGGGAGAAAGGCGCAATCGAAAACATCAACAAACTTTATCGTCAGTATATCCCCAAAGGCGCATCATTTGCCGACTATACCGAGCAGGAAATCAAGCAGATACAGTATCGCCTCAACAACAGACCACGAAAAAAAACTCAACTATCTATCACCCAAACAATTTTTTTCCCGAACTTTGCAAAAAATCCGTTGCATTTAGAAGTTGAATTTGCCCTATGCAAAAAATGCGAAAAAAATTTGGTTGGTAAAGATAAAAAGCGTACCTTTGCAGTCGCATTTGGGGCATTAGCTCATCTGGTAGAGCGCAACACTGGCAGTGTTGAGGTAAGCGGTTCGAGTCCGCTATGCTCCACAACCCTTTTCCATAGGGCAATAGAGCGAAATTCGATAGAATAAACGCCACAGAAAAGCCACAAA
>CAVKTI010000105.1:0-2894 GCA_963659365.1 Acutalibacteraceae bacterium | reverse complement strand
TAGAAACAAAAATTGCGATAGCAATTTTGAGAAACTAGAAATTAGAAATCAGAAACCTTCCCCAGTGCGTTAAACTTATCAACTGATCAACCAATCAACTAATCAACCAAAATTGCAATAAAACACAAAAAAAATCGTTTTAGAAATTAGCGAAAGATTACGCCGTTGAGACGCTTTTTGTTCATATTGGCTGGTTTGGTGCTCTGCTTGGCGGCGGAGGCCAAACGCATCTATGTGCGCGGCTATGTGCTGGACGAAACGCACCACGCCATCGCATTTGCCAATGTGCAGGTGAAAGGCACTACGCAAGGCACTTCGACCAACGAACAGGGCTTCTACGAACTGCGCGCCGAAGTTACCGATTCGTTTGCAGTGGTCTTTTCGTGCATCGGCTACGAGACGGTCGAGGAGAGTTTTTCGCTCGACGAAGATGTGCTGAATATCACCAAAACGCTGAAGCCGTTTTCGACCGAACTCGGCGATGTGGAGGTGCGCGCCTACAAACGCCAGCCGTCGAATATGCAGGTGCTGAACACCGACCAATTTCGTATGACCCCCGACGCTTCGGGCGGCAATATCGAGTCGCTGCTCACCTCGTTTGCTGGCGTCAATTCGAGTAACGAACTCAGTTCGCAGTACTCGGTGCGCGGCGGCAACTACGACGAAAACAGCGTTTATGTGAACAATATCGAGGTCTATCGGCCGCTGTTGGTGCGCGCTGGCCAGCAAGAGGGGCTCAGTTTTATCAATCCTGATTTGGTGCAAAGTGTGCAGTTTTCGGCAGGCGGATTTGGTGCACGCTACGGCGACAAAAGTGCGTCGGTGCTCGATGTAACCTACAAAACGCCAGAGCGGCTCGAAGGCTCGCTTTCGGTGAGTCTGCTCGGTGCCACGGCCTATCTCGGCTCTAAATCGAAAAACTTCACGCAGGTGCACGGCATTCGCTACAAAACATCGTCGTATCTGCTCGGATCGCTCGATACCAAAGGCGAATATGCGCAGTCGTTTGTCGATTATCAGACCTATATGACCTTCCGTTTCAACGACAAGTGGGACGGTTCGTTTCTCGGCAATTTTTCGCAAAACTACTACCGATTCATTCCCAAAGAACGCGAAACGGCTTTTGGCACACTCACGCTGAATCGCAATTTCAAAGTCTATTTCGAAGGACAGGAGAAAGATGTTTTCCGCACCTATTTTGGGGCGTTTACCGTCAATTTCAGACCGACAAGCAAGTTCAAATTCAGTCTGATGGCGTCGGCGTTCAACACCAACGAGCGCGAAACCTACGACATCACGGGGCAGTATTGGCTCTCCGACCTCGACATCAACAACACGGGCAACACCAACAACCAAGGCGTGGGCACTTACCACGAACATGCGCGCAACCGCCTGTCGGCCACGGTGGCCAATGTGTCGCACATCGGCGAGTGGAAACAGGGCAACAACACGCTGCAATGGGGCATTACGGGGCAAGCCGAAATCATTTTCGACCGACTGCGTGAGTGGGAATTTCGCGATTCGTCGGGCTACTCGCTGCCGCACGAAGCCCAAAAAGTCAATCTGGTGTATAATCTCGCCTCGAAGCACGACCTCTACTCGGCACGCATGACGGCATTTCTCGAAGAGAGTTATCGCCTCGATTCGCGCAGCGGCATTTGGACTTTCAACGGCGGCATCCGTGCCAACTATTGGAATTTCAATAACGAATGGCTCATCAGTCCGCGCTTGTCGGCCACATACATACCGAATTTCAATCCCGATTTCGACTTTCGTTTGGCGGTGGGACTTTATCATCAAGCACCATTTTATAAAGAGATTCGCCTCGAGCAAGAAGACGAAAATGGCAATAGAAACATTGTGCTGAACAAAAACATCAAAGCGCAACGGTCGCTGCATGTGGTGCTGGGTGCCGACTACTATTTCAGACTGTGGAACCGTCCGTTCAAATTAACCGCCGAAGCCTACTACAAGCCCAGCGACCGCGTGAATCCGTACTATGTGGACAATGTGCGCATACGCTACTTGAGCCACAACGAGGCCGTGGCGCAAACGGCGGGCATCGACATCAAACTGTTTGGCGAATTTGTGCCAGGCACCGACTCGTGGATTTCGTTCTCGTGGATGTATTCGAAGGAGAATCTGCTGAACGATTCGTACGATGTTTTCAGCAACACAGGACACAAACTCGGCGAAGTGAAACCGGGCTGGATTGCGCGTCCCAACGAGCAACGCTACAATCTGTCGCTATTTTTTCAGGACTATTTTCCGAAACACCCCGAATACAAAGTCTATCTGAAACTCGTTTGGAGCGACGGTCTGCCATTTGGCCCACCCCACAGCGAACGCTACCAAGCCACACTGCGCACAAAAGCCTACAACCGCGTTGACATCGGCGCGATGCGCGGATTTGTGCAGGGGCGCGAAAAATTTATGAGCCGACAGAAAGTGGTGAAAGCCTTTTGGCTCAACTTGGAACTCTTCAACCTGTTCAACATCAAAAATGTCAATTCGTACTACTGGGTAACCGACATCTACGACGAACAGTTTGCCGTACCCAACTACCTCACAGGCTTCATGGTCAATTTCAAAGTTACGGTGGACTTTTAATTAGTGAGAAGTGAGCAGTTAGAAGTGAGTAGTGAAAAGTTTTTTTTAAGAACATAGAGCATAGAGCATAGAGCATAGAGCATAGACTTTTTTTAATTTCCCAATTACTTAATTCCCAATTAACCCAAATATTCCCCCTTGGGGGATTAAGGGGGTCTGATAAAATGTAGAGCCGTCACAGTGTGACGGCTCTACAATCTATGCTCTATCTTCTATGCTCTAAAAATCTGGCTCACCCGACAAATCTGGGGGGGAGTTTTTGTTTTTGAGATAAAAGTCCTACC
>CAVKTI010000104.1:0-3151 GCA_963659365.1 Acutalibacteraceae bacterium | reverse complement strand
ATTCCGCTTTTTCGAAACACAAAACCTGATTTTTGACACTCGCCGCCCAATGCCGTGTTCGGAATCAAAAACACCGCAATTATTATTCATTGTTCATTTTTATTCCTAATTGACATTGTTGGGACGCGGCATGCCATGTCCCTACTGTCGTTGTTGGTGGGCGGCGCGGTTTTTGTTATGTAAAATGCGGTGGAAGCCGCCAAATTCTTAATTCAAAATTCTAAATTCAACAATTCAGCCGACTTACATTTTGGTTGTGCAAAACATAACGCTCGCCTGTGGCGGGGCAGGTGGCTTGGCCGTTTTCGTCGAAGTGAAGGCGTTCGCCGTGGGCACTCACCCACCCTATTTGTCGCGCGGGATTGCCGACTACAAGGGCGTAAGGCTTCACATCTTTGGTAACGACGGCACCAGCACCGATGAGCGCGTACTCGCCTATCTCGTGGCCGCAAACGACCGTGGCATTGGCACCAATGCTTGCGCCGCGCCGAATAATGGTCGGGCGGTATTCGCTCTTGCGCGACACATGGCTGCGTGGGTTCAGCACATTTGTGAATACCATCGACGGCCCAAGAAAAACATCGTCTTCGCAGACAACGCCCGTATAGACCGACACATTGTTCTGAATCTTCACATTGCGGCCGAGGCGCACTTGCGGCGACACCACCACATTCTGCCCGATGTTGCACTCTTCACCAATAACGCAATCGGACATGATATGCGAAAAATGCCAAATTTTTGTGCCGCGCCCAATGCTGCACCCCTCATCGACATAAGCCGACTCGTGTTTGAAATAATCGTTCATTTTTTTAGTAGCAAGATATGAGTAGCAAGTAGCAAGAAATGTAATTTCAAATTAAGTTGATTGGTTGATCAGTTGATTAGTTGATTGGTCGTTGAAAAGTTGATGAGTTGATGAGTTTAACGCATTAGTGAAGGTCTGTGAGAAAAAAAAATCAATTTTCAAATTTTCAAATGAAAAAACTTTCAACTTTATACACTTTCACACTTTCTAACTTTCACACTAACAATCAGAATGCAAAATTACAAAAAATGCGACGATGGTGGCATTACCACAGTAGCACAAGGCGGAAGCGCATGGCGCTGGGTTCGAATGCGGGGTCGATTTCATAGTCGAAATCGCTCATTGTGTAGTAAAGGCTCACACCGCCAATGCCATATTCGTAGTCGATGGTCTCGGTGTAGAAAGTCCAAGTTGTGTCGGAAGTTTGCTCCTCTTTGTGGCGCACAAACGGCAGCAGTTGCTGCGTGCGTCCTTCGGTGTTGGAGTTGTACTCGACATAGCACTGCACAAGTCCGTTGTCGTAAATCGTTTGCGTAAGTTCTGGCACATCGAAATTGGCGAAAAAATAGTTATTGTTGAGAGTGTTGGAGTAGTCCCACTTGGCCACCTCCAAGTCGATGATTTGCCATGTCCCCACGCCAGGGTCGCCCTGTTCGCCTTTTGGGCCTTTGGGACCTTGTGGTCCTTCGCACGCCACCAACAGCAAGCCGATGAGCGACAATAAAAGAGTTCGTTTCATAATTGAAGAGTTTTTTATTTTCTGCATTTATCGAATTGTATCGAATCGTTTTTAGCCAAGAAACATGGCCGCATTCACGGCACAGACTTTGTCCGAAAATTGGTGCGTTTCTGTGTCGTTCGACAGCACAAATCCCTGCAATAGCGGCTTATCTAGAATCGGTTCGAGGTGCAACAGATGGCGTGCGTCGGACTGACTGACATGGTCTGCCATCTTGATTTCGAAAGCATAGTAGCCGTCCTGCGTTTCGACCAGCAGGTCAATCTCTTTGCCGTCCTGTGTGCGAAGATGGAAAAACGACACATTTGCAAAGATATTTTTGGCTTGCTTGTAGAGTTCCGACACTATCAGACTTTCAAATTCTGCGCCTGTCATTCCGCCGCGTTTTTGCAGCACCACTTGCAGCACGCCGTGATCCATAAAGTGAATTTTGGGGGCTTTGACAAGTCGCTTGGTAGAATTGCGCTCCCAAGCAGGCAAAATCAGCACTTGGTAACTCAGCCGCAAATACTCCAAATAGCGCTGCACGGTTTTGGAAGTAACGCCCAAATCGCGCGCAAAGTTAGAGGCATTCAACACGCAACCTGTGTATAACGCCGTAGCGTGCTGGAGTTTGATAAATGGGTCTAAATCGCGGAAAGATGCCAAGTCGCGCACATCGCGCTCGAGATAGGTATGCACATAGTTGGTGAGCCACAGATAGCGGTCGTCGGCCGTCATATCCTCTGCTACCAATGCGGGATAACCACCAAATTGGGTATAATGCTGCCAAGCGGCCTGTTTCTGCGCCATGCGCTCGTCGAGCAAAAAAGATGGCAAAGGCTCGAAATGGTGCGAGGTTTCGGCAAGCAATTTTTGCCAAGCGGAGCGATGAATCGTGTCGTTCCAACTCTGCGTTTCCAGTTCGGGCAGCGTCAGCGGATAGAGTTCGTAGATGACACAGCGCCCCGCCAACGACTCTTTGACCTTCTCCATCAGCAGCAACTGACTCGACCCCAACAACACATATCGCACATCGGAATAGGTGTCGTAAGTGGCTTTGATGCTCTCGATGAGTTGTGGTTCCTTCTGCACCTCGTCCAAAATGGCTTTTGGGTAGTGTGTTTGCCACTGTTGCGCCGTAAGCGACAGATACGATTTACGCTTGATGGGGTCTTCTATACTGAGGTAGGTATAGTCGGGCAGGATTTGGCGCACAAGCGTCGTCTTGCCCACTTGACGCGCCCCTGTAAAGACCAAAATGCGCCCATACGGTTTGTCTTTCAACTCAAGGATTTTCGCTTCTATCTGTCTGCGTTTGTCGGTTACCATAACCCAATAGAGGTTGATTGTTCCGCTGCAAAGATACACCCTTTATCTGACATACGCAACATTTTTGGACTATTATTCCAAAATTTACGCCACTTTTTGGAATTGTATTCCAAAATTTACGCCATTATTTGGAATTGCATTCCAAAATTTACGCCTTTGGAGTTATCCGACTATCGCTTTGCGGATCGTATCAATGATATATGCTACATCTTCGTCGCTGACCATAGGGCCGGAAGGCAGACACATACCCACTTTGAATAGGGATTCGCTCACGCCATTGAGGTAGGCGGGGGCGT
>CAVKTI010000103.1:0-3513 GCA_963659365.1 Acutalibacteraceae bacterium | reverse complement strand
CTACTTTTCACTTTCCACTTTATAGACTTTCACACTAATTTTGTCTATGTTCTATCTTCTATGTTCTAAAAATCTATTCTTACTCACTACTTTACCACCACTTTTTGTGCGATGTGGTCGTTGGCGGTGTCAATCACCACAATGTAAACGCCAGTGTGTAGCGCATCGAACGCTACCTGTCCGCCAGCGGCGCGGTGGCTCGCTACAAGCCGCCCGACGGCATCGTACAAGCGCACGCAGTCGCCATCGGCAAGATTGCCCGCACGCAACTGCCCATTGAGGCCAAACAGTTCGACGGCACTCGCAGTCGCCTCGGGACGCTCGGTAACAACGCTCGATTTGCGGCTGATGGTGAGTTCAAAACGGTCGTTGTTGGTGCCAGCGGTCGCCTCGAAAGTGTAGTCGCCTTGCGCCAAATCGCAGAATTGACCGAGCATTTTGTCGTGGAGCAGCACCCTTTCGGCCTGCTGCGTGGCGTTGTCGGCCAGTGCAATGGTGTATTGCCCATCACTGCCAAAATAGAGACCGAGTTTAATCGTTTGCGTCGCCTTTGGCAGGTCGATCGCCGCAAATTTCTCCTTGTCGAAAAGCGCGTACATCTGTGGGAACGCATGGCCTGTAGTCAGTATTTTCAGCACATCGCGGTTGCTCACAATGTCGGTAGTGCCGTCGTCGGAGAGCGTGATGTACATGCGGTCGGCTGCGCCCGAAGTGTGCGAAATGGTCAGCGGATAACGCTCGGTAGGCTCGGCCGAAACGGCTTTGGCGCGCGGCGCAGCAGGTGCCGACCGTGGTGCTACATCGGTGTAGGCACTCCATGTGATGTCGCCAGCATACTGTACAAAATAGGAGTAGAACGGCTTCATCACAAAATTGTCGGAGGTGCTGTAGAGCGCATATTGACTCGACAACTTGGCATCGGCCGACGAGCGCATGGTGTATTCGTACACATAGTTGAGCGCAGTTGGGTCGATTCCGACATTCGCCACTTTCATCGGAAGGAAACCGGGAATGCCAATCACATGCCAGTCGTTATCGAGTTGGCGACGGTCGCCATTGCCATATTCGACCAGCGAATCGGGAATGTTGATGGTGCAAGGATAGGACTCGAGTGTCGATGTGGCCGACGCTTTGTATTCGAACACAAAATCGGTGCCGACCGACGGGAAATAGAGGCGCAAACGCGACACGCCCGAGGCCTCTTTGAAGTCGCTCTCCTCGAAATTGGTACACAACACATAGCCGCGATTGGCTTCGAGCGTGGCGGTCGGTTTCATCGTTGCCCAATAGGTTGCGTCGCCCACAAGACCGTATTTCGCGCGCAAGTCGCCACGGTAGCGTTGGACAATCCACTTGGTGCCGTAGTCGGTTTGGTCGAAACTGCCGTAGATGTCGCTGATTTTGCAGGTGTATGGCAGCGCAAAGAAATAGAGTTGCTGCTTCACGGCGCGTTTTTGTTGCCAGTTCGATTTGTTTATCTCGAGGCACATATAGATGCGGTCGGCGATGACTTTTGCACCAGCCGTTTCCGACATCGAGAGCGTGTTTTTCAGTTCATCGTCTTCGCGCACAAACAGCACGCCCGAACCGATGTCGTAATTATCGTCGTATTCGCCATCGGGCAGCCACGCATGCACAATGCGGTTTTGGGCAAACAGGTAGATAATCCGCACGCGGTATGGTTTTTCGGGGAATGTTTCGCCGCGCAGCACCACCAAACTATCGACCAACACCTGCGTGCCAGCGTCGGCTTGCGTGCCCTCCATGTGCACCGTGGCACCGGGGTAGCAATAGGTGTCGATGTAGTAGTTCCAGTTCGACACATCGGTGAGCAGACGGCCGTCGTTGCCCTGATACGCCACAGGATCGGTTTTGGTGCTGTCCATATAGATGAGATGCCCTGCGTCGCCAACGCTCACTTCGGTTATCTCCACAAATTTTGTTGTGCCTGCGCCGCCAATCATGTTGCGGTAAAATCTATTCGATGGCGCATCGTAGCCGAAACGCGTGTTGGCACCAGCGTTTGTCAACACCAAATCGCCCAGTTCGTTGGCAATGCTCGGGTTGAAACGGTTGGCCACGGCGGCTTTCAGATTCTGATTTTTTTCGAGCCATTTCACCCAATAGTAGTTGTAGTATTCGCTGGCCAGCGCACGGTTTGGTGCCCAGTTGGTCATGCGGTTGTCGCTGCAAATGTAATTGACCCAGCCGCCATTGGCACCGTCGGTACGCACATAGATGTCGCCTTCGTAGGGGGCTAAACTGAATGTGCTGTTGGCGTGTGTGGCGATTATCAGCAGCGAATCGAGCGCAGTGGGGAGCGTCAGTTGCAGCGAATCGCTCCAACTGCCATCGTTGTATTTTTCGAGATAAAGACTGCCCGCCACATAGACCGAAAGTGTGTCGGAGAGCGCACCGATATTCGAGTAGAAAGTGCGCCCATCGCGGGTTTCGCTGCGCAAGCGGTAACGCCCCGAAATCACAGGGCAGTTGCCTGTGGTCAGCACAAAGCGGCTGGGGTCTGAACGCTCCTGATATTCGATGGTGTAACAAGTATTTGACGCAGAAACAAGCGATGTCGAAGCGCTGTAGTAGGGATAATTGCTGTATGTGTGCGACGAATTGCCATCGAAAAAGAAAATCTGTTTGCCTTCGGGGATATTGCTGGCCGAAAACCACTCGTAGTCGTCATCGTCGGTTACATAGTGATTCATGGCATACTTGGTAAATAGGCTGAAATAGTACTCGCCCGATGTGTAGGTCGAAACGGCATACAGTTCGGGTGTGCCTTGCGTCCAACCACTGATTTCGCCGAAGCCTTCAGTGCCTTTCGGGCGGCGAAAATAGACCGTAACCGATTGAACCACAGTTACTTGCAGAGTTCCCGTGAGCGTTTCTGTGCCGTTCGATGCGGTGGCAACAGCGGTGTAAGTGCCAGCGGCGGTTGGTGTCCAACTGTAGGCATTTTTGCTCGATACCTGCGTGCCATCGATGCTGATGGTGTAAACGATTTCGCCCGTGAAATTGCTGGTGGCGGCGGTCAGTGTGGTGGTGGTACCAAGCACAAACTGCGTGCCTTCGCTCGACGAGAAGGAGAGCGACGGCGCAGGACAGTCGGTGACGGTGGCGGCTTGATTGCTTTCGGCCGAAAGTTGGTAGCAAGTTTCGGCAGTTGGCATAGAAAGATTGTTATTGTTCTGCCAGCCCCAGTTGTTATTTCCACGGCAGAATTTGAATTCTTGAGTAATACCTGGCAGCGAAACACTATACCATTTCGAGCCGTCGCTACTGGTTGTTTCGTAGGTCATCTCGATGAAACCCTTGGTACTGCCATTCCACCAATGGATATACGGTGTGTAGCCCGCATTGTTTGTGAACCACGCCGCTGGGAAGTTGCCATGAATGGTAACTTCGGGCAGAGCCGTTACTGTTACCGTTTTTTCGTCGGAAGTGATTTGGGTGCTACAGCCCGACACCTTGCCGACCACGCGCACGGTGTAGGTGCCAGCATCG
>CAVKTI010000102.1:0-3536 GCA_963659365.1 Acutalibacteraceae bacterium | reverse complement strand
CCGCGACTTTTCTTTGGTTCGTTTCTTTTGGTCGTCAAAAGAAATGAACGAAAAAACAAGCAAAAAAACGGATTACAAATCCCTATAATACAGCGAGCGCAGGATTACAAATCCCACACGACAGAAAGATGTGAGTAGCAAGTCGCAAGACGAGTTTGAAAGTTTGAAAGTATAAAAGTACGAAAGTAGGGACGCACCGAGTGCGTCCGAAACGCTTCAACAGTTCAACGATTAAACGATTCAACAAATAACCAAATAACCAATTCCACAAATAACCAAATCAACAACAAAAAATGAGACTTATCATTCAACCTGATTACAACGAGGTGTCGCGCTGGGCGGCACATTATGTCGCACACCGCATACTGGAAGCGCAGCCGACGGCCGAAAAACCGTTTGTGCTGGGGCTGCCAACGGGTTCGTCGCCGCTTGGCATGTACCGCGAACTCATCAATCTGAACAAACAGGGCATCATCTCGTTCCAAAATGTCATCACATTCAACATGGACGAGTACATCGGGCTGCCCGAAGAACACCCCGAAAGTTACCACGCCTTCATGTGGAACAACTTTTTCAAACACATCGACATCAAGCACGAAAATGTGAACATTCTGAACGGCAACGCTGCCGATTTAGATGCCGAATGTGCCGACTACGAGGCGCGTATCAAAGCGGTGGGCGGCATCGACCTCTTTTTGGGCGGCATCGGCCCCGACGGGCACATTGCGTTCAACGAACCGGGCTCGTCGCTGGCATCGCGCACACGCCAAAAAACGCTGACGACCGACACCATCATCGCCAATTCGCGCTTCTTCGACAACGATGTGAACAAAGTGCCGAAAACCGCACTCACCGTTGGCGTTGGCACCGTTTTGGACGCACGCGAAGTGCTGATTATCGTGAATGGCCACAACAAGGCGCGCGCCCTGAAACATGCGGTGGAAGAGGGCGTTTCGCAAATGTGGACCGTGAGCGCACTGCAACTGCACCCGCACGGCATCATCGTGTGCGACTACGAGGCGTGCTACGAACTGAAAGTTGGCACTTACCGCTACTTCCTCGACATCGAAAAAGAAAACCTGAACGCCGAAAATCTTTTGTGAATTAAGAATTATTTGAAAATTAGAATTATTTGAAAATTTGAAAATTTGAAGATTTGAAAATTGTAGCGGTGTTGAATGCGAATAATTCTAAATGCAAAATTCTTAATTAAACGGCCGGCTTTTCCCCCTTCGGGGGAAACGGGAAAGGGGGCTACAATTTGAAATTTGAAATTTGAAATTCTGAAATCTGAAATGCTTGACAATCGACAACCGCGTTTCGAGGTGGAGGCTGGTATCAACGGCTGTCTGCTTGTGCGCGACACGCACAACTCCGACCTGACATCGCTCACCAAGCACGCGCTCAGTTTCATGGAGCAGCAATCGGCCAACCAAAACCTGAAGCGCACACTCATCGTGAGCGACATCAACGGCGATGACATCGTGTGCGAGATGTTCTACGCAAACATTTGCAAGGTGATTGCATCACAATCTGTGAATAGGGTCATTTTTATTGGAAATGAACTATCTTCGCACTCGAAACTGTTTGATATTCAGGAGAAATCGTTTTTCCGTACGACGCGCGAATTTTTGCTTTCCGACGAGTTACAAACACTCCGCAACGAGGTCATTTTGCTGAAAATTGCGCCCGAATTTGAGCCGCAACGCATCTTGTCGCACCTCTGTTTGCTGGCGCACGACACGGTGATGGAGATCAATTTCGATGCCATGTTTCACAACATCGACTACTTCCGCTCGAAGTTGAAACCGACCACCAAACTGATGTGTATGGTGAAAGCGTCGGCCTACGGCAGCGGTTCGGTCGAGGTGGCGCAAGCCATGCAACACCACGGTGTCGATTACCTTGGCGTGGCGTTTGTGAACGAGGGCGTGGAACTGCGCCAAGCGGGCATACGCCTGCCCATCATCGTGCTCGACCCGATGAAAACCGCCTTGCACCACTTGATAAAATACCAGTTGGAACCCGAAGTTTGCTCGTTCCAATTTCTCGAAACGATGATCGACGAGGCGCAGCAGCACGGCTTGAAAGAGTATCCGATTCACATCAAACTCGATACTGGAATGCACCGCGCTGGCTTCGAGGCGGCCGATTTGCCTAAACTGTTGCAGATGTTGCGCAGCCAATCGGCGTTGAAAGTGGCTTCGACCTTTTCGCATTTGGCCGCTGCCGACGAGCCGTCGCCCGAAATGGACGCTTTCACGCTGCAACAGATTGCGCTCTTCCGCCAAAACGCCGAAACATTGGAACGCGGTTTGGGCTACCAAGTAATCAAACACACGCTCAACACGGCTGGCATCGAGCGTTTCAGCGAATATCAGTTCGATATGGCGCGGCTTGGCATCGGGCTGTGGGGCATGAACTGCGTGAACGAGGAAAAACTGCGCAATGTCTGCTCGCTCAGCACGCGCATTATGCAACTGAAAACGGTGAAAGCAGGCGACACGGTGGGCTACAACCGTCGCGGAAAAATAACGAAAGACGCTGAAATTGCGCTGCTGCCGCTCGGTTACGCCGATGGCATCGACCGCCGCCTCGGCAACGGCGTTGGCTCGTTTTTCTACAAGGGGCAGCGTGTGCCGATTGTCGGCAATGTCTGCATGGATCTGCTCATGGTCGATGTTACGGGGCTGCACGCCGCCGTTGGCGACGAGATAGTCGTCTTCAACGACGAACAACGCATCTCCAGCATTGCCAAACTGCTCGGCACCATTCCCTACGAAGTGCTGACCTCCATTTCGCCACGCGTACGACGAGTTTATTTCAGAGAATAGTTTTTAATTACCCAATTGCTTAATTATTTGAAAATTTGAAGATTTGAAGATTGGGTTTGCCGCACCGACCTTTATTGATGCGTTAAACTTATCAACTTATCAACTCATCAACTTATCAACTCATTTGAATCCGCACGAAGCACGAAAAACATGGACACCTATACGACCATAGTTGCGCCTGCACAGGGCATTTACAAGGAGAAGGGGAGCAAATTTTTGGCTTTCGCCTTTCCTGTTGCTACGCTCGATGCGGTGAAAACGCTGGTCGAAACGAAACGCAAAGAGTATCACGACGCACGCCATGTTTGCTACGCCTATATGCTGGGTGCAGTGCGCACCGATTTTCGCGCCAACGACGACGGCGAACCCTCTGGTACAGCGGGCAAACCGATTCTCGGACAGATTAACGCCAACGGCCTCACCAACATTCTGATAGTGGTGGTGCGCTATTTTGGCGGCATTCTGCTCGGTACAGGCGGACTCACGGTTGCCTACAAAATGGCGGCTGCCGAAGCCATCGCCGCAGCGCAAACGGTCGAACGGCTAGTCGAGGCGCACTATTGGATTACAACGCCATACACGGTACTCAATCGCGTGATGCGACTTATTAAAGAATTGCAAATGAGTGTGTTAGAACAAAAACAAAGTGCCGAATGTGAACTTACGGTGGCTGTCCGCCAGTCGCACGAAGAGCAGTTGGCG
>CAVKTI010000101.1:0-3668 GCA_963659365.1 Acutalibacteraceae bacterium | reverse complement strand
CCTTTTCAGACTCACAAAGTTATACGCCTAATCCCCTAGATTTATCGAGTGAGCCAAAATCTGCAAATCCACAAGAATACATAGAAACACAAAAACAGCACGCAGCGCAACAAACGGACGCACGCAGTGCGTCCCTACATTATCAATTATCAATTCTCTTGCAACTTGGAAATGACCATCTCGCAGTTGTGGCAGTCGAACGAGAGGCGGAGGTTGGCGGTGCCACACTGCAATACAAGCGGTTCGTGCGGCGGATTTTGCGGGTGCTGCTTGGGACACCAACCAAAACTGTAGCGCAGACAGTGTTTCGTGCGCATCAGTTCGGCCGCCGGCATGGGAGCAATCTCGAAAGCGCGCTGCAGAACCTGTGCGCCATGCCGCACATAAAAGGCTTCGGCTTGAGCGTTGGCCACATTGGCGCGGTAGTCGAGCGTCGGCTGCGGAAATGGGTGCGAAGTTTTGTGTAAAGACTTTTCGCGTTTGGGAAAATTGGTTTGGCGCACGGCCACCAATTTTTGCAGCAACAAACGGCGCGTTGCCGCCACAAGCGACACAGGCACAAACCACATTTTGCTCGTATTCATCTGAAAATAAGACAGATAAAAATCAGTATCGCCCAATTTTGAAAATTGTGTGCGCCAAGTTTCGTGGGCGCATGCGGCGTTGTTGGCAGGTACTTTTTCGGTAGCGAGCAGTTCGGTGGCGTGGTTAGCGTCCTCGTCGGTAGCGGTGCAAAGCAGGCCACCGTCGGCATCGGAAATGGCAAAGCGCACCGCAATTTTGCGCTCGGCCGAGTGTCCCGAAAGCGTTTTTTCAAACGCAGCGTCGTTGTTGCGGTAGAGCGGCGTTCCGATTTTCAGATAGGGCATTTTCGGCGGAAAAAGTCGCGCGCCCTCTACCCTATTGATACGAAAACCGATGAATTGGCCGTCGCCATCGAAGCCGCACAAGCCATCGCCATTGGCAAATTGCGCCGCCGAATCGAGCGTTAAATAGTTGCTCGACAGCGATTTAACCGTGCCGACAGGCTCGCCCAGCGACTTTGGCGTATCGAACGAGGCGATGTCGGGACGACGACAGACAAGAAAATAGTCCGTTGCACCGCGGTAGAATGTTTTTTGCGGATTCGGCGCAAAGAAAAAGTGCGTCCGCCCCGACGAAGCGCGCTTCGATGGGCGTTCTTCGAGCAGCGCATCGAGTTTTTGGCGGTAGTAGGCGGTGAGATTTTTCACATAATTTTCGTCCTTCAAACGCCCCTCGATTTTGAACGACGACACGCCAGCGCCGATCATTTCGGCCAAATGCGCCGAAGCGTCGAAATCCTTGAGCGACAGCAGGTGTTTGTCCTTGGCCAGCACGCGCCCATCGGCATCGAGCAGCGTATAAGGCAGGCGGCACATCTGCGCACACGCGCCACGATTGGCACTGCGCTGCCGCAGGGCTTGGCTCAAATAGCACTGTCCGCTGTACGACACGCACAACGCGCCATGCACAAAACATTCGAGCGCGACGGAGGTGTGTTGGGCAATTTCGCGAATTTGTGCCAACGACAGTTCGCGCGCCAAAACCACCTGTTCGAAGCCGCACTGCTCGAGAAACGCCACCTTTTCGGCCGTGCGATTGTCGCACTGCGTGCTGGCGTGAAGCGGAATGGGCGGCAGATCGAGTTCGAGCAGCCCCATGTCCTGCACAATGAGCGCATCGACACCGATATTGTACAAATCGACGGCGATTTTTTGCGCCTCCGCCAGTTCGTCGTCGGTCAAAATCGTGTTCAACGCCACATAGACGCGCGCATAAAATTTGTGTGCATAATCGACCAACCGCTCAATATCGCCAATGGTATTGCCAGCCGCCTGCCGCGCGCCGAAGCGTGGCGCACCAATGTAAACCGCGTCGGCGCCGTGGTTGATGGCCGCCATGCCGACCTCGGCATTTTTAGCAGGCGCAAGGAGTTCGATTTTTTTAGTTGATGAGTTGATGATAAGTTTATTTGTTTCTATGTTTCTGCTTTGCAAGATTTTTGCTACGCTCGGCATAGTTCAAACGAGTTTGACTCTGCGCTCGCTTATCGCAAAAATTTTCGCGCTACGCGCTGTTTCTGTGTTGATTTGCGGATTTGGTTATTTGATGATTTGGTTATTTGGTGAGTTGATAAACCCATTAATTTGAAATTTGAAATTTGAAATTTGAAATCTGAAATCTGAAATCTGAAATTCGCAGTGCGTCCCTACTTTCAACTTTATACACTTTTACACTTTCATACTTTTACACTTGTCTTGCTACTTGCTACTCACTACTTGCTACTTTTACACTAATTTCGACATTTTCGAAGCGAATGGTGTCGCCGGCCACGATTTTGGCGCGTTTGCGCAGTTCGGTTTGACCGTTGCGCTGCACCAAACCAGCCGCCACAACCTGTTGCGCCACACTGCCCGACTCCACCGCATTGACGGCTTTGAGCAGGGCAATAAGCGGAATGAATGTTTCGCCTTCGCGCAGTGTGAATGTGATTTTACGCATCGTTTTCTTACTGATTACCAGCCAAATGGGTGGCGTGCCAGCGGCAATTTTGCCAGCGGGTGATAGTCGCCCACCAAGCCGATGGGTTTCGCATTGCGGATAGCGTGCACGATGTTTATCGACTCGCGCGCCTCCTCCACGCCAAAGCCCTGCCCAGCAAGAATGCGGCGATAACTTTCGGTGTGCAGTTCGGTGAAGCCTTGGCTAAATTCGAACTCGCTGCCGTCGATACAGATGGTGCGGTAGGTGCGTTTTTCGCCTTGCACGGCGTTTTCGGGCAGATTGTCGGCATTGATGCTGAGAAAATAGCGCACGCGAGCGCGTTCCAATTCGAGAAAACCAGCGCAGCGGTCGTGCGCCATCACATGCACCACATTTTTCGACACCTTGCCAAAAATCCATTGCAGCATATCGTAGAAATGCACGCCGATATTCGTAGCGATGCCGCCACTTTTATGCACATCGCCTTTCCAACTGGTGTAGTACCAATTGCCGCGCGAGGTGATGTAGGTGAGATCGACATCGAAAATTTTGTCCTTGGGAGCGGCCTCCACCTTCTGTTTCAGCGCCACGATGGACGGGTGCAAGCGCAACTGCAAAATGGTGTTGATGTGGTGACCTGTTTCGCGCTCCACTTGCAGCAGTTGATCGACATTCCACGGATTCAGCACGAGCGGTTTTTCGCAGATAACATCGGCACCGAGGCGCAGACTATAGCGCATGTGTGCATCGTGCAGGTAATTGGGCGTGCAGATCGACACATAGTCGATTTTTTTGTCGGTCGATTTGATTTTCGAGCAGTGGCGGTCGAAAATTTCGAACTCGGTGAAAAAGTCGGCCTGCGGAAAATAACTGTCCATAATGCCCACGCTGTCGAACTTGTCGTAGGCCGCCACCAAGCGGTTGCCGGTGTCTTTGATGGCTCTCAAATGGCGTGGTGCGATGTAGCCTGCCGCGCCTATCAATGCGAAGTTTTTCATTAAATCAATTATCTAATTATCTAATTATTTAATTTCCAATTATTTAATTATTTTTTGTTTGTAGGGACGCGGCATGCCACGTCCGCTGGTGTCGTTGTTTTTTTTGTCGTTTTTTCGTTCATTTCTTTTGACGACCAAAAGAAACGAACCAAAGAAAAGTCGCGG
>CAVKTI010000100.1:0-3672 GCA_963659365.1 Acutalibacteraceae bacterium | reverse complement strand
TCGAAGAAAAAGCTATAACCCACCAAAAGGTTATACATTATCGCCACATGTTTTTCTACATGATATCGTCCGCAAGTCCAATGGGGACGGAAATAGGTTGTTTGACTCATTTGTATTGCCTACAGAGGCTTCGTTGTGGGGAGTCGATTCCAAACATGACCCATAAACACACAAAAAAGCGTGGAATCATACCGTTGCCTATTCTCCCTTTTGAGGTTCCGGAAAGACCCTACCACAAGAATACACAATAATGCCCACACCGATATGTATTTATATGTCGCATGGACATAGTCTGTACATACCCGAGAGCATTTATCGCTATCCTGTCTTGAGTGGTGAAATTTTCCGGATTTCAAAAGGTCAAAACAAGCGCTGATAAACGCCTATATTATTTTACATACTTAACTGCGGAATATGAGTGTTGTCGGATATTTTGCCAACTCCGCCGAGCGCACAATCCGCCCATATTATCCATACTCAGTCAAATATAGTGCAAAGATAGCAATTTATTTTGACATTTGCAAGAGAAATTGCCAAAAATAGCCTATGAGTCAGATTGACAGCAGGTAAGCGTTTTTTCAGTGTGAAAGTATGCCCCACCCAAAAGGAACGCGACCGCTATATGCGCCAGTGGGAAAAAACCACCTACAAAAAATACTACAAGGAGTTCACGCAGATGACGCTCAACCAAGGCAAACTGCTCATCAGGCTGGTCGATCGCGAGTGCCAAACCAGTTCCTACGAACTGATTCGCGCCTATCGTGGCAGTTTCACGGCGGGTTTCTACCAACTTTTTGCCAAACTGCTCGGTGCCGACCTCAAAAAGAAGTTCGGCGACAACGACGACGACAAAATCATCGAACGCATCATCTTTCTAGTCGAAGCGGGGCAGTTGTAGCCGCTGCCGATTTTATGATTTGCATAAAATTGCCCAATTTTTTATGCAAATTTGATAGTCGATTTTATGATTTGCATAAAATCAGACATTTCGCCAACTGATAAATTTGCCGTCCGAGGTTACAAAATCGACATCGCCGCCATAGACCACACTGGTATCTTGCACCGAAAGTTGGCTCAATTTTCGGAATTCTTTCAGATTGTCGAAAAATTTACTGTTCATCGTTGCGTTCGATTTTATTTCGATGGCTTCGAGCGATGTGCCATGCTCCACCAAAAGGTCAATCTCGTTGCAATTGCTGTCGCGCCAAAAGTAGAGCGACGGCTCGCGACCAAAGGCGTGGAACTTTTTGATGTATTCGCCCACAACCATATTTTCGAACATTTCGCCACGCAAATAGTGTGTCGATAGTTGCTCGACCGACTCCAACCCGAGCAGCGACGCCGCCAATCCAGTATCGTAAAAATAGAGTTTGGGCGATTTTATGAGCCTTTTGTTGTAGTTTTTGTGATATGGTTTGAGCAGATAGACAATATAACTCGTCTCCAATATCGAGAGCCAAGCCTGTGCCGTTGGCGTGGTTATGTCGCATTCGTTGGCAAGCGAACTGACATTGAGCAACTGCCCAACACGCGCGGCGCAAAGTTTCAGAAAGCGAACAAATTGCGACAAATTCGAAATGTTGCGCAGCAAACGCACATCGCGCTCAATGTAGGTCTGTATGTAGTTGGGAAAATAGTCGGTGGCGGCAATGTTTTTGTCGTAAATGCGCGGATAACCGCCTGTAAACAACCACTCGTTGAGCGAGCGTGGCGCAAGCGATGCCCTTTTGAGTTCGTGCAACGATAGCGGCGACAGTTTCAGTATGGCGGTGCGCCCTGCCAGCGATTGCGAAATCTGCTCCATAAGCAGAAAATTGTGCGACCCCGACAAAATATACATGCCGCTCTTGTTCTCGCAATCGACGGCGGTTTGCAGGTACGAAAAGAGTTTTGGCGCATACTGTGCCTCGTCGATGATGACACGCCTGTCGAAATTTTTCAAAAATCCGCGCGGATCGTTTGTGGCAAATTCGCGGAAGTCCAAATCTTCGAGCGAAACATAGGCGTAATCGTCGAAACAGTTTTTCAAAAGCGTCGATTTGCCACACTGCCTTGCGCCTGTAAGCGTTACAATGGGGAATTTGGTGGCAAGTTGCTTGAGTTTTTTCACAATGTCGCGGTCTATCATAAGGCGATGGAGTTGTTATTTCGCGACAAAGATACATATTTATTTTATGATTTACATAAAATTGCCCAATTTTTTATGCAAATTTGATAGTCGATTTTATGATTTACATAAAATCAGACATTTCGCCAACTGATTTGTTTCTGAATAGTAGCAAGATATGAGTAGCAAGTAGCAAGATACAAGTCGCAAGAAAGATTTTAAGAAGATAGAGCATAGAACATAGACAAAATGAGTGTGAAAGTCTATAAAGTGAAAAGTTAAAAGTAGGGACGCACCGAGTGCGTCCGAAGACTCACCAAATAACCAAATAACCAAATCCACAAATTAAACACAGCAACAGCGCGTAGCGCGAGAAACTTAAAAACATAGAAACAGCGCGCAGCGCAATCTAAAATCTGAAAATTTGAAATTATTTTGCTATTCAAAATAAATGTTGTACTTTTGCTTCGCTGATTTGCACGATTTTGTGTGCGATTGGCAGACATAATAAAGGCGTTTATTGACGCTTTGTTCTGACACTTTGAATCTCGCAAGTTTCAACTTTTTTCAGAATACAGCAACGATAGATGTCCTCGGAATATAAGTGTATTGTGCCTTGTATGGGCGATGTATCATCTTATATTCGCGTGGGCTCTGCGTTGTCGATTCTAAAAAAGTGGGCAATGCGAGAGCCTCAAAGTGTGGAACGGCAACAGTCGAATTCCACGCTTTTTTATTATGCCTAATTGAAAGAAAAACGAACAATTTTCAATTTTATTAACAATTTAAAAATCAGAAGATTATGAAAAAGATTAGATTTTTTGCAGCCTTGTGCTGTGTGGCTGCCGTGTTTGTTGCGTGCGAAAAAGACAAAGAAAAAGCGGGAAATTTCGCAGCCACAGGCAACGAAAACGGTCATGATTATGTCGATTTAGGGTTAAGTGTAAAATGGGCGACCTGCAATATCGGTGCAACCACGCTCGAAGCCTATGGCAACTACTATGCTTGGGGCGAAACCGACACAAACAAGACCTATTCGTGGGACACCTACAAATATGGTTCGACTTTGACCAAGTATAACGACAGCGACAGCATTGCCACGCTGGAAGCCGCCGATGATGCCGCAGTACGAAACTGGGGAGGGAAATGGCGTATGCCAACCGACGCAGAGTGGGAAGAACTCATGAATAAGTGTACTTGTACTTGGACAACCAAAAACGGTGTGAAAGGACACGAGGTGAAAGCCTCCAATGGGAATGCTATTTTTCTCCCTGCGGCAGGATGTTACTACGATGACAAGAGCATCAAAGATGGCTATGGCACCTACTGGTCGAGTTCGCTCTACACAAACTACTCGAAGAAAGCATGGAGTGCGTTGTTCTTTCCTGGCAGTGTGAACAGAGATGGGGACAACCGCTGCTATGGACTACCCATTCGCCCTGTATGTGAATAATGGACAATTGATAATTGATAATTATTTGAAAATTTGAAAACAGTAGAGCCGCCACAATGTGGCGGCTCTACTTTAATGAAAAATAAACAATGAAAAATAGTAGCAAGTAGCA
>CAVKTI010000099.1:0-4005 GCA_963659365.1 Acutalibacteraceae bacterium | reverse complement strand
ACGCTTTTTCGAAACACAAAACCTGATTTTTGACACTCGCCGCCCAATGCCGTGTCGGTATCAAAAACGCCGCAATTATTATTCATTATTCATTTTTTATTGTTAATTGTTGGCCGTCCCCCCCCCCTTCCCATTTTCCCCGATAGGGGGAAAGCCTTTGGTCTTCGTCTTTTGTCTTTATTCTTTACTCTTTATTCGTCGGATGTGGCATGCAGCGTCCCTACTTTCACACTTTCACACTTTCATACTTTCTCACTAAAAATTCCTCACTCCTAATTCCTCACTCCTCACTTTTTTGTGTGAGCAAAAATAGACATTTATTTTCGAAATGCAGCACAAAGGCGAAAAAAAAGTAGTATATTTGCACAAAATAGAAAATCAGACAGCAGCGATGACCCCTTTTTTGCAGCAGATAGCGCAACGCTACTACGCCGACTTTGGCGACCGATTGAGAAATGTGGCGTTTGTTTTTCCCAACCGCCGTGCAGGGCTTTTTTTCCGTCAGGCATTGGCGCGTGTGGCGCAGCGACCGTTGTTTGCGCCCGACATTTTTGCCATCAACGACCTCTTTTTTCGTGCATCGAATCTGTTGCAGGCCGATAGGGTAACGCTGCAATTCGCCTTGTACAACGCCTATTGCCGCGTTACGGGCAGCAAAGAGCCGTTCGACCATTTCTGCTTTTTTGGCGAGATGCTTTTGGCCGATTTCGACGACATCGACAAATATATGGCCGATGCGGAGCAAATTTTTCGCAATATCGGCGATTTGAAAGAGTTGGAGAGCGATTTCAGTTGGCTCGACGACGAAAAACGGGCGATTGTTGCGCAGTTTTGGAAAGTATTTTTGCCCAACAAAACGGACAATTCTTCCGATGAAAAGGGCGATTACAAACAGCAATTCTCCGAAATTTGGGCGAAATTGTTCGAACTTTACACCGTTTTCAAAGCCGATTTGCGCCAGCGGGGCATTGGCTACGACGGCATGATTTTTCGCGATGTTATCGACGCAGACAGCGACCTGAAACTCGACTACGAGCGCGTGGTTTTTGTCGGCTTCAACGCCTTGACAAAATCCGAAGCGGCACTGCTCGAAAAGTGTCAGAAAAGGGGCATCGGCGACTTCTATTTCGACTACCAATCGCCCGAAATAGCCGCCAACGGCAACATTGCGGCGCAATTTGTGGCCGAAAACAAGCGTTTTCGCGCACGCTACACGCTCGATGCACCCGAAACGCCGACCGACCGCCAGATAGAGTTGATTGCCATTCCGTCGGACATTGGGCAGACCAAGCAGGTGTACCGCATTTTGAGCGATTTGCAGGCCGAAAATCCCGACAACGCCAACTTGCGCACGGTGGTGGTGCTGCCCAACGAGCAGTTGCTCATTCCGCAGTTGCACGCCATTCCCGCTTCGGTGGCGGCGGTGAATGTAACGATGGGTTATCCGCTGTCGCTCACGCCTGTGGCGGCGTTGGTCGAGCATATTGCCGCAGCACAACGCAACCGCCGCACGATTGGTGGCACGACGCATTTCTACTACAAACATGTGTTGGCAGTACTCAATCACCCACTGATTGCCGAGCGCGAAACCGAGGCGGTAAGTGCACTGGTCGAACGCATTCGCAAGGAGAATCTATTTTTGGTGTCGGTCGATGAGTTCAAAAACTGCGATTTGCTTGCCGCCATTTTCCGCTCTGTCGATACAACGGCGGATTTTGCCGCCTATTTTGCCGATGTCATCGACCGCTTGGCGCAACTGAGCGACGCCGACCGCATCGAAACGGAGTTTTTTGCGCGCTACAAGGCAGCAATCAACCGTGTGGCTGCCAATTTGCGCACCTTTTCGATAGATATTGAGAAGGAGACATTTTTTCGCTTGCTGTCGCAACTCACGGCCAGTCAAACGGTGTCGTTCAAGGGCGAACCCGTCGAAGGGCTGCAACTGATGGGAACGCTCGAAACGCGCGCGCTCGACTTCGAAAATGTGGTGATTGCCGCATTCAACGAGGGCATTTTTCCGCGCAAAAACAGTGCGCCGTCGATTATTCCGTACAATCTGCGCCGCGCTTTTGGGCTGCCCACGCACGAATATCACGATGCCATTTTTGCCTACAATTTCTACCGCTTGATTTATCGCGCTCGCCGTGTTTTTCTCATCTACGACTCGCGTACCGATGGGCAGCATGGCGAATTGAGCCGCTACGCTGCGCAGTTGGAATATCTCTACAACCTGCCGCTGCGCAAAAAATCGGTGGGCTACGAGGTGATGGCCGACGCAAAAGGGGACGCAAAAGTGGCGAAAGAGGGCGTTGTGGCGGAGCGTCTGCGCGCTTTCTGCACCGAAAATTCCGAAAAATACATCTCGGCCAGCGACATCAACGCCTACATCGACTGCCCGATGCGCTTCTACTACACAAAAATCGAGGGGCTAACCACCGCCGACGATGTGAGCGAAACGGTGGAAGCCAACACTTTCGGCTCCATTTTTCACCGCGTGATGGAGTTGCTCTACAAGCCGTATGTCGGGAAAATGCTGACGAAAGAGGCGTTGGACACGCTCGTCAAATCGCAGCACCAAATCGACGAATATCTGAATCAAGCCTTCGCCGAGGTGTTTTACAAAGGCAAAAAAATGCCGCTGTTGGGGCAAAATTTGCTGATTGCGCACATCATTCGCACCTATGTGCAGAAAACGCTCGCCTTCGACCGCGATGTGCGCGCACCGTTCCGTTATTGTTGCTCCGAAGAGCGCATGAAAACAACTCTGACGCTCGATAACGGTCTGAAAATCAATGTGAAAGGCATTATCGACCGCGTGGACGAGAAGGAGGGTTTGGCGCATATTGTCGATTACAAAACGGGGCATGTCGAGAAGAATTTCAAAGCGATGGCGAGCCTGTTCGACGGCAAAAACAAGGAGCGGCCAAAAGCCGTTTTGCAGACCCTTTTCTACGCCTCGCTCTATCACGAAAAATATCCGTCGGCGACGCTGAAGCCGATTATTTACGAGTTGCGCAATCTGGCGGACTACGAAATTACGCATGGCGAAAAAAAATCGGCTGTTGCAGTTTCTGATTTTGGCGGCTACGAAGCCGATTTTCGGCAGGCGTTGAACGACTGTTTGGCCGAAATTTTCAACCTAGAACTGCCGTTTTTCTGCACCGACGATACGGAAAAGTGCAAGTACTGCAACTTCAAGCAGATTTGCAACCGCTGATTTTCAGCACGATAGCCAATCGGCCATGCGTTGGCAGAGTGCGTTTGGCGACTGCCGCAGCGTGTTGATGGCGTTTGCGGCGCAGTTTTGGTGCTGCGGCATCTCGCCGAGGCGCATGAATAGGGTAGTGGCGGCGTTGGCGGTGGCCATATCGAGGTCGCTTTCGCCGATTTTTTGCGCCAATCGTTCCAACAGCGCATCGCTCAACCGATTGGCGGCGTGTGTGGCGGTGTAAATGGCCACAAACAGCCCTTTTGGTCCGTCTTTTTCCGCCATCTGCGCCACAAAATCGGCGGCGTTTGGCATTTTGGCAAAGAGATTGGCAGCGGCAATTTCGGTCAGTTCGTTGGTTGCCAATTTTTCGGTCAGTTGCGTGGCTTCGGCGAGCGTCAGGCTGTCGGGCGGCGTGAGCAGCAGTGCCGCAATCATGCTTTCGCGGCTGCCTGTTTGCCAGAGTGCGGCTGCCAGCAGCGCATCGGGTTGGAATTGGGCGGCAATTTCGCGCAAGCGGGGCAGTGCCACCCCGAAATTTTTGGCGTAACCGATGCCGTTTTGGCGCATTTTTTCGGCGGTTACACCGTCCATCGAAGCCGCTATGAGCCGCCGAATTTCTCTGGCGTCGCTCGTAACTCGCTCATTATCTTGCATTTGCCGATCGTTCATTTTTTATTTTCTGCGTTTGGTCGTTATTAGTTTTTTTTGTACCTTTGCACCGCAAAACCGATGGTGGATGTAGTTCAGTTGGTTAGAGCGTCAGATTGTGGTTCTGAATGTCGTGGGTTCGAGTC
>CAVKTI010000098.1:0-4025 GCA_963659365.1 Acutalibacteraceae bacterium | reverse complement strand
CATAGACAAAATTAGTGTGAAAGTCTATAAAGTGGAAAGTGAAAAGTAGGGACGCGCCGAGTGCATCCGAACAATTCAACAAAAAACAAATCAACAGTTCAACGATTCAACAGAAACCATCACTAATGCGTTAAACTTATCAACCAATCAACTAATCAACTGATCAACCTAATCTGAAATTCCCTTATGATGAACAAAAAATCTACCCTATTCTTGTGCGGAATGCTTGCGATGGGAAGCGCATTGGCACAGACGCACCAACTGGACAGCATTGTGCGCACCGATGCTTCGGCCACTTACAAATTTGTGCCGTCGTACAACGGTTCGCAGCAAACCGATGGCTACACGCGCTATATTCGCAGCGGCAATGCGTGGGAAAACGACACAAAAATTGCATTCCAACGCAACGAGAGCAATATCGACACCGCCATTACCACCTACCTTTGGAGCGATGGCGCATGGGCAGAAACCGAAAAAGAGGTGTTTGAATACAACACACAAAAACAACTCGTGTACCACACCATTCAACAAAACAGCAATGGCACTTGGCTCGACTCCATCAAAACCGAATATGGCTACGATGCCCAAGGGAATTTGATAATTATCACATATACCGCAGCACAAGACGGCATAATGCAAAACAAAAAGAAGACTGAATATACCTACACCGAAAACACCATCACAACCCTAAATTACTCTTGGAGTGGCAATTGGAAAGTTGCCAACAAAACCAACGACACCTACGCCAACGATACATTGGTGCAGAGTGTATACAAACTTGCCAACGGCGGTAATTTCACAACAAGTTACAAATTAGAATACACATACACCGCCAACACAAAAGTCGAAAAACGCTACAACTACGATGCAACCAGCGACCCAGCGTGGACACTCGTAACCGAAAAACGCTATGTATTCAACGATGCAGGGCAAGAAACTGGCTATTGTTACACTATTCAGGGCAATAAAAAAGACAGCACCACGCACACCTACACCGCCTATGGCGATTTGGGAAATTACGCCCAATACGATGCCGCCGACAGTTGGGACAAAGTATTCGACGAAACCTACCAACACCGCAACATACTGACCGAAAACTGCATTGGAGCAGCGTTTGCGCAGCAACACATTACTGCGGCAGGCAAGCACACATACGCCATTGCAGCGTTCACACGCACCGAAAACGGCACACAAACATGCCGCGACACCTACTACATACACGCACTCTACCCCACTACCCTACCAACCACCGACGCGCCGTTAGAGATTGTGGCGCACGACGGACGCATTTTCTGCGACCAACCCATGCGCATCTACACGCCCAGCGGCCTCGATGTTACAACGCAAAACGGCTCGCTGCGTGGCATTTACATCGTAAAAGTTGGCAGCAAAGCAACAAAAATCGTTGTGCGGTAGACAAAAACGAAAATTCAGGAAAAATAGTCGGCAGCCGAACTACCGTTTGGCGAGCGTAAACTGGAATCGGTTGTTCGAAGTGCTGTGAAACACCGTGCGCCACCGCCGAACAGGGTCGGGCAAGGTGTCGTAGCGTTCTTCGGCGCAATCGTAAGTGCCAGCACGCTGCACAAGACTATCGGAAAACGCCGTGTGGTCGTCGGAACGAAGCAGTTCGGCATCGTTGCGGCTCATGCTGCCGTAGTTGTAGGGGGCGGGATATTCGATATAGAAGGTGTGTACATCGAAAGCGAAACGCTGCGCCACGGCCGCCATCTCGTTGAGCGATTTCAGCACATCGTCGCGCTGGTAGTCGATTCGGTACGGACCGTCGTCGTCGAAATGTATGGTGAGCATCTGCGTGCGACTGCGACCACGCAGCGTATTGCTGCTCTCGCGCACCGTGCCATAGTTGCGGCGTAGCGACCGGCGCATTTGGTGTTTTGTCATATCAAAATAGGACTGCACATCTTCCACAATGTTGTAGTTGATGGGGTCGTTTTTGTCGTTTTTGCAAGCAGCAAACAGAGCCGCCAACACCGCTAGTAGCAATATATTCGCCGTCTTTTTCATCGTTCTTTTTCTTTATCTCCCGCAAAAATCATACCATTATCTCTGCTGCAAAGATAAATCACTTTTGCGACATAGACAAAAAATGCGTGCGCCAGTCAGTTTTTTTTCGTAACTTTGCAGAAATATAGCAACAACAAAAACGAGCAAAATAATCATGGCAACAGAATTTCACTACCAGCCGATGTTCCCGCTGGGCGAGGACAAAACGGAGTACTACCTGCTGACGAAAGATCATGTGTCGGTGGGCGATTTTGAGGGCAAACCCATTCTGAAAATCGAAAAAGATGGCTTAACAAAGATGGCAAACGCCGCCTTCCGCGATGTGTCGTTTATGCTGCGCCGCTCGCACAACGAGCAGGTGGCAAAAATACTGTCGGACCCCGAAGCCAGCGACAACGACCGCTATGTGGCACTCACTTTTCTGCGCAATGCCGAAGTGTCTGTCAAAGGTCAACTGCCTCTGTGTCAAGACACTGGCACGGCCATCATTCACGGCGAAAAGGGGCAGCAAGTGTGGACGGGCTACTGCGACGAAGAGGCACTTTCGCTCGGCGTGTTCAAAACCTACACCGAAGAGAATCTGCGCTATTCGCAAAATGCGCCGCTCACCATGTACGACGAAGTGAATACCAAATGCAACCTGCCTGCGCAAATCGACCTCGAAGCCACCGAAGGCATGGAATATCGATTTTTGTGCGTAACAAAAGGCGGCGGCTCAGCCAACAAGACATACCTTTATCAGGAAACAAAAGCGCGCATACAAAACCCCGAAACGCTGGTGCCATTCCTCATCGAAAAGATGAAAACGCTTGGCACTGCCGCCTGTCCGCCCTACCACATTGCGTTTGTCATTGGCGGCACATCGGCCGAAAAAAATCTGCTGACCGTGAAACTGGCTTCGACGCACTACTACGACGCACTGCCGACCTCGGGAAATGAATATGGGCGCGCCTTCCGCGACATCGAACTGGAGAAAAAAGTGCTCGAAGAGGCGCACAAAATCGGACTTGGCGCACAATTTGGCGGCAAATATATGGCTCACGATGTGCGCATTGTGCGGCTGCCACGCCACGGTGCCAGTTGCCCCATCGGCTTGGGCGTGAGTTGCTCTGCCGACCGCAATATCAAGTGCAAAATCAACCGCGACGGCATCTGGATCGAGAAACTCGACGACAATCCAGGCGCACTCATTCCTGCCGAACTGCGCAATGCTGGCGAAGGCGATGCCGTGAAGATAGACCTGAACCAGCCGATGAAAAACATTTTGGCAGAACTGACCAAATATCCTGTGGCGACGCGTTTGAGCCTCAACGGCACTATCATCGTTGGGCGCGACATTGCCCACGCCAAACTGAAAGCACGCCTCGATGCGGGCGAAGACCTGCCGCAGTACATCAAGGACCACCCGATTTACTACGCTGGTCCTGCCAAAACGCCTGCTGGCATGGCGTGCGGCTCGATGGGACCGACCACCGCAGGGCGCATGGATCCGTATGTCGATGAGTTCCAAGACCACGGCGGATCGATGATAATGCTGGCCAAAGGCAACCGCAGCCAAGCGGTAACCGATGCTTGCCAAAAACATGGCGGTTTCTACCTCGGTTCGATAGGCGGTCCAGCGGCCATTTTGGCGCAAAACAACATCAAGAGCATCGAGTGCGTGGAGTATCCCGAACTCGGTATGGAGGCGATTTGGAAAATCGAAGTGGAGAATTTCCCAGCGTTCATCTTGGTTGATGACAAAGGCAACGACTTTTTCAAACAACTGAAACCGCGTTGCGTGGGCTGCAAATAGCGTTGAAAAAACGACAAACAAAAGCGGGGGGCGATGGTCGCGCCCCGTTCTTGTTTTTAGTGCAAGTTTCTAATTTCTGGTTTCTAGTTGTCTTCGTCTTGGTCGTATCCGCCTTTCCCATTTCCCCCGAAGGGGGAAAAGCCTTCATCGGACGCACTCGGTGCGTCCCTACTTTTCACTTTCCACTTTATAGACTTTCACA
>CAVKTI010000097.1:0-4088 GCA_963659365.1 Acutalibacteraceae bacterium | reverse complement strand
AAAGACCAGCACCGTCGAAATGTTGGGATAAAAGTTGCCCCAGCAGGAACAAAAAATCTACCCACTGTGCCACAGCACGGTGTCGCATTCCAAAAAAAGCCAGCAAGCAAAGCGTGGAGCGTTACCACGCCGACGGTCAATGAAAGTAGCAAGTAGCAAGTAGCAAGTAGCAAGATGAGATTTTGAGAACATAGAGCATAGAGCATAGAGCATAGAGCATAGACAAAATGAGTGTGAAAGTTTGAAAGTGTAAAAGTGCGAAAGTAGGGACGCGGCATGCCACGTCCGAAACAATTCAACAGTTCAACGATTAAACGCTTCAACGCTTCAACAATTTGAAATTTGAAATCTGAACTTTGAAATCTGAAATCATGAACATCACACCAAAAGAGCGTAAGCACAGGGAATTTTTGAGAATTTGGGCGCATACGGCCGACGCAAACAGTCTGCGTGGCGCAATAATGCGCCGCTGTTTTGTGTCGCGCAATGTGTATTACGACTGGTTGAGTGGGCGCACCGAAATACCGCAACCCTGCCTGAACATCATCAAAACCATTTACAACGAACAAATAAACACACTATTATGATAGCCAAAACAATCGCAACGCTGAATGGCTACGCCGTGCTGACCGACGACAAAAGTAGCCTAAACCCACTGGCCGACTATATCGACCAGTCGCCACTGTTCAATGTAACCGAAACCCGCTGGAACTTGGGGGCGCAACAGGGCTGTATCATAATGCACTACATAGGGTTATACCCTGCCGATGTGGTGCGTATGATAGACGAATTGGTGCTAAAATTTAACAACTCGAACCGATGAAACAGAAAATTTTAGACGCTACACACGGCGGCCTCGACATAATTCTCTACTACTACCCACAGGCACGCGAGTGTGTCGATGGGCGAGCCAAGGCCTTCAAAATGCGTCCGTCGGAGCGCACGGCAAGCGCATGTATCAAGCAGTTTAACGGCGTGTGGCGTGTAACCGACTTTGGCGATGGCGGCACAGCGTTAAGTCCGTTCGACATTGCCATGCGTGCCGAATGTTTGCCTTTCAGCCAAACGCTTTTTCTGCTGGCCGACCGCTACGGTGTGGACAACCGCATATCGGCCGAGGTGAACAAGCCCAAAATAACCCACCGCAAAGCAAAGGCAGGCGAAAAGGAGGGCGATTTTTCGTATAAAGCCAAAGCCACCCCCACGGCTGGCGAACTGGCGGTAATGGGCGCATTTGTAAAGGCCACCACCATGGAACGCTACAACTATTTTGCGCTCGAAAGTTACACCATCACCAAAGCCGATGCCAACGGCACACTGAAAACGACCACTTTTGAAAGCACCGACACATACCCTATATTTATGCACGATTGCGGCGAATTTCAAAAGATATACAAGCCGCTCGAATACAATAAGGCGTACCGATTTTTCTACCGTGGCACGAAACCAAAAGACTACATCAACGGACTGGACGAACTGCGCCGCGCCTACGACAAACTGGTTGAGAGCGAAGAGTGGAAAGACGACGAAAGCCCCACGAAAGGCAAAAAGAAACTGCCCGAAGCCATCTTTTGCAGCGGCGAACGCGACGCACTCAACATTGCAGGGTTGGGCTACTTTCCGCTGTGGCTCAACAGCGAAACGGCCATGCTCGACGAGCGCGATTTTGCCGAAATACAGCGCATGGTCGAAAAAGTGTATAACATTCCCGACATCGACGACACAGGCATACGCCGTGGGCGTGAACTGGCACTGCGCTACTTGGACATCTACACCGTGGAACTGCCCGAATGGCTGAAACAGTACAAAGACAATCGCGGCCGCCCACGCAAAGACCTACGCGACTTTTTGGAACTGCGCCCCTACAACGGCGAATTTATCAAACTGCTCGCCAATGCGCCACAGTGCAAATTTTGGCGTGTTGAAGAAACCGAAAAAGGCACAAAAACAAACATCAATACGGCGCATCTGCTCTGGTTTTTGCGCTGCAATGGGTTTGCCAAAATCACCGACAAAGTGTCGCACGAGGACAAATATATTCGCATTATCGACTACCGTGTGGAAGCGTACACGCCCAAACAGATACGCAGTTTTGTAAAAGCCGATTTGGAACAGCGCATGGTCGGTACCGAGGTGGTCAATCTCTACCTGAACTCGAAGCGCACAGGTGTATCGTTGGCCGACGATTTGCGCACAGCCGATATAAGTTTTGTAAAAAACACGCACAACAGCCGCACATTCTTTTTCGAGAACAAGTGCGTAACTGTGTATGCCGACCGCATCGAGGAGCAACACAACAGCGACACCAAAGCCTACACATGGGCGGAGAACATATCGCCGCACCGTTTCAAACTACTCGACCCTGCCTTTCGCATCACCGCCAACGCCAGCGGCGTGCAACAACTCGACCTGCTGAACACCGACAGCCACTTTGCACGCTTTCTAATAAACGCCAGCCGCATCTATTGGCGCGAAGAGTTTGAAAATCGCATCAGCACCGTAGCCGAAGAAAACGAGGCCTATGCGCAAAATTTCAAATTCAACCTTTTCGGCGAACGCCTTACTTTCGACGAAAAAGCGGAACAGGCACGCCACTTTGTGAACAAAGTCTATACGCTTGGTTACATTCTGCACCGTTTCAAATTCGATAGTAAAAGTATGGCCGTGTGGATTATGGAAAACAAACTCACCGACGAAGACGAAAGCGCGGGCGGTTCGGGCAAATCGTTTTTTCTGAAAGCCATCAAAAAGTTGGCTCTCTCGTCGATTGTTACCTTGCAGGGGCGCGACCGCAAAAGCACCGAAAACAAGCACCTGCTCGACCGTGTTTCATCGAATACCGACCTGCTGCTCATCGACGATGCGCACCGCTTTTTCGATTTCGACTTTTTCTATACCATGATAACAGGCGAAACCACCATCAACCCCAAAGGCGGCAAATCGTTCGAGATTGCTTACGAAGATTCGCCCATCATGGCCATCACCTCCAACTTTCCGCCGCCCAACGACGACGGCAGCACCATGCGCCGAATGCTCAATGTGGTATTTTCGGACTACTACCACCAAAAAACGCCCACAAACGACTACCGCGAAAGCCGCTCGATATACGACGATTTCGGCTATGATATATTCGGCGTGGAGTATCGCGAAGAGTGGTACAACCAAGACATCAACTTTATGCTCAACTGCTTGCAGTTCTACCTATCGACCATACCCTACAAAGGCGTGTTTCAGCCGCCGATGGAGAATGTGATAAAGCGTATCAACATTGCCAAAATGGGCAACTCGTTCAAAGACTGGGCAGAGGGCTATTTCTCGCCCGATGGCGACAACCTGAATGTGCTGCTCAATCGTGCGGAAGTGTTTAACCTTTTCAAACTCGACACAGGCAACAACAACTGGAAGATGCAGCGGTTTACAAAAGCCCTGCAAGCCTTTGTGGCCAACAGCGACTATATCGACGAACTGAACCCCAAGGAACTGCTAAACAAACAGAGCCGCCTATTGCGCAAGAGCGGCACGCAGAAAATCGAATGTATCTATCTGCACGAGATAGGAAAGCCGATAAACAACAATTTCAAAGACTTTTACGAATAGCCACACACGCGCTACAAGCAAGCGGTCGGGAGCGGTACAAAACGCCCCGACCGTTTTCGTATGTAGCCCCGCCATCGGCGGGGAGATTGCCGCCGCATCGCCGCCCCCTTTTAACCCCCTATTTTTCCCGAAAATTTTGTACCTTTTGTTCCCTTTTTTATAAAATATTGATACTCAACAAATTAGGTAGGGTACAAAAAGGGTACAAAAAGGGTACAAAAGGGGTACAAAACTGATTTTTGCCGCTGCATTTTTCGTAAAAATACGACTCATTTATTTTTGCAAGCCGCAAACAAGGGCATAAATTTGCAGAAAAGTAGAGTGGTCGAAATAAATAAAAAGCGACTGCGTTAGTCGCTTTTGAAAAAAGTGTCTGATACCCTATAAGTGTTGGCGTATAGTAAGTTTTACAGATAGTCCTGTTTACTATCTAACAGACACTGCAAATATACACTTTTTTTTGAAACTATATACTAAACACAAAAAAATAT
>CAVKTI010000096.1:0-4287 GCA_963659365.1 Acutalibacteraceae bacterium | reverse complement strand
TACTGGGCAGAAAATAAAAAGTACAAAGTATAAATTTGTAAGGTGTTGATTATTAGGGAGATGTGAGAGTGTGGTTATAAAATGAATTGTGCATTGGTGTGCATTTACTGTGCATTTGGGGGCTTGGGCGTGGCGCAAATTGCGACCGCGCTTTTCTTTTGTTTGGCATTTACTTGGCATTCGATAGCGGAATAGCGTAAAACCGCATTAAATAGGCGTTTAACGCCTTTTTTTATGCCCTTAAATGTCTGAATAAATTTAGACTACTCTTGCCCATCGGCAGCATCTCATTACGCTCTCTCGGATTGTACTTTTTGTGTAAAAAATGCGAATGGGTGGTCAAATGGGTGGTCAAATGGGTGGTCAAAAATTTGAAAAAATCGCCTCGAGTTGCACCCCATAATACACTAAAATAAGCGCACTGCGACCCCTATGATTGATTTTTTGCACGAGTTTTTTAGCGCATAAAATACTGATAATCAATAATTTAATAATTTTTCGGCAGAAATACGCCCAAAACTACCCTCTGAAACGCCCTTTCTGCCTCTTTGCCTGCCTTTTGTCCCCGAAAATAGGCTGTTTTACTCTGTTTGTGGGTGTGCGGCTGTGCTATTTGGCGGTTTGTCCTCCAAGGTGGCGCATCGCTTTTTTAGTTCGGCGATGAGTTCGTCTTTGGCGGCGATGGTCTGCTGTAGGGCGGCCACAAGTGCGCCTTGGTCGGGTGGTGCGGCGGCTTGCGGCGGCTCTGGTGGTGGCTCCTGCCCCTGCACCGCACGCAACATTTCGCCACGACCTGTTACCAACCACTCGACCGATATTTCTGGACAATTTTCTAACACTTTTCGCAAGATCCCTTCTCCTATATCGGCATTCCTTGCCTTCATTTTTGCCAAATACCCATTAGAAATACCCGTTTTTCGTTCAAAATTACACACGGTAATTTCTTGAAAATCAATATATTTGTAAACTCTCTCGATAATTTTCATAGAAAATAGTCAAATTTATTTTGTGATTTAGAAAATTGTCTATATCTTTGTCGGCGAGATTGCAAATGCACAACGACGGCAAATTTACAAAAAAAAAGAGAGTGAGCAAAACCATGAACGAGCGCGAGATACTGATACTGCCTCACGGCTGGGTGAACGATGTAGCCAAGACACTTGGCGTGCATCGCAACACGGTGGCCAACGCCATGCGCACGGGCAGCGGCGACACCTACCGCCGTGTGATGACGGTAGTGGCACAGAAATACAGCAAATTAGTAGCAAGTAGCAAGTAACAAGTAGCAAGAGAGTGAGAAAGTATGAAAGTGTAAAAGTATGAAAGTAGGGACGCACCGAGTGCGTCCGAAACAGTTCAACAATTAAACGATTAAACGCTTCAACAATATGAAATTTGAAATCGGCATCGCCGACAACCTGAAACTTTGAAATCTAAAAACTTATTAAACAATAAAGCGATGAAAACGAATTTAACTTTTGAGTGTAAGCACGACCACAGCCAGCGTACCATGACCTGCTCGTGGCTCGATGGGCGCGTGCAACTGGTGTACAACTTTGCCGTGGACAAGGCGTTTCTGCTGGTCGATGGGCTGGTAAAATGCAGTTACAACAGCCTGACGGTGGCCGAGTTTGCGGCTCAGCAGGTAGAGTGCCAACGCGTGGCCGAGAGTTTGGTATAACGAGCAGCGGCAAGGCGGAGCGTGATGCAATACTACAACAACATACTATCGGTAGAAGCCAGTTGGCTGCTGTCGCACGGCATAATGAGTGCGGAGTGTTATCGCTCATTGACGCGTCGCAACGACATCGATGTGCTGCGTCGTGGTTGCCGCAACACGCCAGCGTTGGTAGCCTACGAGAGCCTGCCCGAGCGTTTTCGCCGCAAGGTAGATGCTTTGGTGCGCGAGCCCTACAAAGCCGTGTATGTGAATATGATAGAGCGACACATCAGACACTCGGCCGAAGCCAGCCAGTGGTTCGACAGTTACACTATGGCCGATGGGCGGCACTTGCCCGCCGACAAACGGCACGAATACTACACCAACGCCATAGTGCTCGATGCAGTGCGTAGTGTGATTGCCGAGCGCACCACCAAACGCCATGCATTGGGCGGCAAGATGGCGCATTTTTGGGACGAGATAGCGCAGTCGGTGGAAGAACTCGACCATGTGCGCTACCCACACAGTCTGCCGTTGAACGCTCGCAGCCTCGAACGCAAATACAAGGCCTACTGTGCCGATGGTTACGAGAGCCTGATACACAGTGCCTACAATGCGCAGACCAAGAATGCCGCCAAGGTGGCCGACGAGAATCAGATAAGCACGCTGGCTATGCTGGTGAGCGACCCGCGCAATCTCGACAACGAGCAAGTGGCGCGCCTATACAACACCATGGCGGCGCAGATGCAGTGGAAAGAGATTAGCGCATCGACTGTAGCGGTGTGGCGCGACAAGTTGCAGAGCGAGACCTACGCTCGCCGACACGGTGCAGTGGCCTACCGCTCGCAAAAGGCGATGCAGGTGAAACGCTCGGCACCCACCTATCCGCTCTACTACTGGACGATGGACGGTTGGGATGTCGAACTGCTCTATCAGAAAACCGAGAATGGGCGCACCACCTACCACAACCGCCCGACCGTGGTGTTTGTGTTGGACGCTTGCTGCAAATATCCGATCGGTTACGCCATTGGCACGCACGAAACGCCCGAACTGATACGCGAAGCCCTGCGCAATGCTGCACAGCACACCGAAAGTCTGTTTGGTCAGATGTATCGCACGGCGCAGTTGCAGAGCGACAATTACGCTATCAAAAACCTGATGCCAGTTTACAAGAAAGTGTCGGAAAAAGCCACGCCAGCGGCGGTAAAAAACGCCAAGGCCAAGATTGTAGAGCCGTGGTTTTATCAGTTCAACAAGAAATACTGCCAGTTGCAGCCAAATTGGAGCGGTTTTGGTGTAACGAGCCGCAAAGAGTTGCAGCCCAACAGCGATTTTTTGAACAAATACCGCAAGAATTTTCCCGATTTCGAGGGTGTGTGTCGCCAGTTGGTGCAAATGATAGAGGCCGAGCGTGCTGCACTGCGCGAGCAGTATGTAGCCCTGTTCAATCAGATGCCCGCCGACAAGCGCACGCCATTGCCCTACGACCAATATCTGTTGCTTTTTGGCGCAACCACAGGCAAGCGCAATCTGTTGCAGGGTAGCGGCTTGAACATCACCATCGATGGTGTGAAACGCTGTTACGACTGTTTCGACCCCGATTTCAGACGGCACGCCAGCACCCACTGGGAGGTGCGCTACGACCCCGACAACCTGCAACGCGCCTTGGCTGTGAACGAAGACGAAAGCCTGCGGTTTATGTTGGAGGAGAAATATGTGCAGCCTATGGCACTGATAGAGCGCACCGAGGGCGACTACGCACAACTGCGGCGTGTGATGGACTTTAACCGTGCGCAAGAACAGCACATTGCGGCGCAACTCGGCACCTACGCCGACACTGTGAATGCTCTGCTCGATGCCCACCGCAACCCCGAACTCGAAACGCTGCAAAAACTGATGTTGTGCGACAGCACAGGGCAGCACAAAAACCAGCGCAACCGCGAACGGCTACACCTGCCACCAAGCGAGGATTGCGACAATCTGTTCGACACCAAAGACCTATACGATGACTATTGATAGTAGCAAGTAGCAAGTCGCAAGTAGCAAGAAAAGATTTTGAGAACATAGAACATAGAGCATAGACAAAATTAGTATGAAAGTGTGAAAGTGTGAAAGTTTATAAAGTTATTTCATTTGAAAATTTGAAGATTTGAAAATTTGAAAATTGATTTTGTCTTACAGACCAATACTAATGCGTTAAACTAATCAACTTATCAACCAATCAACTCATCAACCCAAAAAGAAATGGAAGCAAACATTATTGACAAGACGATTGAGGTGGTGTGCCGTGTGTTTATGGTGGGGCGCGACGAACTGCTGCACAGCCGCTTACGCCACCGCTACCTGACCGACGCGCGCATGACGCTCTGTGTGCTGCTTGACGAGCAGGGTATCGGTCGCCGCCTGATAGCGCACACCGTGAACCGCACGCAGACCAATGTAGAGTACTCGCTGTCCCGACTATTCTACTACGCCGAAAAAGAGCCTGCACTGGCTGCCAAAATAGACGCAGCACGGCGTTTAGTAGTGAAAGGTTAGAGGTTAGAGGTTATCGTTTATAGAATAAAGAATAAAGACTTGAATCGCAAGTCGCATTGAAATGTAGGATGACCGCTGGGAAAGACCAG
>CAVKTI010000095.1:0-4594 GCA_963659365.1 Acutalibacteraceae bacterium | reverse complement strand
TCTAAATTATGAAACACACAAAACTTTTCTTTGCCCTGTGCAGCGCAGCAGTACTGTTTGCTGCCTGCGAAAAGAACGAACCGAACGACGGTTCAAACAACAACGACCCTAAAAACGACACAAAAGAGGCTGTTGATCTGGGTTTGAGTGTGAAGTGGGCGACCTGCAATGTAGGCGCAACCAGCCCCGAAAAATACGGCAACTACTACGCTTGGGGCGAAACCGTCACAAAAAACAACTACTCGTGGAAAGCTTACAAATATGGCACTTACAATGATGATGGCGATTATAGCAAATTGACCAAGTACAATACCACTGATAGCCTTACCACCCTCGAAGCCGCCGACGATGCTGCCACCGTAAACTGGGGCGAAGGCTGGCGCATGCCAACTAGTGCCGAGTGGACAGAACTCATCGAAAAATGCACTTGGAGTTGGACAACCAAAAATGGTGTAAATGGCTATGAGGTGAAAGCCACTAACGGCAACTCCATTTTTCTCCCTGCGGCGGGCTATCACGACTCCGACAATCTGCGCGGTGCAGGCAGCCGTGGCGACTACTGGTCGAGTTCGCTCAACGCAGATTACCCAGGCTATGCATGGGACGCATACTTCTACTCGGGTAATATACTCAAGTACATCTTCGACCGCTATCAGGGACGATCCGTTCGTCCTGTGCGGAAATAATTGATAATGGATAATTGACAATTGACAATGTAGGGACATGGCATGCCGCGTCCCTACTTTCGTTATTGGTGGGCAGTGTGGTTTTGGCTATGTAGAATGCTGTGGAAATGGTTTAATTCTTAATTCATAATTCTTAATTTTCTCGTCGCTCCCTTTCCCGTTCCCCCCGAAAAAATCATTGAATTATTGAGTTATTGAATTATTGATTCATTGAGTTATTTTCCAACCCTACCCCTGCCATTTGGCAGGTACTCCCCTTGAAAAGGGGAGATGTAAAAGACCAATAACGGTGCGAACTTGTCCCCTTTGCAAGGGGACGAGAAAAACGACAGTTTTTCGGAGGGGTTGGATAACCAAATAACCAAATCATCAAATCTGCAAATCCACAAAAAAGGACTAAAAATTCCGCCCGACAGAAAATTTTACTTGCGAAAGTTGAGCCTATTTACTCATCAACTCCAACTGCACGCGTACCGATTCGGCGTGAATGGCCTCCAAAATGGTGCGCAAAAAGTCGTCGTTCAGCCCTAATTTCTCGCCGTCGGCAAGGCGTTTCTCTAAAATTTCGTTGTAACGCCCAGTCTGCAACGCCGCCACGCCATGCGCCTTTTTGTATGCACCAATTTCGGTCGAAACTCGCATACGCTTGGCCAATGTTTCGAGCAGTTCGCTGTCGATAGCATCGATTTGGCGGCGCAAATCGGCCAACGCCTCGGTGGGCTGCTTCGTTTCGCGAATAATCAATTGCTGCAAAATCAGAGCGAGTTCGTCGGGCGTAATCTGCTGCTCGCTGTCGCTCAAAGCCGCATCGGGAGCGCAATGGCTCTCTATCATCAGACCGTCGAACTGCAAATCCATAGCCTGCTGCGCGAGCGGCGCAACCAGTGCGCGCTTGCCGCCGATGTGGCTCGGGTCGCAAAAAATCGGCAATTTTGGCAGTCGGCGGTGCAATTCTATCGGAATGTGCCATTGTGGCGGATTGCGGTATATTTTTGTGTCGGACAAGCCGAACCCGCGGTGCACTGCCACAATTTGGCGTATGCCAGCGTTGTAGATGCGCTCTATCGCACCAATCCACAACTCCAAATCGGGATTGATGGGATTTTTCAGCAACACGGGAATGTCAGTGCCACGCAGCGCATCGGCAATCTCCTGCACCGCAAACGGATTGACCGTGGTGCGCGCGCCGAGCCACACCATATCGATGCCGCCCGCCAACGCCTCGCGCACATGTGCCGCCGTTGCCACTTCGGTTGCAACGAGCATACCCGTTTCGGCTTTCACACGCTGCAGCCACGGCAGACCTCGGCTGCCCACCCCCTCGAAACTGCCAGGTTTGGTGCGTGGTTTCCAAAGTCCAGCGCGAAAAATCTGTATGCCGTGGCGTGCCAACTGCTGCGCTGTTGCGAGCGTCTGCGCTTCGGTTTCGGCACTGCACGGACCCGCTATCACAATGGGGCGCTGCGCAAAATCTCTGTTTGGCAACTGTAACGGTCGGAAATCCATTTTTCAGAATAAAGACAAAATAGTGAAAAAGTGTATAAAGTTGAAAGTTTTTTTATTTGAAGATTTGAAGATTTGAAAATTTGAAGATTTGAAGATTGCGGCACTTTGGAACAAAAAATTCTAAATTCAAAATCCTTATATTGAAACAGAACCTGTCCCCTTTGCAAGGGGACGAGCGCAGCGGAGGGGTTAAAGCCAAATCTGCAAATCCACAAAAAGGACACGGCATACCGCGTCCCTCTCTTGCTTCTTACTACTTGCGACTTGCTACTAATTAGAGCAGTGCCTCTATCTTTTCTGCCAATTTGGCACGCGGCACAGCGCCAATCACTTGGTCGGCTTGCTTGCCATTTTTGAAGAAAAGAATCGTTGGAACGCTGCGTATGCCAAAGCGTTCAGCAACGGCAGTAGCCTCTTCTACATCGGCTTTGCCCACCAACACGCGGCCTTCGTAGGCGTTGGCCAGTTCATCGACAATCGGCCCCAACATGCGGCACGGACCGCACCAAGTAGCGTGAAAATCAACAAGAACCACAGGATTGTTAGCCAGCAGTTCATCAAAATTTTGGTCGGTGATGTGTTGTGTCATAGTTGTAATCTTTTACTGAAACACTATCAAATTTTATGCCAAAAAGCCGCAATACGAGGAATTTGTGGTTGAAAAGTTGATTGGTTGAGGAGTTGATAAGTTTAACGCGTTGGTCAGAGGTTTCAGGTTTCAAATTTCAGGTTTCAAGTCGGGCGGTGAGCCTGTCGAACCGCAAATCTTCAAATCTTCAAATTTTCAAATGGAAAACTTTTTACTTTATACACTTTCCACTTTCCACACTTTATAGACTTTACAAACTTTACTTTACTCGCTTTTCTTCGCAAGCAAAAAAAGGCTATCTTTGCAGTGATTTTTCGAACTGCGAAATGGTGGAACTGAAAGGATCGATATTTCCGCTCATTGGCAGCGTGGCTGACGAACTCGGTCTCGAATGCTATGTGATTGGCGGCTATGTGCGCGACCTTATTTTGCATCGCCCATCGAAAGATATCGATGTGGTGGTGGTGGGAAGCGGCATCGATATGGCGCAGGCGGTGGCACGCAAACTGGGCGGCGGCGCACATGTGTCGGTGTTCCGAACCTACGGCACAGCGCAAGTCAAGTGCCGCTGTTACGAGTTGGAGTTTGTGGGCGCGCGCCGCGAATCGTACCAACGCAACTCGCGCAACCCAATAGTGGAGGACGGCACGCTCGAAGACGACCAAAATCGCCGCGATTTCACGGTAAATGCGCTGGCTATCTGCCTGAACAAAGTGCGTTTCGGCGAACTGCTCGACCCTTTTGGCGGCTTGGCCGATATGGAAGCGAAAATTCTGCGCACGCCCTGCGACCCCGACATCACATTCAGCGACGACCCACTGCGCATGATGCGCGCCATACGCTTTGCCACGCAACTCGATTTTCGCATCGCACCCGAAACATTCGACGCTATCAAACGCAACGCCAACCGCATTGCCATCATCACACAAGAGCGCATTATCGACGAATTGAACAAGATAATGGCCGCACCACGCCCATCGATAGGCTTTTTTCTGCTCGACAAGACAGGACTTTTGCCGCTCATTTTCCCCGAATTGGCGGCAATGAAAGGCATCGAAGAGCGCAACGGTCGCGCACACAAAGATAATTTTCTGCATACGCTCAAAGTGCTCGACAATCTCGCCACCAAAAGCGACGACCTTTGGCTGCGCTGGGCGGCACTACTGCACGACATCGGCAAGCCAGCCACCAAACGCTGGGACGACGCTCAAGGCTGGACTTTTCACAACCACAACTATGTGGGCAGCCGCATGGTGCCGCGCATTTTCAAACGCCTGAAACTGCCGCTCGGTGAGCCGATGAAATTCGTGCAGAAAATGGTGCTGCTCCACATGCGCCCCATCGTTTTGAGCGAAGATGTGGTAACCGATTCGGCCGTGCGTCGACTGCTTTTCGAGGCGGGCAACGACATCGACAGCCTGATGACCCTATGCGAATCCGACATCACATCGAACAACATGGAGAAGGTGAAACGCTTTTCGCACAATTTCAAACTGGTGCGCCGCAAACTGCGCGAAATCGAGGAGAAAGACCGCATCCGCAACTTCCAACCGCCCGTCGATGGCGAAGAGATTATGCGCATTTTCGACCTGCCGCCGTGCCGCCTTGTGGGCGAATTCAAAACACAAATAAAAGATGCCATTCTCGACGGCCTCATTGCCAACGAACACGACGCCGCCTACCAATTCCTACTGCAAATCGCCGCCGTACAAGGGCTAAAAGTTAGTAGCAAGTAGCAAAGAAGCAAGAAAAGATTTTTGGCTCACCCGATAAATCTAGGGGATTAGGCGTATAACTTTGTGAGTCTGAAAAG
>CAVKTI010000094.1:0-4818 GCA_963659365.1 Acutalibacteraceae bacterium | reverse complement strand
AATGGTGAACCATTTGGATGATTACCCCGCAGAGCGTATCCGACAATACGGAGAGAAATACCGTTACGATGCCGTGGGCAAAGAACTAATGTCGGTGTATCATTCGGTCTGTAAGCCTCGTTCGTAGTTGTGTACAAGGGACAAGTACCATAGCAGTTGCACGCCGATAACAATGGCACCAGCTATGCTATAGCCCGCGATGGCATAGAAGAAACTATGCTGCCATATACCTATTCCCAAGCCCAACAGACGCAAGACAATAAGCAGCACCTCCAAGTACAGCCCTATCTTCTGTTTCTTGAATATATCGCTCAAAAAGCAAATCGGTGCTACTAATACGGACATCAGTAGCCAGGGCAACATAACTCGGATGTAATGCCCCGATATTTCCCATTCTGCTCCGAGCAGCCACCGAGTGAGTGCAGGCAGCACAAAGTAGAGTAGTGCAAATGTTGGCACAACTATCAGCAGAGCGTTCTTGATGCATTTTCGGAAAAACGGCGCAATGCTGGTGCGTTGGTTTACGCATTCGGCGGTTCGCTGATAAAAAACTTGGTATAACGATTTGCTAATCAGGCTCATAGGTGTGAATGCTAGCGTTATTGCCATGCCCCAGAAGCCAAGATTTGCCAAGCCAAAAAACGGCGTTAAAAGTAGCGCAGGGAGTGCACCGCTCAAGTTATTGACCAGCGCGCGCGGCAACGAAAATTTTGGAAAATTGGCGTATTCTCTGGCCATTGCGCGGCAAGTGGCGCGGTCGAAGTGCAACAAATCGGCTAATTTCTGCTTGAAATTGATGCTGATATTTGCAATAATTGCAACAAACGGCGCAATTATTGACGAAACGATGAGTCCGAATGTCGTCAAATGTCCCACACCAAAGCCAATTTTGGCAAGTGCGCCCACCGAACTTTGCGTTACTTGGTAAGCGCTTATTTGTCCAAAACATTTTTGGCGTGTGTACCAATAGTTGAGCAGCGTCCAAAGTGCGTAAACAAGCACAAAAATGGGCATCAGCCACCACCAATCGGTCAAATTTGGGGTTGAAAATAGGTTTGCGATTGGCATCGAAAACGGAATTGTGAGTGCGCAAAGTGTTGTCAAACAGAGAGTTGCGAAAAATCCGATGTGAACGCACGCAATGCCTTGCTTCTCCTCCTTTGGCAGCACAATGGCGTATTGATATTCTGCCGTAGCAAGAATGACCAGCACGCCGCCGATGCTCAAGAAGAGGTTCAGCAGCCCGAAATCGTCGGGCGAATAGAGGCGCGTGAGTATGGGATAGACTACCAAGCCTATCGCCTGCGCCACCACATTGGCAGTGAGCAGTTTAGCCGAATTTTTGGATAAATCGGAGGCTAAAATGTGCCGTATGTTGTTTTGCCATCTCATTTTTCGAACACACACATCGTCCAATTTTCGTCGGTCTGTTGTGCTACCAAACGCAGTCCGAGCGATTCGGCTTTTTTGTGCAAAATAGTTGCATCTTCTTCGTAAAAACCGCTGATTATCAGCGTTCCTCCAGCGTTCAAAGCGGCTTTGTAGGTCGGCATTTGGTCGAGCAGAATGTTGCGGTTGATGTTGGCCAAAATCAGGTCGAAATGGTCGCCGCCAATCTGTTCTGCACTGCCCAAACGCACTTCGATGCGGTCGCTTACGCCGTTCAATGCCGCATTTTCTTGGGTGTTGCGCTGCGACCATGGGTCAATGTCGATGGCGACCACTTTTTTGGCTCCACGCTTGGCGGTCACTATGCCCAAAACGCCAGTGCCGCAGCCCATATCCAAAACCGTTTTGTTGGTCAAATCGGAATCGAGCAACTGTCTGATAATCAGTCGCGTAGTTTGGTGATGACCGCTGCCGAATGCCTGTTTTGGATTTATTTTTATAGGGCATTCGCAGTGAATTTCGGGTGCGTTTTTTGTGCCAAAAATGGTGCAACGCCCATCGATGTCGATAGGTTCGAAACTGTTTTGTTCCCAAGTTTCGTTCCAATTTTTGTCCTCCATCGGCTCGATGCGGTATTTGTAGGCGATGGCGTAGGGCAGTTCGCCGATAGCGTGGTTCATCTCCGCCTCGTCGAACAGGTGGGCAGGGCAGTAGCCCACAATGCCTTGCGTGGTCTCCTCGAACCCATCGAATCCAATTTCGCCGAGTTGCGCCGCCACAATATCGGCCACAAAATCGCCGCCCTCCCCGAAACGAAATGTTATTTTGGTGTAGTCCATTTTTTTCTAGATATGAGTAGCAAGTAGCAAGTAGCAAGAATTGGTAATTTCAGAGTTTCAAATTTCAGATTGCGTTTCGCACTGTTTATAGTTTCTTGCGCTTCGCGCTGTTTCTATGTTTCAAAGTTTCAAGTTTCAGGTTTCAAGAGTTTCGGTAGCCAAAGCACCTCAATTTTCAAATAATTAAATTCACTGCTAACTTCTCACTCCTCACTCCTCACTTCTCACTTCTCACTTCTCACTTCTCACTATTTGAACTTAATGTGCGCTCGTTTGCAGATGCGTTGAATGGCAAAACGGCCTGTTACGACGGCGTTTGGGAGACCGCCGGGCGGTTGCAGCCACTGCCCAGCCAAAAATAGGTTGCGTATATGTGGAAATGTGCCGCGGCTCGTCTGTTTGGCGGCAGATGGCGTGAGTATGAAACTCATGTATGCGCCTTTGTATGCGCCGCAAAAACGGTAGTAGGTCATTGGTGTAACAACATCGAGAATGGTGATGCGCCCAGCCATTTCAGGAAAACGCTGCTCGATGCGCTGCTTGATGTCGTTGGCAATGCGCATTTTTTCGGCTTTGTAGGCGGCGCGGTCGGTGTTGTAGAGATTTTCCCAGTAGTCGAAATCGTTTTCGTACTGAATGAGCAGCGTCTGCAACAGACTTTTGCCTTCGGGCGCAAACGACGGCTCGTAGTCGAAATTTTTGACCAAAACGCCTGTTTGCGCAATGCCGTTCACCATATAAGGTTCGCAGTCGAAAGTAACGGTTGTGCTGGGCATTCCGTTCGCTCCATCGACCCCGAAAAAGCAGTTGAGGCTGCTGTAGAGCGGGTGTTCTTTGCGTTGGTGGTAGTGGCGAATGAAAAATTTGTCCATCAATCCGTGGCCAATCAGTCGGCTGAAAGTGATGTTGGTGTCGCAAGCGCAGATAAAGTAGTCGCCTGTCGCCACATCGCCGTTTTTGAACAGCACATCGTGCGCGCGTCCCAGCGAGATGTCGATTTTCACCGCTTCGTGGTTGGTAAAAATTTTGCCGCCAAGCGATTCGTATTTTTGGCGCATGTGATCTATCATGCCAAACGAGCCGCCGCGTGGCAGTGCGCCGTTGCCGCTGACAAATGTGCCGAACACATAAAACAGCGACGACATATTGTACGATTTCGGCATGTAGGTGGTGATGAGTTTGCGAATGAGCGGATGTTTGAACCGCGCAGCATAACTATCGATTGAAACTTTCGAGAATTTGCGGTGTATGCGACCAAGGCGGCGCATGCCTTTTATCAGGCGAAACCAGTCGCAAAGATTGTGCTGTTCCAGCGGTTTCAGCGCAGGCATCATCACTGCACGGTAGGCATCGACTATCTTGACAAATTTTTCGATTTCGTCGCGGTCGTCGGGCGAGAGTGCCAGCAGGTCGCTGTGCAGACGGTCGAGGTCGTGCCACAGTTCGATGGCAGTGCCGTCCAGTTCGACGCGCATAAACGAGTCGTGCTGTATGATTTCGACATCATCGCCAAGCACGCCCACCTCTTGCCACACTTTGTAGATATCTTTTTCGGGATTTGTGCCAGTGAGCCAATGCACGCAGTTGTCGAGTTTGTAGCCTTTCCGTACCCAGCCCGTACACTGTCCGCCCACGATGGTGTGCTTCTCGTGAATTTCGCTCTCGAAACCATTTTTTTGTGCGTAAATGCCCGCCGAAAGGCCAGCAATTCCGCCGCCTATAATGACAATTTTCATAGAAATTCCGTGAAAAATTTTGCGCAAAGGTACGAAAATAGTTTGAAAGTTAGAAAGTTTGTAAAGTTTATAAAGTTGAGAGTAGGGACGTGGCATGCCGCGGCCGTTTTTGTTGATTTGCGGAGTTGGTTATTTGTTGATTTGGAAAAATCCATAAAACAGCAGAGCCGCCACATTGTGACGGCTCTACAATCTATCAGACCCCCTCTTATCCCCCAAGGGGGAAGATTGCTGCGCAGAAGCGCAGCAATTTCAAATTACAGATTTCAGATTTCAAATTGTCGGTAGCAAGAGAGTTTGAAAGTGTGAAAGTGTAAAAGTGTGAAAGTAGGGACGCGGTATGCCACATCCTTTTTGTTGATTTGGCTTTCAACCCCTCCGCTTCGCTCGTCCCCTTTGCAAGGGGACGAGAAAAACGATAGTTTTTCGGGTGGGGTTGGAAACAATTTAGAATTATGAATTTTGAATTAAGAATTGGCGGCGGTGTTTGGGTTGTTTCTTGACTTGTTATGGCACAAGTTCGTAGTTGGTGCTTCGTCCGCCCTCGTCGGTTTTGTGGAGAATAGGGGTGTGATTAGCGGCGTATAGGTCAAATTGTGGGGTTCAACGCTGTCGCCCAGCAATTTTTTCGGCCATCTGCTTAATTTTCTTGTAACCAGCGCGTTGCAGGGGCGAATGTTTGAACAGGCGTTTGAAGTCGCCGTTGGTTATTTTTGTGAAGTCTGTGGCAAAAAGCGCATCCGAGGGTTGCAGTTCGGGCGTGTGGTTGGCTTGTGCGCGGCGGTTCCACGGACAGGCGTCGAGGCAGGCATCGCAGCCAAACAGTCGGTTGCCACATTGTGCGGTCTGCTCGT
>CAVKTI010000093.1:0-4935 GCA_963659365.1 Acutalibacteraceae bacterium | reverse complement strand
GTCCTTGATTATTCATGCAACAAAGGTAGGACTTTTATCTCAAAAACAAAAACTCCCCCCTAGATTTGTCGGGTGAGCCGCTTTTCCCCCTATCGGGGGAAAGCCACGCATCTTTGTTATTTCAGAGTTTCAGAATTTAAGAATTGTCGGTAGCTGAAAGGCTGCGAATATTATTCATTGTTCATTTTTTATTGTTAATTTTCTCGGACGCACTCGGTGCGTCCCTACATTGTCAATTATTGAATTATTGAGTTATTGAATCACCGAATAAACGCTTCAACAAAATTTCGTGCAACAAGAAGTTGTTTTGAATCAACATTTTTCCTTGCGCGATATTCTACTTTCGGAGTTGCAAAACGCTGATAATCAGTAGCGTAGCCAGTTCGGCAGCGGGAATGGCAGTCCACAAACCGATTGTTCCGACGAATTGCGGCAAAAGCGTGAAGGCGGCTACAGGAAAAACAACGCCACGCAGTAGGGTGTAGGTCATGGCGCGGTTGGCGTTTGTTACGCTTTGGTAGTAGCCGATGAATGCCACATTGAGCGCGAAAAATATGGAGCAGGTCGAAAACCACGGCAGCCCATCAATCGCTATTTGGTAAGCGGGCTCTTCGGCGCGCAAAAATAGCCCGACAATCGTTTCGTCGCAGGCAATCAGCGTCAGCATCACAACAATGCCGCACGCAACGGCCGTCAGCAGCGATAGATGCAGCGTTTCGGACACGCGTTTGTCCAATTTTGCGCCATAATTGTAACTGATAATCGGCTGTGCGGCTTGTGCCACCGCATTGTTGATAGAAAAGATGACTGGAAACAGGTAGCACACCACAGCGTAGGCCGCCACGCCCTCTTCGTGCAACATCGCCATAAAGTGAAAATTGCCAATCACGATGGTGATGCTCATCGCTATTTCGGTGAGAAATGTGGCAAAACCGATGCGTGCCATGTGCCACAAGTTGCGCAGCGTGAGCAATAGCGATGTGATGCTTGCTTTCAGGCGGTAGAATTTCAGCGTCGAAGAGAACCAGACGAAATAGGCCAGCGACATAATGCCGCCCACACCGCATGCGATAGAAGTGGCGATGGCTGCGCCTTTCACGCCCATGCCAAGTGGAAAAATGAACACCCAGTCGAGCACAATGTTGGTGATGGCACCGACCACTTGCATCAGCATGGCGTAGCGCGGCGAGCCGTCGAGGCGCACCAACATCATGCCTTCGCACTGCCAAAAAAGAAACGCCATGCCCGGCACCAACCACAGCAGATAGTCGAGCGCCGCCGCCTCCAACGCCTCGCTGCAACCGAGTGCATAGACAATCGTGGTCGGGAAACAGAGGCAGAGCAGCGCAAGTAGAGCCGTGATGACAAAGCCCACGCCAAACGATTGTGTCAGAATAATGCGAGCGGCTTTCACATTTTTTTCGGCCAAATGCACGCCGCCAATCACCGATGCGCCGATGCCAAACATCAATCCCAAGCCAGTAACCACCATCCACAGCGGCGCGACAATGTTGACCGCGGCAATGCCATTCGCCCCCACGCCTTGCCCCACAAAAATTCCATCGACTAGCGTTTGCGAAGCCATAAACGCCATACCGACCAGCGTCGGGAAAAACAGCGCACGAAACAGCGACCCGATTTTGCCCGTGCCGAAATCAATTTTGTCTCTGCTGAAATCAATCTTTTTCATTGCTGATTTTTTTGTGGCCGCAAAATTACTGCTTTCTGATGAGAAGTGTTGCAGACAAAAATGGAGAGTTATGGTACTTTTCTAGACAAACGCCACGAAAGTTGCAAAAAAATGCGTATTTTTGTGCGCAAAAATAGAATGCGATGGAACAGCAGATAGAAATTGGCGTGTTGGATAGTCAAAATATGGCGTTGCGCACGATACACCCTTATGGTTGCGTCCTATTGCGCTGCGACGATGGTTGTGCGCGCCTCTCCATCAACCACAAACCGTACATTTTGCGGCGTGGTGAACTCTGCGTTCTTACTTCCGACTTTTTTATGTCTGTACAGCGCGTTTCAGGGCATTTTTCCGCACACTATCTCTCGCTGCCCGAAGCGGTGTTCAATTCGGTCTATTATCAAGTTTCGAATATGTCGCTGTGGGAGTTTCTGATGCAGCACCCCATTTTGCGGCTCTCGGCTGCGCAATGGTTGGCTTTCGATGGTTGGCAGAGTGTGGTAGATTGGGCGGTGCTACACACCAGCGAGAGCGTTCGACACGAGATTGTTACCGCCTTGAGTTGCAGCCTATTCCGCGCCATCGACGACCAGTTGGAAACGCTCTATGGCAAGACGATGCCTATCTCCAAAAATTCCAGTTGGAACATCACCGTCAAATTTTTCACCCTATTATATAAGCACTACCGCGAGCACCGTTCCGTCGAATTTTATGCCGACCAGATGAACATCTCCGCCGATTATCTCAACAAAGCCATTCGGCGCGTTTATGGCATTGCGCCCAAAAAGTTTATCAACGAACAACTGACCGAAGAGATAAAGTTCCGCCTGACTCATACCGAGCAGAGTATCAAGGAGATAGCACGGTCGCTGCACTTCGACGACACCTCCTATTTCTGCCGTTTTTTTCGCAAACAGACCCACCTCTCTCCCATGGATTTTCGGAACAAGCAGTAGGAGTAAGAAAGTAAGAAAGTGTAAAAGTGTAAAAGTGAGAAAGTAGAGATGCACTGCGTGTGTCCGTTGTTGTTGATTTGCAGATTTTTATAAACCGATATATCCAATTTTCCTTGCATATATTTCCGAAAAGCGGTAATTTTGCGGCGTTTCGGAAATGAATTAGTGGTGGTATTCTTTTACGCAAACCCCCATAAACGAAAATGAAACTATCTATCATAACCATCAATTACAACGATTGCAGCGGGCTGAAAAAGACCGTCGAGTCGGTGTGGCGGCAGACGGTGCGCAACGAGATAGAGCATATCATTATTGATGGCGGCTCTACTGATGGCTCTGCGGACTATCTGCAGACCAATACGGAGAAAATCGGCCATTGGGTGAGCGAGCGCGACAAGGGCATTTACAACGCCATGAATAAGGGCATTCGCATGGCAAGTGGCGATTATATCCAGATTCTCAATGCGGGCGACTGCTTGGCTGCACCCGATGTTACTGCGCGTATGCTCGAAGCGTTGGAGCGCACCAACTATCCCGACATAATGTACGGCAATATGCTGAAAACCAGCGATTGGAAGCATTTTAACCGCGACCGCTGCGGCGATGGTCGCTACTACACGCCGCAATCGTTTCTCTATTTCTATTGCGGCACACTCAACCACGATTGCGCCTATATTCGCCGCGCATTGTTCGACACTTTTGGCTATTACAACGAGTCGATGCAAATTTGTTCCGATTGGGAATGGTATGTGCGCACAATCGTGCTGGGCAAAGTGAACGCAACTTATGTCGATATTGATGTAACGCATTTCGATATGAACGGCATCAGCGAGAGCGGCAACAAAAATCGGGAGATAATACAGCGCGAAAGGCGTGCTTATTTGGAACAGGTGCTGCCTCCTGCCGTTTTGGCCGATTACGACACCTATTCTTTCCCGATGCTTCAGTATATTCGACTGAAAAAGTACCATTTGTGGGGGATCGTTCATTTTGTGGAACGAGTTCTCTTCAAGTTGGAAAAGTGGAGGCTGTTGCGATGAAACTGTCTATCATTGTGCCGATATACAATGTCGAGAACTATTTGCACCGTTGTGTCGATAGTCTGCTGCATCAGGATTTGGAACCGTCTGATTACGAGATTATTTTGATAGACGATGGTTCGACAGACGGCAGTGGTGCGATTGCCGATGCGTATGCTGCTAAATTCAACCATATTCGCACCATTCATCAAGCCAATGCAGGGTTAAGCAGCGCACGCAACACAGGTATCAGTGCGGCTTGTGGCGAGTATCTGCAATTTGTCGATTCCGACGACTATCTAGAATCGAATGTGTTAGGCGCATTGCTCGACAAAATGGCAGCGGAACGGCTCGATGTGCTGCGTTTCAACTATCAGAATGTCGATGAGCACTATCGTGCGTTCGAGCCATACAAGGAGCATAAACCATTTGTCGATTATCGGGACAGTGTAACCGATGGGCTGACTTTTTTGACGGAACGGCTGGGTTATGGTTGCTATGCGTGGCAGTTTATGATGCGTGCCGACTTGGCAAAAGGCTGTCGTTTCACCGAAGGCATCTATTTCGAAGACACAGACTGGACACCGCGTTTGCTCGCCAGCGCGCAGCGTGTAACATCGGTCGATACGCTAGTTTACAACTACTTGATGCGTCGCGGCAGTATAACCCAAAGCATCTCCTATGAAAAGAAACGCAAACTCCTCGACGACAAACTGTCGTTGGTCGATTCTCTCGCGGCACAGATGGCCGACAAGGTCGATAAACGCTGGTATCGTGGTATGGTGGCGGCTACTGTTGTGTCGCTGTTGGGCATGGTCGCCACCGATTTTGGGGAAAGCCGTAGTGCGTATTTGAAGCAACTGAAGCAGAAACGCATCTATCCTCTCTCCCTCTTCCACGCTTCGCCTCGCACTTGCCGCAAAATACGACTCATCAACTTGTCGCCAATGCTGTTTTGTTGGCTGGTAGGCAAAGTGAAAAATTGACCTATAGGTCAATTTGCAGGATAAAATAGGGCGTAACTTTTTGATACACAATTATTTATACGGTTCAAGATGTCTTGAACCGTTTTTGTCGCACAAACTTTCGCCAATGCGTTAAACTAATCACCCAATCAACTAGTCAACTAATCAACTGTTCAACTTTTCAACGACCAATCAACGCTCCAAAATTGGCGTATAGGTCAAATTGCAGGATAAATTTTACACGACACCTCTCAATAGGTCAAATTGCAGGATAGTTTTTTTAGTAGAGAGAGAACGAGTAGGCA
>CAVKTI010000092.1:0-4965 GCA_963659365.1 Acutalibacteraceae bacterium | reverse complement strand
GCAGTGCCAAACTCGTTTGAGCAATGCCGAGCGGAGCAAAAATCAAATAAAATTTGAAATTGCGGCTCTGCCGCATCACTCCTCACTTCTCACTTCTCACTTCTCACTTCTCACTTCTCACATCTCACATCTCACATCTAACTTCTAACTTCTAACATCTAACTTCTAACTAAAAATATGACTCGTTTTTTTCTGAAAATATACGATTTTTTTGAACGGCGGCGCGCGTTGATGTGGCTGCTGATGCTTGTTTCGGTGGTGGTGATGGCACTGCTGGCGGCGCAACTGCGGTTGCACACCGACATCACCAGTTTTGTGCCAGAAAGTGCAGAGCAGGGCGGCAGCAAGGAGATTTTGGCGAATTTGAAGATAAAAGACCGCATTATCGTGCTGTTTTCGGCTGAAAATGAGGAGGTTACGCCCGACGATTTGATTAACGCTGCCGACGCTTTCGAGGCGGAATTGTGGCAGCGCACCGATTCAGCGCACATTCTCAACCTCGATGCGCAAATCGATGTGTCGGTGGTGGACAACACCATCAATTTCATCTATCGCAATCTGCCTGTTTTTCTCGATTCGGTCGATTACGCCGCGCTCGACAGCCTTTTGCAGCCGCAGGTTTGCGACGAGCGCATGGCCGAAAATTACCGCGATTTACTCTCGCCGATGAGCGTTGGTGTGCAGGACATTGTGCTGCGCGATCCCTTCGGGTTGGGCAGTCGCACGCTCGCTAAATTGCAGAATTTCAATCAGTTCGACGGATTTGCTATCTACGACGACCGCCTCTTTTCCGACGATTTCAAAACGCTTTTTCTCTTTATCGATTCGCAGGACGGCAGCAATGCATCGCCGCTGAACGACGCACTGACCACCGCCATCGAGGAGAGTTTGGCGCAGGTGAACTCCGAAAATATCGCAGCCGAGTGCTACGGCGTGCCGATAATCGCCACCTATAATGCGCGGCAAATTCAGCGCGATTTGATGGTTACTGTCAATGTGGCACTGCTGGTCATTGTTGTGCTTATCTTGCTGGCTTTCAGGCGGAAACGAACCATTTTCTTGCTGATTTTGCCTGTGGTTTATGGCACACTGTTCGCTGCGGCGTGCATTTATTTGGCGCAAGGGCAGATTTCCGCCATCGCCATTGGCACAGGAGCGGTGGTTTTGGGCGTGGCGTTGAGTTATTCGGTGCATGTCATTTCGCACGCCGAGCATAGCAGCAACGCACGGCAGGTCATTGCCGAACTGACCTATCCGCTCACCATCGGCAGCATCACCACCATTGGCGCATTTGTTGGGTTGCAGTTCACCAGTTCGCCGCTGTTGCAAGATTTTGGGCTGTTTGCCGCCTTGTGCTTGGTGGGAACAACACTCTTTTGCCTCATTTTCCTGCCGCATTTTCTGACGGCGGGCGGCGGCCAAACCAAACGGCGCGCCATGCGCATTATCGACAAGATAAACTCCTACCCCTACGACCGCAATCGCTGGTTGATAGGCGGTTTGGCGGTGGTTACCATTGTTGCGCTCTTCACTTGCAACGATGTGCGTTTCAACTACGACATGATGCAACTCAGTTACCGACCGCCGCACCTCGAAAATGCTGGAAAACGCCTCCACAACCGCCCCGACGAGGATATGTCGATTCTGCTTGTGTCGCACAGCGGAAACGCCGAAAAAGCCGTTGCCGACTACGCTGTCACCAACGCCATTTTGCATGCGGCGTGCGATTCGCAGACGGTGCAAAAATATATGTCGGCCGCCGACTTTCTGCCGACCATCAGCGTGCAAACCGAGCGCATTGCACGCTGGAACGCCTATTTTTCGGCCGAAAAACGGGCAAAAATTGCCGCACAACTGCGCCAATCGGCTCAAAAAGTGGGCTTTGCAAGCGATGCTTTCGACCCATTTTTCGAAATTATTGGGCAAAACTACGCGCCGCACAATCTTTTGTCTGAATCTGCTGGGCAGCCGTTGGCATTTTCGAGTTTGGTAGAGCAGAGCGACACGACCACGCTGCTGCTCACGCAAGTTTGGCTGGCAGACGCACAAAAGCCCGACCTCTATGCGCAAGTTGCCGAAACTTCGGCCATCATCGACCAAAGTTATTTCATCGGGCAGGTGGCGCGCTCCATCAACGACGATTTCAACCTGATACTCGCCATCTCGTCGCTGCTGATATTTGGCGTGCTGCTGATTTCGTATGGCCATTTGGTGCTGGCGTTGCTCGCTTTTCTGCCGATGTTTGTCAGTTGGTTCATCATTCTCGGCTTTATGGCCATTTTCGGCATCGAATTCAACATCGTCAATATCATTCTTTCGACATTCATTTTCGGCATTGGCGACGATTTCAGCATTTTCGTACTCGATGGTTTGCGCAGCGAATACCGCGAAGGGAAACCGCTACTGCCAGCGCACAAAAACGCCATTTTCTTCTCGTCGCTGATGACCGTTATCGGCATGGGCGCACTGCTTTTTGCGCGCCACCCAGCGGTGCATTCGTTGGCGTTGGTGTCGCTGTTGGGCATTTTGGTGGTGGTGTTTGTGTCGTATATTTTGCAGCCGCTGCTGTTCCGCTGGTTGGTTACTTGGCCTGCCTCGAAAGGCGGTTGGCCTGTGGCTGTGAGCGACCTGCTGCGTACCGCCTATGTTTTCACTATTTTCCTGATACTCTGCATTTTAACGCAATTTATCATCGTCATTTTGCTGATAATTCCATCGACCAGACGCTGGAAACGCCGCATGATGTGCCGCACGGTGCGTGTGGTGCTTTACTGCACACACCACTGCGTTCCCGATGTGCGCAATAGCGTTGATCGCGGCGGCGAAACATTCGACAAACCAGCCATCATCATCGCCAATCACCAGTCGATTATCGACCTCACAGCCATCATCGGTATGGTGCCGAAATTGGTCGTTATCACCAAAAAATATGTGTGGCACTCGCCATTTTTCGGCTGGTCGGTGCGTATGGCGGGCTACATGCACTCCGAGCAGGGCGTTGAACACATCGACCGCACGGTGGCACAACGCATTGCCGAAGGCTATTCGGTGCTGATTTTCCCCGAAGGCACGCGCTCGCCCGACCTGAAAGTGCATCGCTTTCATCAAGGCGCGTTTCTGCTGGCCGAACGGCACAAACTCGATATTCTACCCATCGCCGTTTATGGCAATGGCATGATTCTGTCGAAACGCCAGCCGTTGCTCGTGAAACCAGGGCGTTCGGTGCTGAAAGTGCTGCCGCGCGTGGCTTACAACGATACGACTTTTGGCACGACTTACCAAGAACGCAGCAAAAAATTCAGAATCTATCTGCAACAACAGTACGACCTGCTTTGCGATCGATACAATACGCCCGAAAATGCCTATTTCAGGGCAGAGTGGCGGCATCGACTGCTCTACAAAGAGACACAAACCGAGTTGCAACTCTGTCTAAAAGCGCAGCGCGAACACTATTTTGCCGCTCTCGATAGGCAGATTCCGCGCACAGCCACGGTGGCGCAACTGGCGTGCGGCTACGCGCCCGAAGCGTTGATGTTGGCACTGCTCGCCGATGGACGCACCATTGTCGGTATCGACAGCGATGCCACGAAAATCGCCGTTTGCAGCCACTACAACCTGCCCAACGCCACATTCGTCTGTGCCGACCCGCTCACTTGCGCACTGCCGCAAGCCGATTTCTATCTAGTGCCAAAAAACAATGCTGCGCTCGCCGTTCGCTGCCAACACGCTGGTTTGAAGGTGATTTTGTGCGCCTAAAAAGCCGTTGTTAATAACTAAACGGCGCAAACGAGCGGCAAATTGGCGTATTTTGACTATCTTTGTCGGTTATTTGATAACCAAAACATTTTGAAAGATATGAAAGCATTTGTTTTTCCCGGTCAAGGCGCGCAATTTGTCGGTATGGGCAAAGACCTTTACGAGTCGTCGCCGCTGGCCAAAAGTTTGTTCGAAAAAGCCAACGAAATAGTTGGTTTTCGCATCACCGATTTGATGTTTGCTGGCACCGACGAGGATTTGCGCCAGACAAAAGTAACGCAGCCCGCCGTTTTTCTGCACTCGGTCATCTCGGCGTTGGTCTTGGGCGATAGTTTCCAGCCCGATATGGTCGCCGGCCACTCGTTAGGCGAATTTTCGGCATTGGTAGCCGCCCGCGCACTCTCGTTCGACGACGGTCTGAAACTGGTGTCGGCGCGCGCACAAGCCATGCAAAAAGCCTGCGAAAAACAGCCTGGCACGATGGCGGCCGTCATCGCCATGCCTGACGAAAAAATCGAGGAGATTTTGACAACAATCGACGGAATAGTCGTTCCAGCCAACTATAATTGTCCCGGACAACTGGTCATTTCGGGCGCAGTAGAAGCCATCGACGAGGCGTGCGAAAAGTTGAAAGCCGCAGGTGCCAAACGCGCCATCAAACTGGCTGTGGGCGGAGCGTTCCACTCGCCGTTGATGGAGCCAGCACGCGCCGAACTCGAAACCGCCATTCGCGCCACCGAGTTTCACGCACCCATTTGCCCCATCTACCAAAATTTCGATGCGCAGCCGCACACCTGCCCCGACGAGATAAAAGCCAACCTCATCGCCCAACTGACGGGCGCAGTGCGCTGGTCGCAAAGCGTGCAGAATATGATTGCCGACGGTGCCGACTATTTCAAAGAACTCGGTCCCGGCACCGTGCTGCAAGGCTTGGTACGCAAAATCAATCCCAATGTTACCGCAGAGTAATTGAGATTTCAAATTTCAATTTTTCAGTCGCAAGATGTGAGTAGCAAGAATAGATTTTAAGAACATAGAATATAGAGCATAGACTTTTTAATTGCCCAATTACTAATCATGATTTTACAGGCGTTTTTGATTCCGACACGGCATTGGGCGGCGAGTGTCAAAAATCAGGTTTTGTGTTTCGAGAGAGCGTCATCACTGTTTGAGCGAAAGCGAGTTTGATGACGCCGAAACCAAAACCGC
>CAVKTI010000091.1:0-5231 GCA_963659365.1 Acutalibacteraceae bacterium | reverse complement strand
TTGCCATCGCGCAGTTCGTTAAACATTGCTTCGGTTACTTCGTTGCCGTCGTTGTTGAAGTAGTATTTCACCACGGCGGCGGTTTTGTCGCCATAGTAGCCGTCCACTTTGAGTGCTGTTATTGGTGTTCCATCGGCGGCGTATGGCACACAGGGCGGTATCAGTGCACTGATTTTTTCGTTCAGTAGTTCCTGCAACTGTTTCACAATGTCGCGTTTCACGCTGGCGTTCTTTTTCAGCGGGAACTCGCTTGTTTGTGTGGTGGTTTTGTTGCTGCTGGTGGTGCTGCTGCCACTGGCGGCGGTGCCGCTGGCGGTGGTTTGCGTGCTGGCTTTCTTGTTTCGTTTTACAACGAAAAAGATGACTGCCGCTACACCAGTAATCAGTAGCGATGCCAATGCTATTTTTGCTCCTTTTTTCATGATTCTGTTTCTTGAATTTTTGTCAGTGTATCATTTATTTTTTTATCTCTTTTTTCTGTGAGATAATTTTTTATCCATGCTTTTTTTTCGGCTTCTTCTTGTTCGGGTGTTCTACATACCATTTGATGGATTATCTGTTGGCTTTTCATTTTGTTGTATGCTTCTTCTGCCTCTTTGTATTCGGCAATAGAATCTGCTCCGTTTTCTTTGGCTGTATCTCTTTTTTTCAAGTAGTTTTTTGTGATATAAAAGCCAAGACTGGCGGCCAAGCCTATAACTATGGCTATGGTTGTTGCCAGTGTTATTTTTGCTGTTGTTTTCATAGTGTAGTGTTGTTTTTAGAATTGATAATCGATGCCGTTGTTGGCGATAATTTCGTTGAGTTTTTTCAGTTCTCTGCTTGTCAGTTCCGATGTAATCCATTGGTTCAGGTTCATCGAGTCTTTTATGCCGTATGTTTTTACCAGAGCCAGCACATCGGAGCGTGTTTTCATTTGCGAGAAAACATTGTATATTTTTGTTTCGTTGGTGCCAACGCCCTCCATAGCGTAGAATAGCGTAGTGGCGTAGGCGTTGAGTTGTGCGGGCGTGAACGAGGTGTCGTTGTTTTCAATCTCTTTTTCGAGTTCTCTGCCCTGCACCTTTTCTTGCACAAACTCTTTTGCCTTTTTGGCATATTTCACTATCACCACTACAAACACGATAGCCAGCACCAGCGTAGCCACCGATATGATAATGGTTTTTATGGGTAGTTCTTTTATCATTGTTGTTTCTGTTTTTGTCTGTTACCAATTACGCCGTTCGGCCAGTGCGTCGCGGTAGCCGTCGTAGGCTTTGTTGTTAAATCCACGCCCTATTGCGCTGCCAGTTCTTCCACCCGACCATTTTTTGAAATAGTCGTAGCGTGTTTGGTACGACTCTGCCCCCATGTCTTCGAGTGCCTTTTTGAATGCAGGCCAGTCCTCTTTCGAGAGTGTTGTCGTATTACGCCACGCATTTTTTTGGTCGAGATTTTTATAGTTTGGGTGTTTTGCAACGCTTGCAAATGTTAGTGCCAAACTGCGTGCGGCACTGTTACTTTGCAATGTTGCCAAGTTTTTTTGCATCTGCTGTTGCTGTTGTTGTTTTTGCTCTGCTGCTTTTTTTTCGGCTTCGGCTTGCGCTTCTGCCTCTTGTTGTGCCACAGTTTCTTTGTCGTTGGTGTACATTTTGTAAGCCACAACCCCCAACCCCACTATTAAAAGTTCTTTTAGCATTGTCTATTTCAGTTTTGAGCATACGATGATAAGCCCCAGCAACTGCAATGCAGCGACGGCTACCAGCATAGCGATTTGTGGTTTTTCGAGGTCGAGATAGCCTTTGGGGCTTTCGGTTTTGGTGGTGGTTGTGCAGGTGCTTTTGGTTATTCCCATTGCTGCTGCCACCTCTTCTTCCTTGCCTGTTGTTGCATCTGCACCGTATTTGTCTTTCAGTTTTTTTATTGTACTGATAAGGTCTTTTTGTAGCGAATAGACACTGTTTTGCAAGTTGATGATGGCCTGTTCTTTGGTGGGGGCGTTTTCATCAGGTTCTGAGATTTTTCCCGTTGTCCCACTTGCTTTCAGTATATAGTCGTCGGCGGTTTTGAATTTGTCCATAGTTGTATTTTTTTTCGTGGTTCTACTTTTTCATGATGAGTGCCAGCGTTCCCTTTCGGTATAGGAAGAATCCGAACCCGAGTATAGTGGCGATGGCCAAGCAGGTGAGAATGGTTTTTCTGTTTTGCGCCCAAAACGATTTTGTATGTACATATTCGTCGGGGTTTACCTTTTTTCCCGCTCCTTTTTCGGCTTCGGCTTTGGTACGATACCATGTGGTGCCGTCGTCGTTGCTCCAAAAGGTCGATGGGTTTCCCTGCAATGCCGAGATGTGTTTTGTAGTGAGTGCCATAGTTGGTTTATTGTTTTTTGATGTACTTTTTTGTGATGAACCATGCTGCCACAATCGCTGCAAGCGTGGCAACGGCAATTATTCCGCCCTTTTTCGATTTCGAGAGCGATTGGTCTTTGATTGCTTCTTTTGTGTCAGTCATTTTGTCCTATTTTTTTTGCTGTTTTGCTACATAGATGGCTGCTGCCAGTAGTCCGCCCAGCACCAGCACCACAATCAGCGTAAAGCCTGTTGAACTCGATTTTGTCTTGTTCAGCACATTGTTCATCAGGCCGTAGCGTATGTTGTGCTTTTCCAGTTCGGCGTAGGTGATTATCTGGTCGGTTTTGCCGCGCACCTGCATACCGTTTGTTATGCTCTGCACGATATGGCCGATGCCGTTGGTAATCTCTTGCCAGAGTGTCCCAAAGTCGTATCCGCCGCCGTATCCGCCGCCGTATCCGCCTGCGCCGCCGCCTGCGTCTGCTGCGCTTGCTGCCTCTTCGCCAGTAGCGCGCAAGTATTCTTCGGTGTTAAGTTTCTGTATCATTTTCGGAGTAGTAGTATAGCGATAATGCCGATGATGGCGATTGTTCCTGTCGAAAGTGCGCTTGTGGTGGCAGTTGTTTTTGCTCCCTCTACGGTAGAACTCGACCCTGCTTGCACGCCGCTGATGGTGTATAGTCCCAGCATATTGGCAAAGTCGGTGAACATGTTGGCCTGTATCTGTGCGCGTTGTGTTTTATTGCTGATGGCTTTGTCGAGTTCGGGGTTTGCTTTGTCCCAGTCGATGGCGCGCTGATAGAGGTTGTCGATACGCTCTTGGTGGTATTCGTTGCGCGAATCGAGCAGCCCCTCGGCGGCTTCAATCATCTGTTTGAGCGAACGGAACTCTGTGCCTGCCAGTCGGTCAAACGCATAGTTGTCGGCCTCTATCTCGTTGTTGGTGTTCAGTACGATGTGCCCTTTTTCGTGCCACAGCCAAAATTTCTTTTGGAACTTGGTCAGTTTCCGATAAAGTGTCGGGTTTATGTAAATGGTGGCCGTTGCGCGGTTAGCCGCCAGCGGTGTGTCGGCCATTTCGCCATCGGATTTATTTACATATCTGAATCTCATTGTGTTTTCTCTTTTTTTGTTTCAGAAAAAAAGCCCGCTCACAGTCGGAGCGAGCCTCTTTCAACCATTTATAACCTTTCAATCACTTTCTGCGTGCAACGACGAGAATTAGAACTATTGCTACAAGCGCACCACCGCCAATAAGCACTGGCATGAGCCAACTTGGGCTTGCGGCACTGTTGCCGCCGTTGTTGCCTGTGTTGGTCGATGGGTTGGGCGTTACTACTTGATTGTTTGCAGTAGAGTCGTTTCCTTTGCCAAAGGCATTAAAACCGCTTTGTAGCAGTCCGCTGACAATTCCTCCCCATTGCAGCGCATATTGCTGTTTTTCCTGGTCGGTCAGCGTACTTTCTTTTCCGCTTGTGGCTTTGTTCATCACTTCCTCTTCTTCGTCGTCGTTTATTCCGATGCTTCTTTTGTAGGCTTCCATTTGCGGGCTTTCGTAGGCACGCACTGCAATACGGCCGAAAGGCATGTAGAACATTTTACCACATTCGTCGTATGCTTTTACGCAGTCGGCGGCGGTAATAACGGTTACATCTTTGTAGCCGCAGTCTGCAAACAGAGATTGCAATTCATCTCTGTCGCAGAAGGGCAAGATAGCCATGAAGTAAGCGCGTAACAATTGACGATTATTCTCCATGAGTTTGTCGTTTTAGTCTTCGAGTTTCTTGACGATGTCGCTCAGTGCCATTGCACTGTTCATCTCGGTAACGACTTGCAGCGAGAGGTCGAGCGAGCGGCCTGCTGCCACTTCGGCGAAGAATACGGTGGCGTCGTCGAGTTGGAGCGACACCTCGATTTCGCAAAGTGTGTTGCGGAGTTGGTCGGGCGAGATGTGTTCAATCGGGCGAATGGTGCGCGAGCCAGTGGTTTTGCCCAGTTCAAAGGTGGCAACGCCAAATTCTTTGCTGAACTGTTCCTCGTTGTCGGTCTGCAATTTCACGCGGCAGAAACGCATGGGGTGGTCTTTGATCCACGATTGCGCCAAATTGAGCGTCTTCGACGAGCAGGTGGCGATGGCTTGGTCGGCAGCGTCTTTGATAACGCCCTCGCGTGCGATAGCATCGACAGAGATGCCTGCATAGCGGTTGATTTCTGCCACGCTCGAAAGGCGGCCGGGGTAGATGGCGAACACTTTGTCTTCGGCCGAAGTGTTTTTGAGCGACACTTGAATGGTCGTACCGCGCTGGTTCTCGTTCAGCATGTCGGTAATCGATACTTCTTCACCGCCCGTTGCTTTGTTGTTGCGACGACGAGCCATGCCTTTGTACGATACAGAGGCCACGGGGCCGATGGCGCGGTTTGAGATGTTTACTTCTTTTTTCATTTTCTTTGATGTTGAATGTTAGAGTTTTGTTTTTGTTACTTGGTCAGTTGCACCTTTTCGTCAGTTTTGACGGTCAGTTTGCTTTTTGCGTTTGTCGCCTTTTGGGCAACGGCGGCAAGTTCTTTTACTTTTTTATTTCCGCTCCAAACGATGAAGCAGATGATGGCTGCGCCCAAAAAGAGGGTGAGCCAAAAAACGGATTTTGTTTGGTTTGGGTTGAACATTTGTCTTTATTTTGTGTGTTGTGTTTTCGTTTGTCGCGCCCTCGGCGGGAGGGGGTTTCCCCTCCCTTGGGCGTTACCTCTCGTCCTCATTCTTTCAACTACTCGATCTCTCCAAAATACTCACAATTCCATTATATTTCCATACAATGATGTTTTCTCTTTTCATCTTTCCCTACTCGAAATCGGTGAGGAATCAGTTTTTTACTAAAAACTTTGAAAAAAAATATCTTT
>CAVKTI010000090.1:0-5856 GCA_963659365.1 Acutalibacteraceae bacterium | reverse complement strand
GACCTACACCTACCAGCGAGAGACCTTTCTCCATGCTGATGCGCTGTCCTTTTTCAAGATTAATCATAGCAATAAAAATTTAAAGGTTATTTTTGTTAAAATATCATCAAACCTAAAAGTTATTACGCATCCAAATATCCACACACACGCCCAAAACGGCCGAATAAAAATCCGTCCGAATAAAAAGAGATGATAGCAGGCAGTGCTAAAAGCCAGCCGTTTATGCTACAAGGACATATATGGGGGGGGGGGGTAAAATACTGATATTTAGCGAGTTACATACCCAAAACAGAGGCAAACCAAACGCCGCCTTCTGCACTGCATCACTATCGCTAAAAATTGCATTCATCGTGTTTGCAAATATAATACTTTTTTACGAAATCGCAAAAAAGAACATTTTTTTGCTAAAAAAGCAACGCATCGCGAAATTTGTCGCCAAAAATGTGTAACTTTGCAAAACAGAACAAAGGACTTTTAATTACAAAAAAATCCTATGCAAAACTTGCCTTTCAAAATTTTTTCGGGAACGAGCAGCCAGTATCTCGCGCAAAAAATCTGCCGCCACTTGGACTGCGAATTGGGACAAATGCGAACCATGCGCTTTGCCGATGGTGAGTTTGCCGTTACCTACGAGGAGACCGTGCGCGGACGCTATGTCTATCTGGTACAATCGACTTTTGCGCCGTCGGACAATCTGATGGAACTGCTGCTGATGATCGATGCCGCCAAACGCGCCTCGGCCGACAAAATCGCCGCCGTCATTCCCTATTTTGGCTGGGCAAGGCAGGACCGCAAAGACCAGCCGCGCGTGTCGATTGGTGCGAAACTCATTGCCGACCTGCTGAGCAAAGCGGGTGTTGATCGTGTCATCACCATGGATTTGCACGCCGAGCAGATTCAGGGCTTTTTCGATGTACCCGTCGATCACCTCTACGCCTCCACCATATTCATTCCGCTCATTCAGAGCATGAAATTGACCAATTTGGCCATCGCCTCGCCCGATATGGGCGGCTCCAAACGCGCCAATTCGTATGCCAAACACCTCGGCGCATCGCTGGTAGTGTGCCACAAAACGCGCGAGCGTGCCAACGAGGTGGCGCAGATGCGCATTATCGGCGATGTGGCGGGCAAAGATGTGATTATCGTGGACGACATTGTAGATACCGCCCACACACTCTGCATGGCTTCCGACCTAATGATGGCCAACGGTGCAAAAAGCGTGCGCGCCATCGTGTCGCACCCAGTGATGTCGGGGCAAGCCGCCGAAAACATCATGCGCTCGAAAATGACCGAAATCATCTTCACCGACTCTATTCCGTTCGATGCCAAACTCTGCCCAAAAGCGCGCGTGGTAAGCATCGCCGAACTCTTCGCCAACACCATCTCGAGCATCAACAACAACGAATCCATCAGTTCGCACTACATTCTTTAAGTGCGAAAGTAGGGATGTGTAGGGCAGGAACCAATCAATGACTTCTGCTTTTTCATGTTAAGGGGATTTCTATAAATTTCCCATTTCGTAATCAAATTAACAAATGTTGAATTTCTGAATACTTTTGTGCGCTTTTTGTTTTTTGGCTGCATCTCTTTGATTTTCACTCAATTACAATGCCACCGCATTGCGCTTTCGTTCAAGCCAAACATCTGTTAGCCCAAAAATCAAAAATCACTACAAGACAATTTATAGAAATCCACTTAAGAGTTTACTCTAATGCCCAAAAAAAACGACCTATAGTTCAAAAAAAAAAAAAACGGCTGCTTTCGCAACCGTTTTTGATTTATTTGTACAAGAAACGTTTGATACTGCGTTTCGGGGTTTTCTCGAACTCTTTGGTTACTTGCTCCATGGCCGAAAGGCGACAGAAAACTGGTAATAGCCGATTTACGCGCTGGCGAGTCTCTTCCAAAAACGCCTCTATCGTCTTGTTGGGCATATCTTTTTTCACCTGCTCCTCGTCGATATAGATGAGCGCCGTGAGTTTTCCTTCACGGTCAACTACCAGTGATTCAACCACATACGGCATATTGTTCAATTTGCCTTCGATCTCTTCGGGGTAGATATTTTGTCCCGAAGGACCGAGAATCATGCTCTTCGAACGGCCGCGAATCGACAGATTGCCTTGTTTATCCATCACGCCGAGGTCGCCTGTACGCATCCAGCCATCGGCAGTGAAAATAGCCTTGGTGGCCACCTCGTTTTTGTAGTAACCAAGCATCACATTGTCGCCACGGACAAGAATTTCGCCCACTTTGCGCTGCGGATTTTCCGAATCGATGCGCACCTCTACTCTATCGACAGGCTTGCCGCACGAGCGGTGTTTGAAATTCTGCCAATGTTCGTAGCAAACCAGCGGTCCGCATTCGGTCATGCCGTAACCCACGGTGAATGGGAATTTTATCGCTTTCAAGCAGTTTTCTACCTCGTGATTCAACGCTGCACCGCCAATAATCAGGTGGCGCAGATTGCCGCCGAAAGCGTTCATCAACTGTTCGTACACTTTTTTGTGCAGAATGCGATTGATGCCTGGCGTGTACCAAAGCACGCGCACCAGCGGTTTGTGAATGACGGGGAAAATTTTCGATTTGAACACCTTTTCGATGACCAACGGCACCACCAACATCATATAAGGGTGCACATCGGAGAGGGCTTTCATCAGCACCGCAGGCGACGGCGTTTTGTTCAACACCGTGATGTGCGTGCCGCCAGCCACTTGGTACATCACCTCGATGGCGAGGCCGAACATGTGCGCCATCGGCAACATCGACAGCAGGCGGTCGGCCGAACTGTTCGGAATTTTCTCTTGGCTAAACTGCATATTCGAGTCGATGCTGCGCCAACTGAGCACCACGCCTTTGGGGTCGCCTGTGCTGCCCGATGTGTAGTTTATCAGCAGCGGCGTTTCGGGCGTAAAACGCTCATACTTAACGAGTTCTGGTGTCAAACCGTTCGGATATTTGGCTTTGTAGGTCGCCATATAGCCGTTGAATGCTGCCGTGGTCTTTTCGCTGCGCGATTCGAGCAACGACGAGTCCTCGATCGACACGATAGCCTGCAGATTCGGCATTTCGGCAGGCGTGAGCGACTTCCACACCACAGGGCCCACCAAAAAGAGTTTCGCATCGCTGTGGTTGACGAGCGCCTGAATGCTTTCGGCACTGAAATCGCACAAAATCGAAACCGCCACGCAGCCGTAACTGATTGTGGCTAAATAGTTTATCGCCCACATCGAACTGTTGCGGCCGCAGAGCGCAATCTTGTCGCCTTTTTGCAAGCCAAGACTCTCGAACATGGTGTGCAGTTGGGCTATTTTTTCGGCCATTTCGCCGTAGGTAAAAGCCACATCACTGCCGTAGTCGTCGAACGCAGGCGCATTCCAGTTGGTGCGAATCGAATTTTCGAAATAATCAAGAAAATGTTTTCTCTCCTGTTCCATAAATTTCTATTTTTGAATTGCGCAGCAAAGATAAAAGTTTTTTCTCACACCACATACAAAAAAAGTGCAAATCGTACAGACCTGCGCCCCGCAAAATTATGCAAATTTGACTGCAAATTGCTATCATTTCGACTGCAAAATGACATACATTGTACATACAACAGCAGTACATTGTACATACAAAATTTCATCACAAAAATGTGTGATTTTTGGCTTATTTTGTCCGTTTTGCCGACTTTTTGCTGCGCTCTTTTTTGCCGCTGGCACTGGTGTTGTTGCTGCCACGCCCGATTGCGCCAAGCAATTTCGAGGTCAGTTCTTGGATTTGCGCATTGCCTTTTTTGTTGTTGCGCACTGGCGTGGATTGCTCGATTTCGGCCGTGTCGTCGGCAATTTCGAACGGAATGCAGCGGTTGCGTACCACAGCGCGCACATAGATGCTAAATGCGGTGGTAACACTCATGCCAAACTTTTTGCAGAGTGCCGCAAATTCGTCCTTCAACTCCTCGTCGAGGCGAATGGTCAATGTCGTTTGCTTTTTCATGGTTCGGGGATTTTTATCAGTTTCTAAACATAAAATAGACGGCGCCAATCATGCAGAGCATCGCCCACAGATAGTCGAGTTTGAGCGACTGGTGCATGTAGAAAACGGAGAACAGCACGAACACCGAGAGCGTGATAACCTCCTGAATAATTTTGAGTTGCGGCAGCGTATAAACGGTGTAGCCGATGCGGTTGGCGGGCACCATTATCAGGTATTCGCACAGCGCGATGCCCCAACTGACCAAGGCTGCCACCCACCACGCTTTGTCGCCCATGGTGCGCAGGTGGCCGTACCACGCAAAAGTCATAAAACAGTTGGAGCAGACCAACATAACGATTGTAACGATGTAAGGATTCATTTCTTTAGTTGAAAGTTTATAAAGTGTGAAAAGTTTGAAAGTTTGAAAGTTTGAAAAGTAGGGACGCGGCACGCCATGTCCTTTTTGTTGATTTGCAGATTTGATTATTTGGTTAATCCATCAATTTGAAATTTGAAATTTGAAATTTGAAATTTGAAATCTGAAATCTGAAATCTGAAATCTGAAATTTGAAATCTGAAATTTGAAGTCTTGCTACTTGCTACTTGCTACTAATCGTAACGCAAAATTACAAAAAAAACGGCGAGGCGCGTAAGAAAAAGAAGCGTCCTATTGACAGAACGCTTCTTGTGTTGGGTTTGCTGACCGATTATTTTTCGATATCGAGCAGTTCTACATCGAAAATCAGGGTCGAATAGGGTTTGATTTTGCCTTGGTTGGCCGAGCCGTAGGCCAAATTCTGCGGAATATAGAGCCGCCATTTAGCCCCAACGGGCATCAGTTGCAGTGCTTCGGTCCAGCCAGCGATGACCTGTCTTACGCCAAACACAGCGGGTTGGTTGCGCTCGACCGAACTGTCGAACACCGTGCCGTCGATGAGTGTGCCGTGGTAGTGCACTTTCACGCGCGATTCGGCGGTTGGCACTGCGCCTTTGCCTGCTTTCAACACCTCGTACTGCAAGCCGCTGGGCAGCGTAACCACGCCATCTTTTTCGGCGTTAGTGGCGAGCCACTCTTCGTTTTCGGCTTTCCAAGCGCCATATTTTTTCAGTTCTTGGCGTTCTTTGGCTTCGTCGATGTAGGTGATTGCCTCGTCGACGGTTTTGATTTGGTCGTCCTCGGTGAGTCCAGCGATGAAGCCAGCCAAGTAGGCATCTTCGTTGAAGATAGCGGCCGAGTCGTTGGTCTCAATCAGGTTTTTGAAATGCGGCATCATCTGATCGACCACCTGTTGGCCAATCTGCATGCCGACCATCTCGGCTTTTTCGGAGGCACTCAACTCTTTGGTGGCTTTCAAGAAGCCTTTGATAAAGGCATCCATCTGCGTCGAATCGACATCGAGGCGAACGAGATAGTCGCGCAGACCGCGTGTGGTGCTAACGCCATAGCAGTAGGTGAGCGTGTCGTTTTCGGTTTCTAAATCGGCTTTCGGTGCGCTATTGCACGATGCGAAGCCCAACATCACGGTTGCCAGTGCGGCAACTCCAAAAATGTTTTTTTTCATTGTTAAATTGGTTTAAGTTATTTCAGATTAGGTTGATCAGTTGATTGGTTGATTGGTTGATTGGTTGATCAGTTGATTGGTCGTTGAAAAGTTTCAGGTTTTCGGATACCGAAAACCTCAATTATTATTCATTATTCATTGTTCATTATTTATTTTTCTCGGACGCACTCGGTGCGTCCCTACAATTTGAAATTTTGAAATTTGAAATTTGAAATTTGAAATTACGGCTCTGCCGCACCACTTCTCACTACTAACTGCTCACTGCTAACTAAAAACTATTTCGGCTCACCCGATAAATCTTGGGGATTAGGCGTATAACTTTGTGAGTCTGAAAAGG
>CAVKTI010000089.1:0-6012 GCA_963659365.1 Acutalibacteraceae bacterium | reverse complement strand
CATTTTCTTGGCAGTAGCCCCCTTTCCCGTTTCCCCCGAAGGGGGAAAAGCCACACAGTCAATTAAGAATTAAGAATTTAGAATTATGAATTATTCGCGTTCCGAAACATCGCAATCTTCAAATTTTCAAATCTTCAAATCTTCAAATGAAAAACTTTATAAACTTTCCACTTTATAGACTTTCACACTAATTTTGTCTATGTTCTATATTCTATGCTCTTAAAATCTATTCTTGCTACTCATATCTTGCTACTATTTCACTTAACAATAAACTTCGCAGCATGTTCTTCGCCTGCGGCATCGACAAAGCGTACCAAGTAGAAACCTTGTGCAAGTGTTTGATTTACAGTTGTTTCGTTTGTAACTGATGTAGTTTCAAAGAGTTTCACGCCTTGTGCGTTGCGAATTTCGAGCGTGCCGCCAGTCAGCAGTTCGTCGGCAAAATCGAGAGCGACAACGAAGGCTTCGTTCGGGCGCACAGGCACAGGATAAACCTTGATGCCGATGTTCTGTTTCTCCTCTTTTTTCACGGTGTAGAAGTCGCAAGTGCGGTAACGCGTGCCATCGGCGGCAGTGAGCAGCGCATAATAGACGCTCGACAGACCGTCGGGTTCGTAGATGTGTTGCAGCGTGGCCTTTTCGACCTTCTGCCCATCGCGATACCACTGATAAGCTACAAATGTGAGCGGTTTGCCTTCGAGTGTGCCGCTGTTGTTCACCACTATCACATCGTTCCATTTCTGATGCAGATAGCCATCGAGCGAAATAGAAATCTCCAAACGGTGCGCCTCGCTCTCGCACGACTGTGTGCCGCCCAAGAACTGCAGCGAAGCCGTGTAGATACGCGGTTGCGGCGTGCCGACGGCTTTTATCGGAATAATGCGGTCGGCTGGAATGTCGGTGTATTCGGTAACACTGACAAACGCTTTGTCGTCGAACAGCAGTTTGTATTTCGTCGGATTACCCGACAGCGGTTCAATCTCGATAAATAGGTTGCCGCTCTCGCCTTCGCAGATTTCGAGCAGCGAATCGACTATCGCCACCGTTGGTGTGGGCGTGGCTTTGGCCGTGATAGTTACTGTGCGCAAGCAACCCCACGCCGTTTCGTCGTCGTCGATGGTCTGCACATCGTTGGGATTGTCGAAAGTAATCTGTTTCACCCCTTTCGATGGCGCATTGTAGGCGTACTCGTAGGTGTAGGGGAAGTCGCGCTCGCAAACGCTGATGGTAGTTCCGATGGCTTCGTTTTGTGCAATGATGTACGAGGCGGTGTTGCTCGATTTCTCCCAAGAGTCGTGGCAGCGACCGTCTTTCGCCTCACGCGCAATGGTTACGAATATCGGGTAACTGGCGGCCGCCAACTGTTCGGCTTTGTCGAACTCGTAGTTCAGAGTGGCAGCGTTGTTTTCGACGGTCGCTGTGCCCAGCGATTCTTTCGCTTGGTCGTAGAACGAGAGCGTCCAGCGGTAGGTGTAGTTGCCGTCGCCGCCTGTGGCCGCGGTTTCGCTTTCGGCCAGCAGTGTCGTTTGGTCGCCATCGAGGCAGAGCAGTTCGTCGGTTACCGACTTGATAGCGCCCGCATCGAACGCCGCCAGCAGCGTAATGGTAACGCTGTTTTCGGAATTGAGCCAGTCGTTGCACTTGCCATCTTTGGCTTGGCGCACAAATGTATGCGCCTGATTGTCAGCCAGTTGTTCGGCAGTTGGCGTGTAGTTTGCGGCAGTTGCGCTAGCGATTTCTTCGCCGTCCATCAACCAGCGATAACTGATATTTCCATCGCCGCCTGTCGCCGCAATCGAGTCTTGCAGTGTAGGAATTGCCGCATTGGGACAAAGTTCCAACGAACCTAATTTCTTAATCGCGCCCGGCGTAAATTCGGGCAGCAGTGTAACAACAAAACTATTTTCGGAATTTTCCCAATCGCTGCACTTGCCATCTTTGGCTTGACGCACAAAGGTATGCTGTACATGGTCGGCCAGTTGTTCGGCAGTTGGCGTATAGTTTGTGACCGTTGCGCCAGCAATTTCTACGCCGTCCATCAGCCAGCGGTAACTGATGTTCCCATCGCCACCAGAAGCCGAAATCGAATCTTGCAGCGCAGGAATTTCCGACGCGTTGCACAAAATTGTTTCGGGCAGTTTTTTGATTGCGCCCGCATCAAAATCGGCCAGCAGCGTAACAACAAAACTATTTTCGGAATTTTTCCAATCGTTGCACTTGCCATCTTTGGCCTGGCGCACAAAGGTATGCGGCTGATTGTCCGCAAGTTGTTCGGCAGTTGGCGTGTAGTTTGCGGCAGTTGCAGTAGCGATTTCTCCGCCGTCCATCAACCAACGGTAACTGATATTTCCATCGCCGCCAGTCGCCGCAATCGAGTCTTGCAACTCGGGAATGTCGGCTGCATTGCACAACGCCATTTCGGGCAGTTTTCCGATAGCGCCCGCCTCGAACGGAGGCAACAAAACGAGCGTCCAAGTACCGTCGGAACGCACATAGTTCTGCTCGCAAGCGTTGTCTTTTGCCTCGCGATAGAAGTGGTAAGTGCCTGGCTCGGTAACTTTGGGCAGATATTCGCGCTCTTCCCGACTGAATGTGGTATCAACAACCAATTCTATCTCGGTGGGATCGTTGCCGATGGTGTAGAGCCAGCGATAGACATAAGTTGCACTATTACCGCCAGTTGGTTTTACACCACTTATATAATTGATGTCGGCCACCGAGCAAGCCGTGTCGGTTTTTGTGTCGATATAGGTTGCACTGAAATCGCCATCGAGGCGAATGTTCACTTTGGCGCGTTTAATTTCGTTGCCGAGTTTTGCTACCACAAAAACATCTGTTCCGTAGCAATCTTCGTAAAGAATTTTGGCAGAATTGCCATTTATGTCGAGCCAATTATCGCTTGGGGTGGACCATGTAACGCTGTTCTGAATATCGAAATTGAAATCGTGCTGCACGGCGTGCGCATTTTCCCAGCGCCCGTCTGCTTTCTGAATCAGAAGCACTGGCGCAACCGATGCGTATGCTGCGTTGGTGCCGTCAAGTCCTTTCAGTTGCGGATAAAGCCCCGCCGTCGTAACCCAGTTGGTCGCATCGCTGGCAAAAATATCTGGCATCTCGCTGGTCGGTTTGCTCACCACGGTGTTGCTGAGTGTTGCGCCATCGCCATTCACAGTGGACGACATCTGATTGTCCCAATAGGCATTGGCAAATGTGCCTTCGTTTTTGCCAACAAGTGCGCCATTTACCTTTCCTTTCCACGCATCGGCGGCACTGTAAACATTTTGTACCGTTCCCGCTGCTGCGTTGTAGCCAGTTATGCCACCGCCATATTTGTCAAGCTCGAGCAAAAGTCCTACATTGTAGGCATATTCGATAGTGCCAGCGTTGTAACCAGCAATTCCGCCAACATACTGATTGGCTTTGGTAATTTCGGCCATGTTGTAGCAGTGCGATATTTTTCCGCCATCGTTGTAGCCCACCACGCAGCCCACATAGTCGTTGCCGCTGACGCTGCCAAAGGTTACCGCAAAGTTTTTCAGTTCGGCAGTGCTGCCGATTTTACCAAACAATCCCTGATAATTTGCGGTCGGCGCATTGATGTAGAGATTTTTGATTTCGTGGTTTTGTCCATCGAATGTAGCGGTAAATGGGTTTGTTTCTGTGCCAATCGGGTCCCAAGTGGTGCCACTCCAACTATAGTTCGAGTTGCACACGCCGCCGCAGTCCAAATCGTCGGCCAGCACCACAGTGGCGGTTGTCCAATCTACACTGGTACGCGTGTAGGGAACAAGTGCTGGGGCAGGATTCGGCGTTGATGTAGTGGCAAACTGCTGCGCCACCCACGCCAGTTCTTGCGTGGTGTAGATGAACACCGAGTCGCGATTGCGTGTCATAAACGGTTTGCGGGCGTTGCCGTCCCACGCTTCGACGCGCGCAAAAGTGGCGGTGAGTTTGGTGTCTTTCGTGGGCGTAAAGGCGTAGCGCAATTTGCCGCCTTCGACATAGACATTTTCGACCTCCTCCTCGTCGAGATTATTCTCGAGTTTCGACAGATACCAACCGTCGGCTGGCACAATGCTGTAGATTTTTTCGGCAGTGCCATCGGCTTTCACCGTAGGATTGAAGTCGGTCATCGTGCCTTGCCCAGTTGTGTTGATGGTGATATCCACCTCGTCCACCACCGTGATGTGCACCACATCGATGTCGTCAGCGTTGGCGGTGCAAACATGACCATCGTCAGTGGCGCAGGTCAAATTCGTGAGCGTAAAGTCTTGGTCGCTGTCAATTCCAGACAGTGTGCGCGAAAAAATCGGATTTGTACGGTTATACGGCGTGCCGTCCGATGTTTCGAACGAAAAGTTGTTGGCTGCGCCATCGAGTTTGTAAACCACTTGCAGACTGCCGCCTTTCAGCACTTTCTGATTGGGGTCTATATCGTCGCTGAGCGTGGCGGTAGGCAACGGATAGCAGGTGATGGTGTAGGTTACCACGCTGTCGCAACCATCGACCGTGGCAAAGGTCAAGTCGCGCGTGATGGAGTATTGTAGGCTTGCAAAATCGAAATCTACGGCAGTGATTTCCGTCGCATTTTTGTCGCTGAATGTGTATGGCAACTCGCTGGCGCAAAGCGTTTTAGTGTCGGGCGTGGTCTGGTCTTTGGTATAAGTGGCGCAGCGGTTGGCGATTTTTAGCGCAATTTGGCGCGAATAGTTGCCTGCCGTAGCAGTAAGTGTCGTTGCGTCGGTGCCATCTTGGCAGAGATCGACGCTGGCATTGCTGTTGCCGAATTTCACTTTGTGGTTGCTGCAACGCCACAGCGACGCATCGCCTACGGTAAAATCGTTGCCAACGGCCGTTATTTTGTCGCCATCGGCCAGCGTGAGTGCCGCCACCGACACGCGCACCAATGGGTCGTTATCGATGTTTTCAGAGTAGTAACTGTAGCGGTTGGCATCGTGATTTTCGACAAACAGACCGAATTTGCCCATAGCGGTCAGTTCTTTGGTTGGCACAGTCTTCACATTTGCAAACACTACCGCTGTGTTTGCCATCGCTGGCAAATTGGGACAGAGTTGCGCATCGGCATAGCACGAATCGAGCGTGCAATTAGTCTGCGTCCCTAGAACTGCCCCAGCGCGCTTGCCCGCCACCAATCCTATATTGTAGCAACAGCGTGCGTTGGCGTTGCTCATTTCGCCAATCACGCCGCCAGTGTAGAATTTGTCGCCTTTGCTGGTAATGCCGCCCGTGTTGTAGCACGAATTGATGACCGACGCATCGCCAACATAGCCAACTACGCCCCCCACAGCATAGAAATTATAGCCTTTCGGTTCGTATTGGCTGCTCACCGCGCCGATGTTGAACGAGCGTTTCACTTGGGCGTTGAAAGCACTACCCACTACGCCGCCCACTTGGCATTTGCCCTGCACAGTGGCAGTGTTGGCGCAGTTGTCTATCGTGGCATCTTTGGCGTAGCCCACCACTCCACCAACGATGGAATCGCCCGAAATAGAGCCGCTTGCAATGCGCAAATTGCTGATGCTGCCGCCCTGCACTTGAGCAAAAAAGCCCGCATATTTCTCCTGCGAATCGACTTGTACATTGCTCACGCTATGATTTTTACCGTCAAAAAAGCCCTTGAACGCCGTTTTCGTACCGATGGGCGTCCACTGTTTGGTAAGCGCAATGTCGTTGGTAAGCACAAAATAGTAGCCGTCGTAATCTTGCGGAGCAGTGCTATTCACTGCGTTGCACAGTTGCTCGAGGTCGGTCTCGGTAGCGATTTTGTAAGGGTCAATCGCAGTGCCGCTGCCCGTCCACGCCTGTGCCGCCATCGCACACCCCATCAAAGCCAAAACGAGTATAGGTTTTTTCATAACACGCCAAAAGTTAATTTAACCTGCAAATATAGCAAGTTTTTTTCAGAAATCGACACTTTTAGGCGTAAAATGCGACGCCGCAAGTTCAATTAAGAAATGCAACTTTTGGTAAGACCTTGGAGCGCACGCATTT
>CAVKTI010000088.1:0-6245 GCA_963659365.1 Acutalibacteraceae bacterium | reverse complement strand
ACTCACCAAATAACCAAATCCACAAATTAAACATAGAAACAGCGCGCAGCGCAAGAAACATAGAAACGCGCGCAGCGCAATCTGAAATTCTGAAATCTGAAATTCCCCCATGAGTTCGCAGAAAGAGATAAAAACGCGTATCACATCGGTGTCGTCGACGATGAAAATCACCTCGGCGATGAAGATGGTGGCATCGGCTAAACTGCACAAAGCGCAGAAAAACAGCGAAACTTTTGTGCCGTATCAGCGCAAGTTGGAGACGATGTTGCGCAATTTTCTCTCTACCGAAACGACCTTTACCTCGCCATACGCTGCCGTACGCGAAGTGCGCCGCGTGGCGATTGTGGCGGTGTCGTCGAACTCGAGCCTGTGCGGCGCATTCAACTCGACGGTGATTCGCGAAATGAACCGCATTATCGATGAATATCAGTCGCTTGGCCGCGAAAATATCATCGTTTTTCCCGTCGGCAAAAAGGTGTACGACGCTTGCCGCAAGCGCGGACTTGCCGTCGAAAACCTGAACCGCTACATCGACAATCCGCAGTACGAAGCCGCCACAGCGTTTGCCGACCGACTGATGGAACTCTTTGTCAGCGGCAAGGTGGACAAGGTGGAACTCGTGTACCAGCACTGCAAAAGCACCTCGACGCAACAACTCGTGCGCACCGACTTTCTGCCCATCAAGTTGGAAATAGGCGCAGATGGCGTGGCCTTGGCGACCGACTACATTGTGGAACCGAGCAAACGCGAAATTTTGGACGAACTGCTGCCCAAAGTGCTTCGGCTGAAAATCTACGCCATGCTGCTCGACTCGTATGCCGCCGAACAGGCCGCGCGCACCGTTGCCATGCAGGTGGCCACCGACAACGCCAACGACCTGCTGCAAGAACTCACCATTCAGTACAACAAGAGCCGCCAGCAAGCCATCACCAACGAACTGCTCGACATCATCGGCGGCGCGCAGCAGTAATTTGCACCGCAAAATACCTGAAACTTGAACTGAGAATCTGCTTGGGCGAGGGTTCAGTCGTTGTAGGGAATTCTGAAATAATCCAAAGTCGATTTGTAGTTGTCTTGCGCTGTCAAACAAGTGTCAATCAGGTAGTTGCGAATGAGATTCCACTCCGACAAACCGCGATAATAGAACCATTTCAGGTCGTCGGTGATGATAAACGGCACAATGTTGTTGCGCAAACACTCTTTGAAAAGTATCAAACGCCCCACGCGTCCGTTGCCATCTTGGAATGGGTGAATGCGCTCGAAATTGTGGTGAAAATCGATAATCTCTTCAAGACTTTTTGAGCTGTGCGCATTGTAGTCGGCGAGTAATTTCCTCAACTCGGTACGCACATTTTCGGGTGCGCAGGTTTCCATACCGCCCACCTCGTTGGGCAACTGTTTGTAATCGCCCACATTGAACCATTTTTTGTCGGCATCAGATGTGCCATTTTTCAGCAGTCGGTGCAACTCTTTGATGAGGTTTTCCGAAAGCCTTTTTTCGGCATGGTCGATAACGAAATCGATGCAACGAAAGTGGTTGGAGGTTTCCACAATGTCATCTATTCTGACAGTGCGTCCATGTAGTCCGATGGTGCGTGTTTCGTAGATGCAACGCGTCTGTTCGTGCGTCAGTTGGCTGCCTTCGATGTGGTTCGAGTTGTAGGTCAGTTCTATCTGTGTGCGGTGATAAATGCCGCCTCGTTGCCGTGCCGATTTTTGTGTGCGCAAGGCGATGAGCAAGGCGTTTTTGCACTTGCTGCGCCGTTGGTTTTTGACTGGCAGGGCGGCATCGCTCGGAATGCTCCACGCACTACCCACCAAAGTTGCTCCCTCTATTTTCCCTTGCACGCAATAGTTGCGCACGGTGCGTTCCGACAGACCATGCGCTTGCGCAAACTGTGTTACTGACAAAAAAGTCATCGGCAAATTTCGTTTGTATTACGCCACAAAAATAGCACTTTTTGCCGACATCGGCAAACATCTCTGCTGTAATCTATCATTTTTTGCCGACATCGGCAAAAAAAAAGGATTATTGCAACGCCCACAAAACCGTTTCAATTCGTTGCATAAAGGTGTGGTTGCGAACAACTTGCTCGTGGGCGGCTTGTGCTTGCGCGGACATATCGTGCGTCAAGGCATAGTCTATAAGCGAAAAGAGTTCTTGCTCGTTATGGTATAGCCCGACTTCACCATTGGGGAACAGTGTCTCGATGTATGGATTGGCGTCGCATAGTTGATACGCTCCGCTTGCACATATCTCGAACACCTTGGGATTGGCTCCGTCTTTCTGCTGCTCGTGATGGATATTCAGTACTACTTTGGCACGATTGTAGTCCAAATTCAGTTGCTCTGCTGAGGCGTTGCGGTTGGTATAAACATCACGCCGCTCGCGGGTAAGCCATTGCCAAAGCCCTTTGTACCAAGGCTTGTAGATACCCCAAACACGAATCTTTCGGTCGGCATAGTGTGAGACTACGGCTTCTATCAACTGCTTCCGCTTTTGGGATTGCCAAAGGTCGCCGGCAAAGACAATATCCAAATCTTTCTCAACAGGCAAAGGATGGTAGAGGGCTGTGTCGGCTGCTTGCGGCAAGAAAAGTGCCTCAATGTGGTAGTCGCTTTTTAGGTAGTCGATATCCGTCTGCTCGTAACAGAACACTTTGTCAGCAAACTGCAAATTCGGCAGAGCCGTCGGCAGGCGGCGTATGCTATCAAAAAGCCATATTGCCACTCGGGCGATTTGTTGCATAGCCTGCACCACCTCCGGCAAAAGTATATCGCCATTAACAATAAAGACCAAATCGGGCTGTCGGTCGAGGAAAACCTGCAAAATATGCGCCTTGTAGTTCTGTCGGGACTGCTCTCGGAGTGCAGCCTTGTTTCCGAATTTGTAGCGCAAACGATTCCAACGAGTATAGGGGTGAATAGGCGTGTCGTACTTCTCGCAAATGACAGAATAGCCCGCTTGCTCAAAAGCACAGGCAATGCTCTCGGCAAAATAATGGAAGTTCGGGGCTATGAGGAGGACTGAGGGCATATTGGCGACTTTGGAATATAGCAGATTAGTGAAAATTTAGAATAGTTGCTCCGGCGGTGTGCGGAAAAATAGGTCGAGTGCCAACCCGCCCGTACCGATAACGAGGGTCTTGGCGTGCGGGAATTGGTGCTTAAACGCAACTAAACCATTGCCTGCTGAGCGGCGTCCACTCTTGACTTCCAAACCTAACACTTCTTCTCCGCGCACAAGTACGAAGTCTATTTCATCACCCTTATTGCGCCAGTAGAACACTTGGTATTCGCCATCGGCTGCTCCGTTAAGCAAATGGGCACCGACAGCACTCTCTACCCATCTGCCCCAGCGTTGGCGCTCCGTATAGACTGATTGAAATCCTGCTGTTTGACAAGCAGATTGCAATGCGGTATTAAAAACTTGGAATTTAGGGATAGAGCGGTAACGGCGAATCTTGTCGGGCGAATACTGCTGTAGTCCGCATAGCAAATCCGCCTCGTCTAACACGGTAAGATAATTCGCCATAGTCGTGGTGTTGCCTGCGTCTTGCAATTGCCCAATAAGTTTGTTGAACGATACGATTTCTGCGCTATATCCTGCCCCTAATTCAAAGAGCCGACGCATCAGTTCAGGCTTAAGAATACGCTTGGTCATCAGGACATCCTTTTCTATAGAAGGGCGTATGATAGTACGCTGCATATAGTTACGCCAGCGCCGTTCGTCGGACACCAAAGTGGCTGCTCCCGGATACCCTCCGTAGAAAATGAACTGTTCTAATGAAAAGCCAAACGCCTCTTGCATCTCGGCAAACGACCAGTGTGGCATGTGAATCAGTTCGAAACGCCCAAGGAGACTCTCGTTCAACCCGTCCTGTATCAGCAAGCGGCTGCTACCGAGCAACACAACCTTTATATTGCATTGTGTGCGAGTATCTGCATCCCACTCTCGCTTAACCATCTCACTCCAATTGGTCAGTCGCTGTATCTCATCGATGATAAGTATATGTTCCGTTTGGTGTGCCAACTCCATAGTCTTGCGCACCGCTGCCCATTGGTCAGCAATCCATTCTGTATTATCCGGCGCAATGGTGTCGGCGGATACGCTGCTTACAGGGACACTCAAGCGTTCTTGCAATTGTAAAATAAGGGTTGTCTTGCCTATTTGGCGAGAACCTGCCAACACTTGAATGAAGCGGCGAGGCTCCTCCAAACGCGATTGCAATATCTGTAGTTGGGGACGGATTATCATTTCTTTGCGGTGTATGTAAAATTCTCAATCTTAGTCGCGAAAATTCTCAAAGTCGTTGCAGAAAATTCTCAAAGTAGGAAGAATAAATTCTCAAAGTATAATTATAATATACTGATATTTAGATCACTATGCTTGCTTCTATGAAGTATGCTGCAAAGGTACGGAAAATCTTCAAATGTCACAAAAAAAATCTTCAAAAGTTCATTGGAAAATCTTCAAAAGTTCATTGGAAAATCTGCGATTCTTACACGGAAAATCTTCAAATCTCACGCGAAAAATCTGCGATTCTTTGCTCATAAAAACATCTAAATGCCTGTTTTACAGCATAAAACAGCCTACCCGCCGTATCAAACAGATGCCTTTACAGATCCTCAACTTTGAGATTCAAAATATGATCGTAGATGGTTTCGTGTGCGCTGGGAGTTGATGAATACTTATAGGTGAGTTTGTGTACGGGTGAACTCCACAAAATATTGTTCCAAAGTTTCTCCGAATAGGGCTTCCCTAATTGCGTATAAAGTGGATTAGAATTGCAGAAATGAGGCATCTCTATAAAATGCTTTTGGGCTTGAGGATTGTATGTAACAAGCAGATATAGGAAAAGATGAAAAATAAAGTAATCTATCAGACTATTCTCATCTTTCCAGTAGGTACATAGCAGTTCCAACAAACGCTGCCAAACCGGGTGTCCCTTACACCCAGAAAGAAGCCAATTAGAACCAGCATGTGGTAATGGCACATCGCCTTGCAATACAGTGGAAGAAAAGAAAAATAGAGGTTCATCTGTAATATATGTTGGTAGCGAATCTGTTATCAAAACTGTACTATCTACCCAAATACCGCCATATTTTACCAACAACGCCAATCGAAGAATATCGGAAAACTGTGCGGCAGGTATTATTCCTGCACGATATTTCTGTACCACATAGTCGGGCAAGGTTACATAATCGCCCATATTTTCACTTGTGATGAGATGAATGGGGCGATCCGCACAATACTTTTGTAAAGATGCATAGCATTTTTGTACAATTACTGGAGCGTTTTCTATGCCTTGTAGCCAACAAATCCAAACTGGTAGTTTGCTCGTGTCGCATGTGTGTGTGGGGGGGGGGGGGAGCAATGGCGCAAGTATCTGTTTCTTATATTTTCTATAAAGTTTTCGTGAATTCCGTTGAGATGGGTCGAATAGATAAGTCGCCAAATTACAAAAGCACTTACCAAATCCTTTTCTTTGTAATCGTTCAATGTAGATGTTTAGTGGGCGCATAATGTTGAATTTTATGGAATTTTATAAAAATTTGGGGCTATGAGGAGGACAGTAGACATTAAGATTTCATCATGTTTTTCAAACAATCATCTAATTGTTGGCATATTCTGCTCCAAGCGAAACGCTTTCCGTGTTCAACTCGCTCATTAAAACCTATTGACAAATCTGTTTCGCCACAGATTATTTTCTTTATTTCATCTGATAATTCGTCTGGTGAATGTATAATTTTACCCAAATTCTCGTTACACTCTATAATGTCTATCGCTGGTGGAATAGATGTTGTTAGTAAATAGTCGCCGAACCATTGTGCTTCAACATTTACTATTCCAAACGATTCGTAACGTGATGTCAAACAGAAAACTTTTGCTCGGTTGTATATGTCAAACAATTTTTCTCTATCGGTATAGGCTCCAACAAACTTTACGCTTTCTTTGAGTTGTGGATTTTTTTCATAAAATAAGGTTACCTCATTTTGAAAACAGTCCTCTACATTTCCAACAAATAAAAACTTCCACCCTTTCAAATCTCCTACTTTTTCAAGAGCGTCTAACATATATTCGTTGTTTTTTTGGTGCGTGCCAATTCTGCCAACCGTGATGATTAGATTCTCTTTTTCTTCATACGGTTTGATTGTGATATGATTTGATTGGACAAAATAATCATTTAAACCATCTGGAATGTATTGAAGTTTGGGCTCTTCTACATAATAGCGAGTCTTCA
>CAVKTI010000087.1:0-6295 GCA_963659365.1 Acutalibacteraceae bacterium | reverse complement strand
GTCCTTGATTATTCATGCAACAAAGGTAGGACTTTTATCTCAAAAACAAAAACTCTCCCCTAGATTTATCGGGTGAGCCTTAAAAAGGGGAGAGGACTGTACCAACAGCGGCGCGACCCTGTCCCCTTTGCAAGGGGACGAGCGAAGCGGAGGGGTTGGAAAACAAATTAACAATGAAAAATAAACAATGAATAATGAACAATAGGGAGCAATGCGAAAAGACGATTTCAGATTTCAAATTTCAAATTAAGTTGATGAGTTGATTGGTTGATGAGTTGATAAGTTTAACGCATTCGTGAAGGTCTGCGAGGAAAAATCAATATTCAAGTTTAAGGTTTCTCAAAATTGCTTCCGCAATTTTTGTTTCTATGTTTCTGTGTCTTTTGCGCTTCGCACTGTTTCTGTGTGTTTTTTTTGCAGATTTGTTGATTTGGTTAATCTTCGTAAGCGATTTTTTTAATTTGGCGGCATTTTGGGACGCGAACGGCATTGGGCGGCGAGTGTCAAAAATCAGGTTTTGTGTTTCGAAAGAGCGTCATCACTGTCTGAGCGAAGCGAGTTTGATGACGCCGAAACCAAAACCGCCAATTTTTGGCAACGCTCGCGCCCCTGCCGCGACTTTTCTTTGGTTCGTTTCTTTTGGTCGTCAAAAGAAATGAACGAAAAAAAGGGAAAAATGACCTCTAAAACTTGAATAACCAAATAACCAAATCCACACCATCGGATGTGGCATGCCGCGCCCCTACTTTCATACTTTCACACTTTCACACTTTTTTCGTACCTTTGCACTGATGTGTGAGGTGGTCGATTATATCATTCGGTTTCTGCTCAAAGGCAACGATGCGTTGGTGGCGCACGTGGGCTATACGGCCGATGTGGCGCAGTTTTCGCGCTATTCGGTGGTGATTGTTCCGTCCGAATTTTTCGGCGAATCGCTATTCGGAAAACCTTGCTCCGAGCCGCAGTTGCCGCTCGCTGAGGTCGAGGGCGTGCCGATTTTGTTTGGTGCGCCGCGCATCGAACGGCTTGGCGATACGCTGGTGGTCTATGCCGATGTGGTGGCGAGTGCGTTTTTTCTGCTGTCGCGCTACGAAGAAACGCTTTTCCCGACGGGAAAACGCGATTTGCACGGCCGTTTTCTTGGGCGTGAGTCGCTGCTTGGGCGCGCTGGGTTGCTCCACCGTCCTCTTGTCGATGAATACGCCGATTTGTTGCTCGATTGGCTCGACGAGGCGGGCTGCCACACTGTGCGCCAGTCGCCGACGATTGCCGAAATCTACCTCACGCACGATGTCGATGTGGTTGAGCGTTACCGCCATTGGCGCGGATTTGTGGGCGGCGTCGCGCGCAATCTCTTTTCGCCATCGGGTTTGCGACGCATTTGTGGGGCGCTGCGGTCGTTGCAGAACGACCCCGCATTCACTTTTCCGTGGATAGCGGCGCAGGACGCAAAAATCGAGCGAGCGCACAAAATTTATTTCATAAAATCGGCGGTAAAACAGGCGGCGCAGGACTATCCGAACTACAATTTGCGTGGCAAAGATTTTCGCTACTTGCTCTCGTTTTTGCAAAAAAATGGCGGCGAAATCGGACTGCACACCAGTTATTTTTCGGGCGAAAACCCCGAGTTTGTTCCGCACGAAAAGTCGAAATTGGAGGCGAGCCTCGGATTGCCGATAACGCAAAACCGTTGGCACTATTTGCGCACCTTGCAGCCGAGCGATTTCAGGGCGTTGGTGGCGGCTGGCATCACCGACGATTTCACTGTGGGGTACGCCGATTTGGCTGGTTTCCGCCTTGGCACATCGCGCCCCGTGCGCTGGATCGACCCGACCACCTGCGAGGTTACAAACTTGACGCTGCACCCACTTACGGTGATGGACGGCACATTGAGTGGCGCAAACTATATGAATTTGCCTGAAAATGAGGCGTTTGATTACGCTTCGGCACTCATTGCAGCCGTCAGAAAGCACGCTGGCGAGGTGGTTTTGCTCTGGCACAACACCAGTTTCAACGGCGAAACTTACCACTACAAACTTTATGGACGGATTTTGGAACTCCTGAAGCGATGAAACACCTGTTGCTGATATGCGATGCTTTTCCGCCTGCCTTTGCGCCGCGCATGGGAAATTTGTGCAAGTTTCTCGGCGGATTCGACATCACGGTTGTTACTGCCGACTCTGACTTGCAAAACTGGTCGATGGATTTGCCGCAAAATGTTACGGTTCATCGCTTCGGGCTGACCTCGAAATGGGCGATTGCCAACCTGTTTTACAAGTTGTGCAACTACGCCTTTTCGCTCGACGATAGGCGATTGTACGCCAAAGCCAGTCGCGCACTGGCGGGGCAAAAATTCGATAGTGTGCTTTGTGCGAGTTTCTACATTTTCCCGCTGCTTTGTGGCGCAAAAATGGCAAAACAACTGCAAATTCCGCTGGTTGTCGATTTGCGCGATATTGTCGAACAGTATGCACAACCTGTTGGTTCTCAGAAAATTACAAGTTTTTTCAAATTGCGTTGGCTCAATCGTTGGCGTAGAAATCGTCTGCTTCGCTCGGCCGATGTGGTTACTACAGTCTCGCCGTGGCATGTGGCTGAATTGCAGAAATATAATTCGCATATTCGTCTGATTTACAACGGGTTTGACTCTGCTGAATTTTATCCGATCGCAGTAAAATCCGACAAATTTACAATCACCTACACGGGGCGTTTGTTGGGCGGTGCATATCAAAATCCCACGCTCTTTTTCGAGGCGATGCGCAAACTTTGCACAGACGAAAAATTCCGTGAAAATGTCCGTGTGCGCTGGTTTGTCGATGCCGATAGTGCGCAGCGAATTTTGGCGTTGGCGCAACAATTTGGCATTGGCGGCTGCACCGAACTGAACGCTTTGGTTTCGGCCAAGGAGATTCCAGATATTTTGCGCGCAAGTTCGGTAGTGCTGGTTTTGACCGAGAAATCGACCGCCAACGGGCCGCACGGCGTGATGACTACCAAATTTTTTGAGGCGTTGGGCTGCGAGAAACCTGTGTTGTGCGTGCGCAGCGACGAGGGCTGTTTGGCCGAGGTCGTTCGCCAAACCAATGCTGGCGTGGCGGCCACCAATGTGGCCGAGGTCGAGCAATTTATTCGCGAAAAATATGCCGAATGGCAGCAGAATGGTTACACGCATCAGGCTGTAAATCAGGCAGAAAAAGCAAAATTTTCGCGTCAAACGCAGGCACAGCAGTTTGCGGAGATATTTGAAAAATTATGACACGATATCTGCATATTGTCAGTTTTGATATTCCATATCCTGCCAATTATGGTGGGGCGATCGATGTTTTCTATAAGATTCGCACATTGCATGAGTTTGGAATTCGTGTTATTCTTCACTGCTACTACAAGGACACCATTCGCCACGAACCTGCTTTAGAAAGCCTGTGTCATCAGGTCTTTTATTACCCGCGTCGTACCACATTATGGCAGAACTTTTCAATTCTTCCTTATACTGTTGTGAGTCGCCCCACGGAGATGTTATTGAAGCATTTGTTGCAGGACGACTATCCAATTCTTTTCGAGGGGTTGGTTTGCTGCCAACTTCTCACTCACCCTGCATTGCGTAATCGCGCACGGTTCTTCAGGGAGTGTAACATCGAACACGACTACTATCGCGCCCTTGGCAAAGCCTCAAAGTCGTTGAAGGAAAAGTTATATTTCTCCATAGAAGCATGCAAGTTGCAGCACTATGAGCGGAAACACTTGCTATCTGCAAACGCTATCTTTACTGTAGCGCACCAAGACGAAATGCATTTTGCTACGATGTTTCCCACTACTCCTGTGGTTTATATACCCTCATTCCATCCTGAGGACATGCCAAAGCAAATTTCGGGGAGAGGGGATTATATTCTTTATCATGGTAACCTTAGTGTGGCGGAAAATCAGAAGGCTGCCGTATATATCGTTACCAATATAGCATCTCAAATGCCTAATATACCATTTGTTATTGCGGGACTACATCCGTCAAAACAATTGCAATCTCTTGTGGCACAATATCCCAATGTTCGCCTAATCGACACCCCATCTGACGAAGAGATGCAGCAACTCATCGCTAATGCACAAGTACACCTACTAATCACATTTCAAGGAACAGGGCTGAAACTTAAACTACTTCATGTTCTTTATCAAGGACGGCATGTTATTGTCAATTCCAACATGGTTGTTGGTACAGAACTAGGAAAACTTTGTCATATTGGAGAAACCGACAAAGATCTTATTTGTCTATGCAAAGAGTATTTTCAACGCCCATATACCAACGATGATATAGAACAGCGGACTAAATTGCTATCGGGTTTGTTTAGCAATAAAAAACTGGCAAATACGCTAATTCAATGTGTGTACCGCTAAAGTAATCCCCTAAAAAATTGCTATTGCAAGGCACAGTCTTTATCAATTTTTTCGCTCTATGCTAAACCGAAAATCTACCATATTCGCCGTCATTGCCCTCCTATTGCTGTTGCTTCCGTGTTTGGTTGTGGCATTTGCGTCTATCGACCTAAACTACTCCGTAGTAAAGCAATGTGGCTACTTGCTAATGGTATTGGTCTGTCTGCTTCTGCCCGCACTCTTTTTGCGAGCAAGAACCTATTTTATTGTTGAGGGGATATTCAATTTTCTACTGTTCCCCATCGAATTAGCAAGTCTCTATCTCAACAAACAATCTGCTACGCCGCTGTTTATTCAGACTATTCTCTCGACCAATTGGGCGGAAGCCACCGAATTGCTCATCTCCTTTTGGTGGGCGGTGCTTGTGGTAGTGCTGCTTTGGGTCGCCTATTTTTGCGTGGCGGCACGCATCGAAAATATCTACATTTTTCCTCGCTCGTGGCGAAAGAAATTAGCAGTGGCGTGCATCTTCATTGGTTTGTCTGTCTATGGTGCGGTGGGTGTCGTAGTATGGCGTTGTGCAACTGTCCGTACGGTCTCCTATATCGTCGCCGATACGCACAGTAAGTTTTGGATGAAGTTTGAAAAAATTTTCCCCTACAACATATACATCGGTGCTTGCAAGTGGTTTCGAGTACAATGGGAGTGGAAACAATCGCAGGCGGCTTTAGCGTCGTTTCGTTTTGGTATCGAACCCAAAGAGTACCCTTCTGCCAATCCTCTTTTTGTCCTCTATATTGGTGAGTCCGCGCGCTACGACCATTTTCAAGTGAACGGCTACAACCGACCAACAACGCCATATTTAGATACTTGTAGCAACCTTATCTCCTTTCACCACATCTATTCGCAAGCCAATTTAACTTCGTTGTCTGTCCCACTCATTCTCACGCGAGCCACAGCCGATAATCGGGCACTGCAATATAGCGAACGAAGTGTAGTCGAAGCCTTTGCCGAAGCGGGATTTCAGACGGCATTTATAGAGAAGAACTCCCACACGCCCTTTGTTTGGCGAATAATGAATACTTGTTCGTATCATTACCTCTATTCTACAGGAATAGACAATAGCGTTTACGACACCGATATGCTCTGCCACTTGCAAAAGGCTCTGTCCGATAGCGCGCAAATGGCGGTGCTTCATAGCATAGGTAGTCATTTCAAGTATTGCCTGCGTTATCCCGATGAAGATGCATATTTTCAACCATCGATGACTGCCAAAGATGGGTACAGCACCGACGAGGCGAATAAGACGGCCATAATCAATGCTTACGACAATACTATTCGACAGACCGACAAGGCATTAGGAGAACTAATCGATTATCTACGCACGCTGCATCGTCCTACAGTCGTTCTTTATTTGTCCGACCACGGCGAAAGTCTATGGGATGATGCGCGCAAACTGGTGTTGCATGGATCGTACGAGTGTGCCGAAGCCGAATATCATATTCCATTCCTTGTTTGGTATTCCGATTCGTATGCCAATCTGTATCCCGACAAAGTGGAGCAAATGCGTGCCAATAGCAATGCACATGTGTCGTCGCAAGTGGTGTTTCATTCGCTGTTAGATTTAGCCGATATTCAACAAATTGTCGATAGCACGCATAGCGTCTGTTCGCCCTATTTGCAATCGACCGATACCATTATGGTGCTGACGGGTTGTGGTGCTGTCGTTCCGCTTGTCATCGAAAAGTAGAAAACGCTCGGCTCAATTTTTCGCTGAAAAAGCGAGATTTTCTTTTGAGTAAAACGCAATGGGCTGCCAAAATGTCAGCCCTTTGTGTTTGGCACGGAATGTGCGGAATGATAGGCGGAAAATAGTGTCTAACAATAAAAATCTTAACACTATGAACATCAAACCACTGGCAGACCGTGT
>CAVKTI010000086.1:0-7059 GCA_963659365.1 Acutalibacteraceae bacterium | reverse complement strand
GGACGCACTCGGTGCGTCCCTACAATACAATTATTGAATTATTGAATCATCGAATTATCGAATGTCTAAAGTGCTTGCGCCTTCAACTTTATACACTTTTCACTTTATAGACTTTCAACTTTACACACTTTTACACTTTCAAACTTTCAAACTCGTCTTGCTACTTGCTACTTGCTACTTTTTGTAATTTTGCTTTCAAAACTTTCTCTCTTGCGAGCGAGCGTTTTTGCAGGTCGTTCAGTTTGGCGATGTCCGAAAGGGTAGTGGCGAGTTGGTAGGTGGCTACAAACGCCTGCAATTCTTCGGCAGTGAGCGTGTAGGCGTAACTCTTTTTGCCGACGAATGTTACCTTCACTTTTTCGCTTTGGTGCGCCGTCCAAAAGTCGGGCAATTCTCCCAATAGGTCGGCACGGAAAAGCACCGTTTCGTGCGTTACGCCAAGGTCGGTGAAACTGTTTTTGTCGCTTTCGGTGGCTGGGCGGCTCTCGGCAAAAATGTCGCCCACCGACAGCCTGATGCGGTCGTAACCGATGGGTTTGCCGCAGTAGTGCGCCACAATGTACATCTGCCCGATTTCGTCGGTGTAGGGCTTCACATAGTTGCGTTCGAGGTTCCACTCGGTGCGCAGCAGCCGATAGGTGTAGGTGCCGTATTGCTGGAATTTTTCGTTTTTCTCGAACAGAAATGGCTTTTTCTGCGTCTCGGCTTCGGCTATTTTTTGCGGTAGCAGACTATCGACATAGAGCAAATTTCGTGCAATTTCGCTCAACTCGATTTTCCAAGCAAGCGTGTCGGCTTGGCGGCGAAAGGCAACCAATTTCGGAAAATTCTGATGCACCGAATCCAACTGAAATTTGGCGGCTTCGAGTTTGCCAGCGGTGTAGAGTGTCTGCGCCGAATCGAGAAACGCTTGCGCACGCTCTTGGTCGGTGGGGCGGTGTGCACAACTGGTGCAAACCACCGCCATCAGGCAGATGAGTTCAATGAGTCGTTGTTTCATTCTCTATTGCGTTCAAAATTTCGGTGGCTTTTTCGGCATCGCGCTCAAAAATGTGTAGTTTGTAGCCGTCGGCTTGCTGGGCAAACATCGGGTAGAGTTGCAACCAGTTGCGGTCGCCCACAAACGCATCGATACCGCTCTCGGCCAACATCGCCACAGCATATTGCGCCGTCGCCAAATCGGGATAAATGCGGATTACTATGGTTTTCAAAATTTCAGAATTTCAAATTTCAAATTGTCGGTAGCCGAAACGCCTAAATCTTCAAATAGGGAAACTTTTCACTTTCCACTCTATAGACTTTCACACTAATTTTGTCTATGTTCTATGCTCTATGCTCTTAAAATCTTTCTTGCGACTATTAGACTAATTTGTGAATAACAAGTCCTGAGCGCAATTTTGGTTCGAACCATGTGGTTTTGGGCGGCATGATGTTGCCCGAATCGGCGATGTTGATAATTTGCTGCATCGAAACGGGGTAGAGCGCCAACGCCATGCGCATTTCGCCGCTATCAACGCGTTTTTGCAGTTCGCCAAGTCCGCGAATGCCCCCTACAAAATCAATTCGCTTGTCACTTCGCAGGTCTTTTATGCCCAAAATTTTGTCCAAAATCAGGTTCGACGACACGGTTACATCGAGCACGCCTATCGGGTCGCTGTCGTCGTAGGTGTCGGGGTGTGCCGTGAGCGAATACCAATGACCGCCAAGGTAAAGCCCGAAATTGTGCAGGTGTGTTGGTTTGTAAATCTCCGCACCTTTGTCTTCGATGTCGAAATTCTCTGCCACTTTTGCCAAAAACTCCTGCTCTGTGAGGCCGTTCAAATCTTTTACCACGCGGTTGTAGTCGATAACGGTGAGTTGATTGTCGGGGAAGCAGACCGCCAAAAAGTAGTTGTACTCCTCGTCGCCGCGGTGGTGCGGATTTTGGCGGTGGCGTTCGTCGCCCACCAAGGCTGCTGCCGCCGAGCGGTGGTGCCCATCGGCAATGTAGAGCGCAGGCAGATCGGCAAAAATAGCCGTGATGCGGCGTATGTCATCGGCATCGTCGATTACCCAAAAGTGATGGCCGAAACCGTCGGGCGCAACAAAGTCGTATTCGGGCGTTTTGGCGGTAATTCGCGCCACTATCGCGTCCAGTTCGTCGTTGTGCGGATAGGCAAAAAACACAGGTTCGATGTTGGCGTTGTTGATACGCACATGCTTCATACGGTCTTCTTCCTTGTCGCGGCGCGTTAGTTCGTGCTTTTTGATTTTGCCCGTCATGTAGTCGTCCACCGAGGCGGCCACACAGAGCCCATATTGCGTTTTGCCGTTCATGGTCTGCGCATAAATGTAGTAATGCTCGGCGGAATCCTGCACCAGCCAGCCGTTTTCCTGAAATTTTTTGAAATTTTCGGCGGCTTTGTCATAGACGCGCGGATCGTGTTCGTCGGTGCCGACGGGGAAATCGATTTCGGGCTTGATGATGTGGTAGAGCGACATCTCGTTGCCAGCCGCTTCGGCGCGCGCCTCGTCGGAATTTAGCACATCGTAGGGGCGCGAAGCCACACGCTCGACCAACGCTTTGGGCGGACGCACGCCCTTGAAAGGTTTTATCGTTGCCATCGTGATAGGTTTTCTAAAACACGCAAAGATACTACAAAAAATTGATACTGAAAATTTTATGCGACAAAAAACGCCTTTTTTCGTCTATTCTGCGGCGCAGACGAACAAATTCGCAAAAAATAGTGTAACTTTGCACTCGAAAATAGGGGGACTTCTATAAATTCCCCATTATCACAAGAAGAGTTAGAAGTTAGAAGTTAGAAGTTAGAAGTTAGAAGTGAGCAGTGATGCGGCGAAGCCGCAATTTCAAATTGGGTTGATAAGTTGACGAGTTGATTAGTTGATGAGTTTAACGCATTAGTGAAGGTCTACGAGGAAAAATCAATCTTCAAATAGCCAAATCCGCAAATCAACAAAAAAAAATAAACAGCGCGAAGCGCGAAAAACACAGAAACTTAGAAACTTACGCGCAGCACAACTAGAAACCAGAAACTAGAAATCTATAGAAATCTCCGTAAAAATTATTATGAAACTTTTGATTACAGGCGCAAACGGTCAGTTGGGCAACGAAATGCGCGTGGCGTTGCAGCGTTATCCTGCATTGGAAGCGGTTTTTACCGATGTCGATACGCTCGATATTTGCGACCGCAGTGCGATTGAGGCTTTTGTGTGCAAACATCAGCCCGATGTGCTGGTGAACTGCGCTGCTTATACCGCTGTGGATAAGGCCGAGGACGACGCGCCGCTTTGCCACAAAATCAACTGCGATGCAGTGCGCAATTTGGGCGAGGTGGCGCACGCACACGGACTGAAAATGGTGCATGTTTCTACCGATTATGTGTTCGATGGGCTGGGGCATGTGCCTTACACCGAGGATATGCCTGTGACGCCCAACACGGTTTATGGCAAGACGAAACTCGCTGGCGAGCGTACGCTGTTTGCGGTTTGTCCCGAGGCGTTGGTGGTGCGCACAGCGTGGCTCTATTCGGGCTTTGGTAACAATTTTGTGAAGACGATGCTGCGCCTTGGCAGCGAGCGTGACCGCCTGAATGTGGTATTCGACCAGATTGGCACGCCCACCTACGCTGCCGATTTGGCAACGGCGATTCTACAAATCATAACTGCCGAGCGGTTTGTGCCAGGCATTTTCCACTTCACCAACGAGGGCGTGTGCAGTTGGTACGATTTCACGACCATGATTTTCCGCTTGGCTGGTGTCGCTTGCGCCGTGTCGCCCATCGAGTCGAAGGATTACGCCTACCGCACGCCGCGACCGTTCTACAGCGTGCTGAACAAAGCCAAAATCAAAGCCACCTACAATATCGAAATTCCCTACTGGGTCGATGGTCTTGAACGGTGCTTGAAAGTGCTGCTAAATAAGTAGTTACACGAAATAATTAAAGTAAAACTTTAATAGCGGCAGAGGCGAACTTTGTCGCTATTTTTGTCGGAAAAATTTGGTGGTTATTTCACTTTGTAGCCCAACTCCAGCAACAGCGTTTTTACCTTTTCGACCCATTCGCCTTGAACGATAATTTCGCCATTTTTGGCGGAACCGCCCATACCACATTTCGTTTTCAGCGTTTTGCCAAGTGCTTTCAGGTTGTCGTCGCTGCCCACAAAACCCGACACGAGTGTAACCGCTTTGCCGCCTCGGTTGCGGCGTTCGAGTTGCACATGCAACCGCTGTTGCGCTGGCGCAAGTGTGGTCGGTTCGTCGCCGTCGTGCGTGTGTTGATAAACAAAATCAGGATTGGTGGAATAGACAATGTTCAGACGCCTTTTCCAATCGTTATCTTGTTGTTTCATAGCGTGTTACAAATTTGCGAAGATAGTATAAAAATAAGTTATTAACAGCCATTCGCAGACGGTTATTCGATGATAGTGGCCACGATATGTCGCCCCGAGGCGCGGCGGCGAAATTCGCAGAGGTAGATGCCTTGCCATGTGCCGAGATTGAGTCGGTGGTTTGTAATTGGCACGGTTACCGATGCGCCCACGAGCGTGCTTTTGATGTGTGCAGGCATATCGTCGTCGCCCTCGCAGGTGTGCAGGTAGTAGGGCTCGCGCTCGCGCACCAAATGGTCGAACGCCGCCGCCAAATCGGTCTGCACATCGGGGTCGGCATTTTCGTTCAGACTCAACGCCGCCGAGGTGTGTTTGATGAACAAGTGGAGCAGCCCGCACGCTGGCAGTTCGGGCAAATGCTGCACTATCTCGCTGGTTATCAAGTGAAAACCATATCCGTGTGGGCGTAATGTAAATTCTGTTTGGCGCATTTCGTTCTTCTTAGTTGAAAGTGTGTAAAGTGGTTTCTAGTTTCTCAAAATTGCTATCGCAATTTTTGTTTCTATGTTTCTATGTTTATTTGTCTAATCCAACAATTTGAAATTCTGAATTTTTGCGATAAGCGAGCGCAGCGCCAAACTCGTTTGAGCAATGCCGAGCGGAGCAAAAATCAAATGAAATCTGGAATCTGAAATTGCGGTTCTGCCGCATCACTGCTCACTTCTAACTTCTAACTTCTAACTTCTAACTTCTAACTGCTCACTCAATTATTTCGATTTCGACGCGACGGTTGGTTTGGCGGCCTTCGTCGGTATCGTTGGTGGCGATTGGGGCGGTACTGCCTTTGCCTTGAGCCGTCATGCGGTTGGCGTTCACACCGCGCTCAATCAGCAGTTGGCGTAGGGCGTTGGCGCGCGCTTGGCTCAGTTGCAGGTTGTAGTTTTCGGTGCCAACATTGTCGGTGTGTCCCGTGATTTCGATGCGAATTTTGGGGTTTTGGCGCATAAAATCGACCAAATAAGCAATCTCTTTGTCCGATTGTGCCTCGATTTCGGCCGAATTGAAGGCAAAAAAGAGGTTGCGCAGTACAATTTTGCTGCCCGCTTTGGCTGGTTGCAGCGCGATGAGCAGCGAATCGGCAGTCGATGCGATGTTGTCGGAATAGAAAAGGTAGCCCTGCCGCCGCACATTGATGCCGAAATTGCCGTTGGGCGGAAGATAGGCCGTAAATTCGCCGATGCGGCGGTCGGAGAGCGACTCGTAGATTTTGGTCGATGTGTTGGTGTCGAAAATCTCGATGCGTGCGTCTACATTTTTGCCCGTAACAGCGTTGAAAGTGCGACCAGCCACAAACGCCATCGGTTTCGGACGGACATTTTCGGGCAGCGTTATTTCGTAGATGTCGAGGCGTTGGCCGTTGTTTTCGACCTTGTCCGACGAAAAATAGGCTTTGTCGCCAGCGGCATTCACCACAAATCCCGCCTCGTCGCCGTTGGTGTTTATCGGGTAGCCGATGTTTTGCGGTTCGCTCCAGCCGTCGGCGGTGCGGCGTGCCACAAAAATATCGCTCCGGCCAAGGCCGTAATGACCGTTCGATGCAAAGTAAAGTGTCTGATTATCAGCGTGAATAAACGGCGCATAGTCGTCTTTTTCGGTGTTGATGGGTTTGCCCAGATTTTCGGCATCGTAGAAGCGGAGCAGTCCATTGTCGAGCATTTCGACGCGGCAGTGCCAAATGTCTTTTCCGCCGATATTCGGCTGGCGATTCGACACAAAAAACAGTTCGTCGCCAGTGGGCGATAGCACTGGATTGCTCTCCCAATAGGGCGTGTTCACAGGTGCGCCGATGCAGATGGGCTGGCTCCATGTGTCGCCCATGCGCAGGGCGTAGTAGATGTCGCAACTGCCAACGCCCTCTTTGCGGTCGCATGCCACAAAAAACATATAGCGTCCATCGGCCGAAAAACTCTGCGACCCCTCGTTTTGCGGTGTATTCATGGGCATGTTGAGCGGTCGTGCTATTTGCCACACGCCGTTGCGTTTGCGACTCCAGTAGAGGTCTTCCTGCTTGTAGTAGTCGGCCTCTTCGACCAAAACGGTGGTCGAAATCATCTGTCCATCGGCGGTAATGCTCGGAAAATAGTCGTCGAAGCGCGTGTTGATGGCTTTCAGGTTCACTGGGTCGAACGGCACAGGATTTTGGCTCAATGCGAGCGCATTGCGAAACCGCTCCAGCATCTCGATTTTGATGCGTGCGTAGCCGCCGTCGGTGATGGCTTCCGCCTTGTCGATAGCGGCTTGGTAACGACCGTCGAGATAGAGAATTTCGGCCATCATGCCTTGCGTTTCGCTGTGGCGCGCCATTTTTGGGTTGTCGATTTTTGTCAAAATCTGCAATGCACGGTCGCTCTCCTTGCGGCGCAACGCCTCTTGCGCTTGCAGCCAGTAGGCCTCCACAAAATTCTTGTCCTTGTCGATGGCTTTCTGAATCAGTTTGCCGCGTTCGGTGGCGCTGTACGACAAGCGCGCCCGCTCGAACAACTCGATGGCTTTTTTCGATTTGGTAGAGTAGTGCTGCGCCCACAGCGGCACGCCAAGCAACAAACCGATGAATATGACAAGGATTTTTTTCAATTTTTTTTACTCAAGTTTCGCAAGTAAAAATTTCATTTTTTTTCGTTCATTTCTTTTGACGACCAAAAGAAACGAACCAATTTTGCGATTTAG
>CAVKTI010000085.1:0-7072 GCA_963659365.1 Acutalibacteraceae bacterium | reverse complement strand
TCAATTACAATGCCACCGCATTGCGCTTTCGCTCAAGCCAAACATCTGCTAGCCCAAAATTCAAAAATCACTGCAAAGGAATTTATAGAAATTCCCTATCCGCATTTTGCGTCGGCGTGCCGCTTTTTCCACAGTTGCCACGCATTGAACGAGTTTTGCCACACTACATAACTCCCTGGCCCTAGCGACGACACAGGGTCTAAATAGGCGCACGCCATCCACACTGCCAGCACCGTATTTTTCTGTCCAAGGGCTTGACCGCCGCTAATGCGGTCGTTGTAGCGGCTGCCCACCGTTTTGCCCACCCAAAATTGCACCACACACGCCAGCAAACCAGCCACGGCTATCAGAATTTTTGTGCCAACGCCAGCAGGACTGACAATGAGCGACTGCGTGGTTTGTGCTATCACAATAACCAACGCAACTGCCCACAAATAAAACGCCAACCAACTGTACGACAGCAGAAAACGATGCATACGCGGCAGCCATTGGCGAAAAATCAGTGCTAAAAAGAAGGGTAGTAGTAGCAGCGGAAAAACCTTGCTCAAAATTTTTAGGCAAGCCCCCACAAAATTCAATCCAGCGTGCGGCTCAACCAGCGGAAAGGCAATCGGCACCAACACCGCCGCCAGCAGGTTCGACAGCAGCGTGTAGGTAACCAAACTCGATGTGTTGCCGCCCAACTTGCCTGTGATGACAACGCCTGCCGTGGCTGTCGGGCAGATGAGGCAGACCATCGCACCCTCCAAAATTATCCGCGCGGCGTGGCTCATCGGCCAAATGGTAAGCACCGCAGCAATGGCGCAGCACATCACGGCTTGAAAAAGCAGCAGCCAGCCGTGCCAACCGTGCGGCAGCAGTTCTTTCGGCTCAATTTTGCAAAACGACAGCAGCAACTGCGCAAAAATGAGCGTCGGCGTGAGAAAACCGACCGCCGTCTTCACCAACGGCTTGGCAGGCGCAAACAGTGCCACATCGGCCAGCAAAAAATAGCCCGCCACACCGCACACCATCGCAATCGGCAAAGTCCAGTTTTTCAAAAATCGCAACATATTTTTTTAGTAGCAAGATGTGAGTAGCAAGAATAGTTAGGAATGAGGAATTAGGAGTGAGGAATTTTTAGTTAGAAGTTAGAAGTGAGCAGTGAATGGAAACTTGGATGAAGACAATTTGGGCGGTGAGCCTATCAAACCCCAATCTTCAAATCTTCAAATCTTCAAATCTTCAATTTTTCAAATAATTGTCAATTATCAATTATCAATTATCAATTGTCAATTAGCAAAGAGCTGTCGCCGTAACTCAGGAAGCGAAATTCGTGGTTGAGTGCATAATTGTAGATGGTGCGCCAGTTGTCGTCGCCCACAAACGCCGAAACGAGCAGCAGAAGCGTGCTTTTTGGTTGGTGAAAATTGGTAATCATCTTGCTCACTAGCCGAAATTGGAATCCTGGTACAATCATTATTTGCGTGGCAGCCTCGAGCGCAGGCAGATGGTGCGCCGCCAAGTAGTCGCAAATGGCCTGCAACGCCTCGTCGGTGGTCAGCGTGTAGTCGTTTTCGTAGGGTTCCCATTGCGCCACATTCAGGTCGGGATTTTCGGGATTGGCACAGATTTTGCAGCCCAAATAGTAGAGGCTTTCGATGGTGCGTACCGATGTAGTACCGACTGCCACAATGTGTCCGCGGTAGCGCAGCAGGTCGGCAATGGTCGAGCGGTTCACCGATATTATTTCGCGGTGCATCGGGTGGTCGCCAATCTCGTCCGATTTCACAGGCTGAAAAGTGCCCGCCCCGACATGCAGCGTAACTTCGTCCTCGCGCACCCCTTTGAGCGTCAGTTGGCGCAGCACATCTTTGGTAAAATGCAGTCCAGCAGTGGGCGCTGCCACCGAGCCATCAATTTTCGAATAGACGGTTTGGTAGGTCGTTTTGTCGCTCTCTTCGGTGGCGCGGTTGAGGTAGGGCGGAATGGGCAGTTCGCCAAAATGTTTCAGAATATCGGCAAAAGTGATGGCATCGTTGTTCCAACTGAAACGAATGTCGTGCGTCATGCCTTCGTCGGCCGACAAGCGTTCGGCGCACACCACCACAAACTCTCCGTCGATGAGCAGCGTTTGCGATAGTTCGCCCTCTTTCCACTTTTTCAAGTTGCCCACCAAACATTTCCACACGCAACTCTCCGTCGCTTCGAATGCTTGCAGATAGTCGGCTGGCGTGCGTGGTTCGAGGCAAAAAATCTCGATTTGTGCGCCTGTCTCTTTCTGAAAATGCAGCCGCGCCTGAATCACTCGCGTGTTGTTGTAAATCAGCAGATCGCCCTGTTCCAAATGGTCGGGCAGGTCGTAGAAATGGTTTTCGGCTATGGTGCCGTTGCGCCAGACGAGCAGTTTGCTGTGGTCGCGCTCCTCGAGCGGATATTTGGCGATGCGGTCGTCGGTGAGAGGGTAGTCGTAGTCGGCAATGCGAATCTGTTTTGGAGTGTTCATCGTAGTGTGGAAAATGCCTTTTTTCGGAACGCAAAAGTACAACATTTTTACCAATCGACAGCATATTTTCGCCCATTTGTGCGCCTGCATATTTTTCACTATTTTTGCCAAAATGTTTTTCGTTGGCATGGACAAAAATTTTGCGTGGCATTGGCTTCGTCGGCGTGGTTGGACTTTGGTGTGCAGCACGCCACTTCCCCCGAAGGCGGTCGTTTGCATTGCGCCCCACACAAGCAACTGGGATTTTGTCTATGGCATGTTGTTCAAAAGGGCGTTGCGGCTGAAAATCAGTTTTTTGATGAAAAAAGAGTGGTTCGCCTTCCCTTTGGGCGGTCTGATGCGCAGCCTTGGCGGCATTCCAGTCGATCGGTCGAAACACGCTCTGCTCACCGATATTATCGCTGGCGAGTTTGCGCACCGCCGCGAGTTTTACTTGGCCATCACGCCCGAAGGCACGCGCAGCCTCTGCCATCATTGGAAGCGTGGATTTTACTTCATCGCACAAAAAGCGCAAGTACCCATCGTGCTGGGCTACATCGACTACGCCCGCAAAGAGGTCGGCTACACGCGCCTATTCGTTCCCACAGGCGATGTCGAAGCCGATATGGCCGCCATCAAAAATTTCTACAAAACCATCGGCGCAAAATATCCCGAAAAATTTGGAATTTAGTGATTTCAGAATTTCAGATAAACAGGTTTATCAGATAACCAAATCCACAAAAACGGACTTAACACACAAAAAAAAAACGGCAGCGCCTTCGTCTGCCGTTCTCTTTTTGTCGATTTTTCATCACATGCCAGCCAGCCGCCGCAGGTCGTCTATCTGCGCATTCCACAGGCGTATGGCATCGTCGATGTCGTCCTCTTCGGCAAAATCGGTGATGGTGAGTGCCACATCGCGCGTCAGTTCCACACGGTGCATCGCAAACTCGAAATAGGTGCTTGTAGGCTCGCCTTCCCAGCGAAAACGCACCAACTCTTCGTCGGCACGGCGCAACAGACGAGCGCGCTGTTCGTGATTATTCCAAATGAAAGTGAAATCTTTGCCGTCCTGTTCTACCTTGTCGGCAAACCAACTGCCAAGCCCATCGGCGGTGGCAACACATCGCCACAAAATGGCGGGCGAAACCTTGTCGAAAACATATTCTATCGTGTATCTCTTCATGCCTCCTCCATTGCTTTTACACAAGACACTCCTTGTCGAATGCAAGCGGCATCAGGTCGCGCACGCTTTTTAGTTTGTAGATGTATTTTGCGCCATAGAGCAGCACCGCAATGTCCTGCCCGTAGCGCACTTCGCTGTCGATCAGTACTTGGCGGCACGCTCCGCACGGCGTGATGGGGTCGGGCAGAAATTCGCCGCCTGCAAAAGTGGCAATGGCCAATGTTTTTGGAGCAACATCGGGGTAGCGCGAGTTGGCGTAGAACATGGTTACACGCTCGGCGCACAAACCCGACGGATAGGCCGAATTTTCTTGGTTCGAACCTTGTATGATTTCGCCGTTGGCCAACAGCAACGCTGCGCCCACATTGAATTTGGAGTAGGGTGTGTACGACCGTTTGGTGGCCTCTTTTGCCGCATCAACTACCATGCGGTCCGATTCGCAGAGTTCCTCATATTGCAGAACTTCTACATCGATTTCGATTTTTTTTGTTCGCATTTCTCTCGTGTTTTTCTGGTTAAAGTTTGCAAATATACAAAAAAGATTTGAATCCACCGCATTTTTATGCCGATTTCTGCACAATTTGGTCTGTATGCATAAAAATCATACCTTTGTAGCACAAAAAAAAAGCCCCTTTTCACAAAGAGACTTTTCCACAATAATTTTTCAGTATTAGGTTTTTAAGGTAAAAAAGATTTGGTCTTGGATCTTCTTACACTGCAAAGGTACGACCTTTTAGCCACGCTTTCAAAAAAAAAGTTATGCTTTACAACATAATTTCTAAAATTTGAAACTATTTTGCCAAACGAAGGCTTTTTCGGCGCCGAAAATCTTTGTAAGTGTTTGAGAAACAGCATTTTAATCAACTATCAAATTGTAAATTTTGCACGCCAATAGTGCCACAAAACCTCAACTGAAACATGATGAAAAGAGTACTTTTTACGAAAAAAAGCGTTTTTTTGCTTTTTTGCCTCTCGCCATTTTTTCTTACAGCGCAGAATTTTCAGGTGCATTACGACTTCGGAGCGGGGCGCAATTATGTTACCACCACTTTCGAAATGTTTAAGCCCGACAAGATAGGCAACACCTATATATTTGTCGATATCGACTACAATTTCAAGGCGAAAACATCGGTTACAAACGGCACTTACAGCAATCCTGGACTGGCCTATACCGAGGTGGCGCGCTGTTTTTCGCTCTCGAAAGAAGTGCCGATAAGCGTGCAGTTGGAGTACAACGGCGGACTTTTTGTAGTCGATAGCAGCGGTTTGAGCATCAACAACGCCTTTTTGCTGGGCTTCGACTACTTTCTGCATAGCGAGGACTACACGCGCACTTACAATCTGAAAGCACTCTACAAATATATTATGGGCAAAGAGCCTGCCTCGTTCCAATTGACGGCGGTTTGGAGCATCAGTTGGTGGAAAAACCGCTTTACATTCGCAGGTTTTGCCGATTTTTGGTACGAGCGCAACACCAATATCTACGATGCGCGCGCGCGCCTGCTCGACACGCCCAGCAAATCGCGGTTTGTGTTCATCACCGAGCCGCAAATTTGGTGGAATATCCGTCCGTGCATCGCCATCGGCTCCGAAATCGAGATGAGCGTAAACTTCAGTTCGGTCAAAGGGTTCAAGTGTTGCCCAACGGTTGCCGCCAAATATACCTTCTGACGAGTGCTGATAGTCAGACTTTTGCGCTTTTTTTGAAAAAAAACGACAAAAAAGTTTGTCAATTCGAATAAATGTTGTACCTTTGCACCGCTTTTGAGAGCAAACCCCTTTTGGTGCGGTAGTTCAGTTGGTTAGAATATCGGCCTGTCACGCCGGGGGTCGCGGGTTCGAGTCCCGTCCGCACCGCAGAAATCGCTTACAATCACACATTGTAGGCGATTTCTATTTTTGCGTCCTCCCATCGAATTTAGTGTGAATATAAAGTTTGTAAAGTAGAAAGTCGGGATTGCTGTGAGGTGCATCCCCACTTTCAAAATGTTCATACTTTCAAACTATTTTCGTAACTTTGCAATTCGTTTCGAGGTGCTGCCCTACGCTCAACGCTTTCTTGCCGCTCGCCACACGCGCCTCGTTCAAGTGGGTAAACACTTTGTTGAGCAGTATGTAGCCGTTCTGTAACTCCTCGACGAATTGGAAAAACTTGTTCTTCAAACCTTTGCCGTTCAGCGTCCTGACCAACTCGTTGGTTATCTCGGCAATACGCTCGTTGGGTGTGTTGCTCTGACCAATGGAGAAACGAACGCCGTTGTTGTCTATTGGCGTGGACGCGTTGGAATTGCCCGAAGCATTGCTTCGGCTATTTTGTTCGTCCACTCGTAGAGTTTCAAGGGCTTGCTTCCAGCCTCCCTCTCGGTCTTGAACGCTATTAGTTCCTGCAAGTCCTCGTCCGTCAGAAGCGTTAGAGCCATATTCAAAAACTCTCCCATTCGCTCCATCTTCATCTGCTTGCAATGAATTACGAAACTCTCTTGTGTCGGTGTCCAGTCCATACTCTTTTAATAAACTTTTTATTTTTGAATCGTTGCTCACTTTTATTGCGTTAATAACCTCTATGGTATGGTCTTTATTTACTTTGTAAAAATACCATGTGCCATTGTGTTCCGACGCATAAGTTATCTTTTCATTCTCGGGAACTTCCGCAAGCAATTCACTAATTTTATCGCCGTGATATTGCTGTATTTCATTCCAAAGATGTTCGGCTTTCATCTGCAAATTCTTTGGCAGATGTTCCATACCCAAGAGTCTGCCTCCTGCATAGCGCGGCTTACTTTTCTTGCGCAAAGATACATTTTTATTTTCGTTCGATGGGCGTGTGCGGAAACGAACACCATCAAATCGTCTATCTTCAAAGTTCTCTTCTCTTATCAACCGACCGCTTTCGTCCCAACACCTTTGTACGCCATCAAATCGTCCGTCTTTATAGATGTTTTCGCTTTTTAACTGACCGTTGTAGTGCCACTCTTTCCAAACGCCATCTCGCCGTCCTTCTTTCCAGTTTTCTTCAAGCCGCAACTGACCGTTGTCGAACCAACCCCTTTGAACACCATCGAGTTTGTCATCTTTGTAGTTGTCTTCGATACTTAACCGACCATTCTCGTGCCAAAACCTTTGAACGCCATCTCGTTTTCCGTCTTTATAGTTGTTTTCGCTACCTAACTGACCATTCTCGTGCCAGCCTCTTGTAACACCGTCAAATTCGCCGTCTTTGTAGTACCGTTTCGCTCGCAACTGACCATTAGAATACCAGTACGTTTGCTCTCCGTTCATTTTTTCGTGTTTGTAGTTCTCCTCTTTTATCAAGTTATCATCGGCATCCCATTCGTAGTACTTGCCCTCTTTCTTGTTGCCCAAGAATATATTGCCTGTCCTCTCTGTTTCGCCAGTCTGTGGGTCGTATTCGAGCAGTGCCG
>CAVKTI010000084.1:0-7092 GCA_963659365.1 Acutalibacteraceae bacterium | reverse complement strand
TCGGACGCACTCGGTGCGTCCCTACTTTTCACTTTCCACTTTATAGACTTTCACACTATTTTTGTCTATGCTCTATATCCTATGCTCTTAAAATCTTTCTTGCTACTTGCTACTTGCTACTTGCGACTTGCTACTCTCATTATCAATTATCAATTGTCAATTAGTTAATTGCTTCACCACCACGGCGGCTTCTTGGCGGAGAATGTTGGTAACTTCGTCGTTGATTACGCCGCTACGCAGCACATCGAGCACATCTTTTTGATGTTTCAGTTCGAGCGTTTTCAGAAATTCTTGCTCAAACTGGCGCACTTTTTCGAGCGGAATGTCGGCCAACAGCCCATTGGTGCCGCAATAAAGCACGGCTATCTGTTTTTCGACTGGCATGGGCGAATGGACGGGCTGCACTAGCAAACGCGTGTTTTTGCGGCCTTTGTCGATGGTCATCGCAGTAACGGCGTCCATATCGCTGCCGAACTTGGAGAACGCCTCCAACTCGCGGTACTGCGCTTGGTCGATTTTGAGCGTGCCAGCCACCTTTTTCATCGCTTTGATTTGCGCATTGCCGCCCACACGCGACACCGAAATGCCGACATTGATGGCGGGGCGATTGCCTTGGTTGAATAGGTCGGTGTCGAGGAAAATCTGTCCGTCGGTGATAGAGATCACATTCGTCGGAATGTAGGCCGACACATCGCCCGCCTGCGTTTCGATGATTGGCAGTGCTGTGAGCGAGCCGCCGCCGCGCACTTTGCCACGAAGCGATTCGGGCAGGTCGTTCATCTGCTCGGCCACCTCTTGTTGCTGATTGATTTTGGCAGCGCGTTCGAGCAGGCGCGAATGCAGATAGAAAATATCGCCTGGGTAGGCCTCGCGTCCCGATGGACGGCGCAGAATGAGCGACACCTCGCGGTAGGCCACGGCCTGTTTCGAAAGGTCGTCGTAAACAACCAGCGCATGGCGACCTGTATCGCGGAAATACTCGCCGATGGCTGCGCCAGCAAACGGTGCGAAGTACTGCAACGCCGCCGCATCAGAAGCGGTAGCCGACACCACGATGGTATAGTCCATTGCGCCCTTTTCGCGCAGCGTGTTCACCAGCGTTGCCACGGTAGAACCCTTCTGTCCCACAGCCACATAGATGCAATAGACAGGCTTGCCTGCCTCGTAGTTGGCGCGCTGGTTGATGATGGTGTCGATGGCGATACTCGTTTTGCCCGTTTGGCGGTCGCCGATGATAAGTTCGCGCTGCCCACGCCCTATCGGAATCATGGCATCGACGGCTTTCAAGCCAGTCTGCAACGGTTCGTTCACGGGTTGGCGGTAGATAACGCCCGGTGCTTTGCGTTCGAGCGGCATTTCGGTCAGTTCGCCAGTAATCGGTGCGTCGGTGTCTATCGGATTGCCGAGCGGGTCGATGACGCGCCCCAGCATGCCTTCGCCCACGCGTATCGAGGCGATGCGGTGTGTGCGGCGCACGATGTAGCCCTCTTTGATTTTTTCGCTGCTGCCCAGAAGCACGGCGCCCACATTGTCCTCTTCCAAGTTCATCACAATGGCGTTCATGCCGTTTTCGAACACCAGCAATTCGTTGGCTTCGGCGTTTTTCAGTCCGTAGATGCGCACCACGCCGTCGCTCACTTGCAACACCGTGCCTACCTCTTCGAACTGCGCATTCAGGTCGATGCCTGCCAACTGTTGGCGCAGGATTTCCGATACTTCACTCACTTTGATATTTTCCGACATAATTTTTGCTTTAATAGGGTTGAGAGTGCGCTATTGCGCCAATTTCTTTTTGATACGCCGCAGTTGTCCCACCACGGAAGCGTCGAGCCGTTCGTCGTCCACATCGAGCAGAAAACCGCCCAGCAAATTGGGATTGACGCGCGTTTTCAGTTCGACAGTGCGGCCGCTGCGTTTCGCCAAAAAGTTGCGTATGCGTGCGCTGGTCGCCTCGTCAATCGGTTTGGCGGTGGTTACGCGCCCGACGCAAATTTTTGAATCGGCTTGGTAGAGGTCGCAGTAGCCCAGCGCAACGCGGTGCAACTGTTCTTCGCGCCCATTTTTGAGCAGCAAATCGAGCAGATGGCCAAAGAGCGCATTGCTTGTGCCACCAGCCGCCGCCACAGCCAACTGTTTTTTTTGCGCCGCCGACAGGGTAGGATTTTTCAGCACAATCGTCAGTTCGGGGCACTGCTCGAAACTATCGGACAGCACCGACATCGTGTCGAACAGCGTTCGTTCCTCGCCGAGTTCTTTGGCGCAGGCCAGCAACGCTTTTGCGTATCGCACCGAAATCATACCCGAATCCATATCAGTTCAATGTTACTTCGTTCAATAATTTTTCGATCATTTCCGACTGTTTTTTGTCGTTTTCCAAGTCGGAACGCAGCACTTTTTCGGCTATATCGACCGACAATTCGGCAACTTGGCGTTTCAGGTCGTCTATGCTCTTCTCTTTTTCGATTTGAATTTGGCGTTTGGCCTCTTCGATGGTCTTTTTTGCCTCGATTTGCGCCTTCTCTTTCGCCTCCTCGACGATTTGGTCGCGCAGTTCAGCGGCCTCGTTCAGAATTTTGAGTTGCTCCTGTTGCGCATTTGCCAGAATTTTTGCCGTTTCGACTTTCACATTCTCCAGTTGGCGGTTGGCTTCGTCGGCGGCTTTCACCGAATCGTTGATGTAGTTGGTGCGCTTTTCGATGGAGCGCGTAACCACAGGCCAGCCGAACTTCGCCAAGACGAAGAACAGGATTCCGAACGCCAGCAGCATCCAAAAAATCAAGCCAGTTTCAGGCATCAACAACGACATAGTTCAATCGTTTTAGAGAGCCATGAAGCAGACAACGACAGCGAACAGCGCAACGCCTTCGATAAGGGCGGCCACGATAATCATGGTCGAGCGAATTTCGCTCACCGATTCGGGTTGGCGGGCGATGGCTTCCATCGCGCTAGAACCGATTTTACCAATACCAAGGGCTGCGCCAATAACGGCGATGCTTGCTCCAAGTGCTGCGCCAAATTGCGCCGAAAGAATTTCTAACAACATAACTTTAATTTTTTTAGGTGAAACTTATATTCTTTTTTTGAATGAATAATAAACAATGAATAATGAATAATAATTACTTGATTTACAGCGTTTTCATTGTCAATTGTCAATTGTCAATTGTCAATTGTCACTCCTCACTCCTCATTTCTCATTTCTCACTCCTCACTCCTCACTATTCATGTTCTACTCTCGCCATTCCGATAAATACCGACGATAGCATGGTGAATACATAGGCCTGAATGTAGGCGACGAGCAGTTCGACGCAGTCCATAAATATGGTGAACAGCACCGACACCAGCGACATTCCTGTGCAGATGGCCGCTCCCATCGTGGCAGTGATGAATATCAGCGACATGAGTCCCAGCACAATGGCGTGCCCTGCCATGATGTTGGCAAACAGACGAATCATCAGTGCGAACGGCTTGGTGAAAATGCCAAACAGTTCGATGGCGGGCATCAGCGGAAAGGCTTTCATCCAAATCGGCACATCGGGCCAGAGAATCTCTTTCCAATACTCTTTGGTGCCAAACACATTCACCGCCACAAAGGTGCAGAGTGCCAGCACAAAAGTGATGGCGATGTTGCCCGTGGTGTTTGCGCCGCCCGGAAAAATCGGTATCAAGCCCATCAGATTGTTGATGAAAATAAAGTAGAACACCGTAAGCAGATAGGGCGCAAATTTGGCGTAATCCTTGCCCACGCAGGGTTTTATCAGGTCGTCGAGAATGCTGACGGTGAGCATTTCGAGTATGCCGCGCACGCCTGTCGGGGCTTCGAGCGGACGATTTTTGTACCATTTGGACAACCACAAAATCAGTGCGATGACCAAGCCGCAGTTGATGAGCAACGCCAGCGCATTTTTTGTCAGCGAGAAATCCCACGGCCGCACTTCGTTGCCGTTGGCATCGAGTTCCACAATTTTGCCTGCATACGCGCCATCAGCTTGGCCGTAGCGGTAGCCGTTGTAACTGTCGCTGTGGTGCAGTTTCGACGACATAAAAATGCTGAAACCGTTGTTTTCGCCATAGACGATGATGGGCAGCGGAATGGCGATGTGCTTGTCGCCCCAAGTGGTGATGTGCCACTCGTATGCGTCGCCTATGTGTCCGAATATCAGTGCTTTAACATCGATTTTTTCGGGTTCGTCGGCAGGTGCAGGCGTTTCGGCAAACAGCGTGGCCGAAAGCAGCAACAGGGCGGACAATATGGTCAAAAATCTTTTATACATGCTTCGTTTTCAGCAATTTAGAAAAGTAAAGGGTCTCCACAATAAGCGTTATGGTGTAGAAACTCAAAAAAACGCACGCAAACGCCACATTTTGTTCGTTCACCACCTTTATATAGGCCACAAAACAGGCGATAGCCACGATGAATTTCACAATTTTTGCGCCGAAAATCCAATTGACCGCCTGCTGCGACGACTTATGGGCAGTTGCTTGCAGCGCAACCGCCGCCAACAGCGACAGCAGCATAAAAAGCGCAGGCACCGCCCAGTAGAGCGCAAACGCATATTGCGGCACGACATACACAAAAATCGCCCTGCCAATCAGCGCACAAACAGCCTGAATCAAATATGTGCAAACGACAAAACTTCTCATTTCAAAACATTTTCGATGCAGACGGTTATCACATTGTTCTCCACCTCGACAAAGCCGCCATCGACCGTGAGCGTTTGCTCGCCAGCGTCGGTGCGATAGACCACATTGCCCTTTTTCAACGACGAAATGATGGGCGCATGGTTGTTCAGCACCTCGAACGCGCTAAATTTGCCAGGCAGCGAAACGGCCGTAACCTCTCCCGCAAAAATTTGTCCATGTGGCGAAATTATTTCCAATTTCATCGTCGATAGTTTGATTAATCGTTGATAAGTTGATCAGTTTTGCTTCGCAAGATTTTTTCTCCGCTCGGCATTGCCCAAACGAGTTTGGCACTGCTCTCGCTTGTCGAAAAAATTCTCAAAATTGCTACCGCAATTTTTGTTTCTATGTTTTTAAGTTTCTAATGGTTACATTTGAAATTTGAAATTTGAAATTTGAAATCTGAAATTTTTAATTTTTCTTTGCTGCTGCGAGCAATTTTTTGCCTTTTTCGATGGCCTCTTCGATGGTGCCGACATTGAGGAACGCCATTTCGGGGTATTCGTCCACTTCGCCGTCGAGAATCATCTTGAAACCTTTGATTGTATCAGCAATTGGCACCATCACGCCAGGTACGCCCGTGAACTGTTCGGCCACGGTAAACGGCTGCGAAAGGAAGCGTTGCACTTTGCGCGCACGGTTCACAGTCATGCGGTCTTCGTCGGAGAGTTCCTCCATGCCAAGAATCGAGATGATGTCCTGCAACTCTTTGTTGCGCTGCAAAATTTGTTTCACGCGCTGTGCCGTATTGTAGTGGTCTTCGCCCACAATTTGCGGGTCGAGAATGCGCGATGTAGAGTCGAGCGGATCGACGGCAGGATAGATGCCGAGTTCCGAAATTTTACGGCTCAACACGGTGGTTGCGTCCAAGTGCGTGAATGTGGTGGCAGGTGCGGGGTCGGTCAAGTCGTCGGCTGGCACATACACTGCCTGCACCGATGTGATAGAGCCGCGTTTGGTCGATGTGATACGCTCTTGCATCAAGCCCATTTCGGTGGCCAAGGTTGGCTGGTAGCCCACCGCCGACGGCATACGCCCGAGCAGTGCCGACACTTCGGAACCCGCCTGTGTAAAACGGAAAATGTTGTCGATGAAGAACAAAATATCGTGGCCGCCGTCGGCATCGCGGAACGATTCTGCCACCGTCAAGCCCGACAGTGCCACCGACGAGCGCGCTCCTGGCGGTTCGTTCATCTGACCGAAAATGAGTGCCACTTGCGACTTTGCCAACTCGTTGTAATCGACTTTCGACAAATCCCAGTTGCCCTCTTCCATGCTCTTTTTGAAAGCATCGCCGTAGCGAATAATGCCCGATTCAATCATTTCGCGCAGCAGGTCGTTGCCTTCGCGCGTGCGTTCGCCTACGCCTGCAAACACCGAAAATCCGTTGTGTCCTTTTGCGATATTGTTTATCAACTCCTGAATCAGCACGGTTTTGCCCACGCCTGCACCGCCGAAAAGTCCGATTTTTCCGCCTTTCGAATAGGGTTCGAGCAGGTCGATAACCTTGATGCCTGTGAAGAGAATCTCTTTCGTAGTCGAAAGTTCCTCGAATTTGGGCGGTTCGCGGTGAATCGGGTAGGTTTCGGTGTAGTCGAGCGCGTGCATGCCGTCGATGGCCTCGCCGATAACATTGAGCAGTCGCCCTTTGACTTGTGTGCCTATTGGCATCGAAATCGGTTTGCCGAGCGCGCGCACTTCGAGGCCGCGTTGCAGCCCATCGGTAGAGTCCATCGCCACCGAGCGCACGGTATTTTCGCCGATGTGTTGCTGAATTTCGAGAACGAGTTTTTTGCCGTTAGGGCGCGTAACTTCCAAAGCGTCGTGAATGGCGGGCAGTTGCTCCGATTTTTCCTCGTCGAGGTCGAAAACGACATCGACCACAGGCCCCACGATTTGCGAAATATACCCAATGTTTGCTGCCATAAAATGCAATTTTGTTAATTTCGAGCAAAGATAGTGTTTTTTTTGTACAGAAAAAAGATTTTTTAACGAAAAATCTGCGCACTTTTTATCCGAAAAGCGTTCGGTCGGAAGAAAGCAAGCAAAAATTATGCCAAAATAGATGTAGTAGCAAGATATGAGTAGCAAGGAGCAAGAATAGATTTTTAGAACATAGAACATAGAACATAGGATCGTAGAGCCGTCACAATGTGACGGCTCTACGGTTTTAATGAATTTTCCAACCCTACCCCTGCCATTTGGCAGGTACTCCCCTTGAAAAGGGGAGAGGACAGAACCAACTTGGATGCGCACCTGTCCCCTTTTCAAGGGGACGAGCGCAGCGGAGGGGGTTAATTCCAATGTAGAATTAAGAATTTTGAATTAAAAATTGGCGGCTGGTGTTGGTTGCGCGGCTTTCCCCCTTCGGGGGAAACGGGAAAGGGGGCTATAACCCAAATCCACAAATCC
>CAVKTI010000083.1:0-7163 GCA_963659365.1 Acutalibacteraceae bacterium | reverse complement strand
GTCCTTGATTATTCATGCAACAAAGGTAGGACTTTTATCTCAAAAACAAAAACTCTCCCCTAGATTTATCGGGTGAGCCAAAACTATGACGATGACAAAGGCAATTTACAAATTGACGGATTTTCAAAAAATCATCAAATCCACAAAACGGACGCATGCGGTGCGTCCATACAATTTGAAATTTGAAATTTTGAAATTGCGGCTCTGCCGCATCACTTCTCATTTGTTTCAATGAGTTTTTCCTCTTCGCAGCAGAAGACGCGGCCAGGGTAAACATTTAGGAACGAGTGGTTGTGTGTGGCGATGATGACCGCCGTTCCGCCGCGCGAGATTTCGTAGAGCAGCGAAAAAATTTCGTTGGCTGTTTCGGGGTCGAGGTTGCCCGAAGGCTCGTCGGCTACGATGATTTCGGGCGAATTGAGCAACGCCCGCGCAATGACCACGCGCTGTTGTTCGCCGCCCGACAACTGGTGCGGCCGCTTGTAGCCTTTCTTTGCCATGCCCACCACCGAAAGCACCAAATCGATCTGTTCGGCAATTTTGCGTTTGTCCTTCCAGCCCGTGGCGCGCAGCACAAACTCCAGATTTTTATCGACGCTGCGGTCGCCAAGCAACTGAAAATCTTGGAACACGATGCCGATTTTGCGCCGCAAGAGTGCCACATCTTTGCGTTTCAGTCGCGCCAAATTGTAGTCGAAAATGCGTGCATCGCCGCGTTTAATCGGTACTTCGGCGTACATCGACTTGATGAGCGTGCTTTTGCCGCTGCCAACTTTGCCAAGCAGATAGATGAATTCGCCGCGCTCGACGCTAAAATTCACGCCACGCAGCACAGGCATCTCGTCCTGATAAATATCTACATCTTTGTATTCGAGCAACATTCCGTGTTTTAGTTTGTAAAGTTTATAAAGTTTGAAAGTCTATAAAGTGGAAAGTGTATAAAGTATTGTTGAAGCGTTTAATCGTTGAACTGTTGAATCGATATTTGTTCCTATGTTTCTAATTGTTTAATTTGAAATTTTGAAATTGCGGCTCTGCCGCATCACTCCTCACTCCTCACTGCTCACTTCTCACTATTCTTGCGACTTGCTTCTTGCTACTATTTCCTCACAATCCGCATACGAATGATGCGTACATCTTGCGTGGGGCGGTCGGATTCGCCAGTGGCAACGGCGCACAACTTGTCGAGCACGGCAAAGCCATCTACTATCTCGCCGAAAACGGTGTACTGGCCGTCGAGGTGCGGCGTGCCACCAAACATTTTGTACTGACGGCGTTGGTCGTCGCTGTACTTGAATGTCGGCAGGCGGAGCGCACGACCGATATACTGCTCGAGTTCGTTCAGTTCGGTGTCGTTATACTTTTTGCCCTGCACAATATAGAATTGGCACGCCGACGAAGCACGCGTGGGATTGGCCATATCGCCCAAGCGCGCTGCCGCCAAAGCACCGCGTTTGTGGTAGAGTTTCGGAAAATCGATTTCGGCAGGTATGGTGTAGTCCAGTCCGCCCGAACCGAGATGCGCCGTCGGGCTGCAGTCACGCGAATTTGGGTCGCCGCCTTGCGCCATAAAATCTTTGATAACACGGTGAAACAGCAGACCATCGTAAAAGCCCGATTTCACCAATTTCACAAAATTGTCGCGGTGTTGCGGCGTTTCGTCGTAGAGTCGCACCTTCATTTTTCCCAATGTAGTCTCGATTTCGACAAAAATCGGCTTGCTGGTAGGCTGCGCCGACACCGCTACCGAAAGCAAAACTGCGCACAGCAGCAGCAACAACTTGCAATGTTTCATAAAAAAAAAATGTCCGATTAGAAATTTCTGCAAATGTACGGATTTTTTGCGAATCTTGTGTACATTGGCACAAATCTATGTCGAAATTTTGCAATAGCAAATCGCCAACGCCTTTGTTTTGTAAAGAAAAAAATGCGTATCTTTGCAAATTAAACCGTGTGCGCGCCAGAATGGGCAGAAGGCGCACTACAAAAAAATTATTCTCGATGAACATCAGAAAAATTTGCCTCTGTTTGGCGGTGTCGGCAGTCTGCACCACCATTGCGGCACAAGAAACGGCACTACACACCAACAGCGACCGCCTATTTGACGAGGGGCGCACGCTTTATGAGCAGCGTAAATTCGGCGCATCGTCTACCTGTTTCGAAAATTTTTGCGCCACCACCGACCGCAACAATCCACATTACGCCGATGCACGCTACTACATAGCCAGCAATGCCTACGAACTGAAGCGCAAAAATGCGCAAACGCTGCTGCAAAACTACCTGAACGACTTCCCCGACGCTCCCATGCGCGAACGCGTGGCCTACATGATTGGTCGCTGCTGTTTCGAGGCAAAAAAATACGAAGAGACCATCACATGGTACGAGCAGGTGCAGAACAATCACTTGAGCGGAGCCGAAAATATGGCGTACCTCTACACCAAAGCGTTTGCCTATCTGCAACTGAAAAAATATGAGCCAGCGCGTATTCTGTTTGCCACACTCAACGGCAAAAAGACCATCTACGAAAAAGACGCGCTCTACTACTACTCGTACACCGAATTTTGTTTGGGCAACTACGACAACGCCATCGACGGATTTCTCGAACTATCGCTCAACTCGGCCTACGCCGAACCTGCCGCCTACCACGCCTTGCAAATCTACGACCGCGTGGGCGACAACGAAAAAGCCTGCGAATATGGCAAAACACTGATTTCGCGCTGGCCAAACAGCAAATACAACTCCGAAGCCTACCGCATTTTGGGCGAGGCCGCCTACCGCACCGAAAACTACAGCGAAGCGGTCGATTATCTGAAAAAATACGAACGCAACGGACAAAAAGTGCAGCGCGCCGATATGTATATGCTCGGCATGGCGCAGTACAAACAGGGCAATTTCCGTGAGGCGGTGTCGGCACTGTCGAAAGTAACCGCCACATCGGACAGTTTGGCACAAAATGCCTACCTGCACATCGGTTTGAGTTACGCCAAATACGGCGACAAAACGCAAGCACGCATGGCGTTCCGCAATGCTGCTAATGCGAATTTCGACGAGCGCATCAAAGAGGAGGCCGACTACAACTATGTGCTGGCCGTTTACGAAGATGCCGCGCCCTTTGGCGAAGCGGTGAAAGCGTTCGAAAACTTTATTGAAACCTACCCAAACACCAAGCACGCCGACGACATTTACGGCTATTTGGCCGACATCTACATGACCGAAAAAGACTACAAAACAGCCTACGAATCGCTGAAAAAAGTGAAATCGGCCAACCCGAAAATACAGGCCGCCAAAGAGAATGTGCTGTTCCAACTTGGCATCGCCGAATTTGCAGCCAAAAACTACCGCGGTGCACTCGACTATTTCACGCTTTCTATTGCCGAATTTACGCCAAATTCGTTTTCGGCACAGGCGTTTTTGTGGCGTGGCGAAACCTACTATCGACTGGGCGACTACGCCAACGCACGCAACGATTTGCAGACATTTTTGAACAAAAATCAGAAAAAATCGGCCGAAGAGTTGCAAAAAACCTACTACACCATGGCCTATTGCTACTACGAAGAGGAGAAATTCGACGAAGCCATCGGGTGGTATCAAAAATATGCCGACACGCAGAAGCGCCACGACGGCCGCCTCTACTGCGACGCGCTCAACCGCATAGGCGACTGCTATTTCTACGCACGGAATTTTGAGGAGGCCAAAACCTACTACCAAAAAGCCGCCACCGAATCGCCGCACTATGGCGACTATGCCGCATTCCAAAACGCTTTCATTCTTGGCATTCAGAAAAAATATGCCGACAAAGTGGCAGCACTCGAACAGTTGCTCGCCAACTATCCGCGGTCGGACTACGCCGACGACGCCATGTACGAAATCGGTCGCTCGTATGTGCTGATGGAGGCGCACGAACAGGCCATTGTGGCTTACAATCGTGTGATAGCGCAGTTTCCGCACACCGCTGTGGCACGCAAAGCGTCGCTCGAAATCGGTATGATATACGCTAACAACGGCGAAAACGACAAAGCCATTGCCGCCTACAAGGAGGTGGTGAACAACTATCCGAGCAGCGAAGAGGCCAAAGTGGCTATCGAAAGTATGCAAGCCATCTATGTGGAAAACAACCAGATAAACGAATATCTCGCTTACCGCGAATCCATCGCTGGCAGTGCCATATCGACCGTGAAAAAGTCGCTTGAAGACTCGCTGAACTTCGCCGCCGCCGAACGGCTCTATGTGAAAGCACAGTACAAAGAGGCCACCACAAGTTTCAAAAACTACCTGACCAACTACTGCGACCAACAGACGCTCAACTGCATTGCGGCGCAATACTATTTGGCCGAAAGTTACTACCAAACAGGCTTGAAAGAGAGCGCACTCGAATACTTTGAGCGGCTCACGCACTTTGTCGGCAATCAGTATCAAGAAGAGGCGTTGATTCGCTGCGCCGAAATCACCTACGACCAAAAGAACTACGAACAGTCGCTCGGCTATTTCGAACAGTTGCAAGAGACGGCGAGCAACAAAGAGAACAAATACATGGCACGCATCGGCGCATTGCGGTGCAGTTATGCGCTGAACCTCTACAACAAGACCATTTTGGCCGCCAACGACCTGCTCGCAGATGCCAACGCCAACCCCGCCATCATACGCGAGGCGCGCTATTGCAGAGCCAAATCGTACATCGCTACCGACGAGGCACTGCTCGCCACCGACGATTTGCAGACATTGAGCCAAGACCTGCGCCACGAGATGGGCGCAGAGGCCAAATATCTCTACGCACAACAACTCTACAACGGTGGTCAATACACCACTGCCGAGAGTGAAATTATGGATTTTATCGGCAAAAATACGCCGCACCAATACTGGCTGGCGCGTGCTTTTGTGCTGCTGGCCGACATCTATATGCAGACTGGCGACGATTTTCAAGCGAAACAATATCTGCTTAGTTTGCAAGCCAACTACCACGCCGACGACGACATCGCCACCATGATAGAAGCACGGTTGCGCGCCATTGCCGAACGCGAAGAAAACGAAATTGACGAATAAACCTCCACGATAATTATGAAAAAAATTTCATTGTCAATCATAGCAACAGCCTTTTGCTTGGCGGGATTTGCGCAGGAGAACGACACCATACTCACGCAGTCGGTCGATATCGAAAAGGAGTACACGCCGCAGGTTGTCAAAGTGAAACGCACCGACATAGAACTGCCCACCACCGACCCGAAAGTAGAAAAAAGTCAGGTGATTTACAGCAGCGAAACTGCGCCGATGGCCGTTGAATCGCAGTTCTACCCACTGCCCGCCGCCGATGCCAAAAACACAGGGCGACCGAACTACAAACCAGGCTGCGCACGCGTGGGACTGGGCTTTCCGCTCGTTTGGCTGGCCGATGTTTGGACACCGATTGTGAACAATTCCACCGATTATCTCGGTGTAAAACTGAACCACAACGGCTTTTGGAACGGCACTAAAAAGTTGATTCAGACCGATTTCGACCTGAACTACAACCACAAAATGCGCTACGGACAACTCTATTCCACCATCGGTTTCGACAACGACTACTACAGTTTTTATGGTGTCGATTCGGTGTTCGAGAGCAGCGTCTACTACATGAGCAACGACACCAAGCGCGATGTGGCGGGCATTGGGCTGCGACCGCAAATGCGCACCACCACGCAAGCACACGCCACTCTCGGCTTTGGTTCCAATGGCGTGGAGCGCAAAGGCTGGACTTACGACGGCAATCTCGCTTACGATTTTCTGACTTCGAATCCAACGATTACCAAAAACGGCATCAAGGTGAAGCAGGCTGCCATGCGTGAACACCGCATTGCGCTCAATCTGTTTGGCGGCTACAATCTCAACGGGCATCACATCAACGCCGACCTGAATGTGGCAGCGTATCTCTACAACGACGCAGTACGCACGCTCTATCTGACCGATGCGGCGAAATCTTTGCACGACACCACTTTTGTTGCAGAAAAACGCAAACCGCAGTTCCTCATCACTTTCAATCCGCGCTACGAAAAGTCGTGGAAAACGCTGTCGCTGCGTGCTGGTGCCAAAGTGTGGTTTTCGGTGGACAAAGGCAATGTGGTGGCCGCTGCGCCCGACATCGAAGCGCGCTACACCTTCCGACAACAGTTTAGTGTGTATGGCGGCATTGGCGGCGATTACGCATTCACTTCGTTTGCTGATATTCTGCACGAAAATCGCTATTACGACATGAATCTTCGTCCCGAGAAAAACGACTACATACCGTTCGATTTTCACCTCGGATTCGACATCAAACCGACGCACGGCCTGCAAATAGGCGCATCAGTCAATTACAAATTGATGCAAAACACGCACTTTTTCGTCAATTCGATATACGGCTGCACCGAAACGCCCAATGTCTATCCGAAAAACGACTTGGAATATGTTTATGCCAACACTTTCGAACTGGTTTACGCCAAAGCGCACCTGCTCACCAGCGAGGCGCACATCTCTTACAACCTGAAAGAGCGTTACATTTTCCGTGTGAAAGGCCGCTACAACGGCTGGAATGTGCGCAGCGAAGGCGAAGAAGCGTGGAACAAGCCCACTTGGGAAGCCGATGCGAGCATCGAGGCGCTGTTTACCAAAAATTTTGCTGGCAATGTGCGTTTCTACTATGCGTCGGAGCGCAAAGCGTCGCTGCCCACGCTCGCTGGAGAGCGCAGCCGAATAGCGACACTGGCTCCCACCTACGACCTGAATCTGTCGTTGAGTTACACATTCCCGAAAAACATCAGCGTCTTTGTGCAAGCCAACAACCTGCTTGCGCTGTCGGAGAGCCTGCGCTACCAACTTTGGTACGGCTACGACAACATCGGCACGCACATTTTGGCTGGCATAAGCGTTTCTTTCTAATTGACAATTAGAGTCGCAAGATATGAGTCGCAAGTAGCAAGACGAGTGTGAAAGTGTGAAAGTATAAAAGTAGGGACACGGCATGCCACGTCCGATGAATAAAGACAAAAGACTTTTTTAATCATTCATTTATCTAATTCAAATTAGACCTATAGGTCAATTTGCAGGATAAAAGTGGGTGTAACTTTCTGACACACAATTATTTATGCGGCTCAAGATGTCTTGAGCCGTTTTTCGTCGCACGAGATGCCTCTATAGGTCATTTTGCAGGATAA
>CAVKTI010000082.1:0-7185 GCA_963659365.1 Acutalibacteraceae bacterium | reverse complement strand
AGGTGGTGAAATTGGTATACACGCTACTTTGAGGGGGTAGTGGTCGCAAGATCGTGTGAGTTCGAGTCTCATCCTACGCACCAAACGAAAAGCCAGAACCGAAGTTCTGGCTTTTTTTTGTGTATGTTTTGCGCACAACTACTTGGCTGCGGCGGCAGTGCTTGCTGTTACAGGGCGAACGCTCTTGCCGTAGAAGAGGTAGTCCGTTGTCGATTTGTGGCCATCGTAGCCCGATATGGTAACGCAGTTGGCTTTAACGCCGTTCGATTCGCTGGTCCAGTAACTGCCTGTGTTGCCGTCGTTATAGTCCGAACTGGTGAAACGGCAGCCAGCAAAGGGCAAGAAAATGCTCTTTTTGGTGATGCGGCTCTTCACTTTGTAGCCGTTCACGCCGTTTTCGGTGGTCTCTTTCCAAACGCAGTTGTTTGTGTCTAGCAACTCTTCGAATTCGGCTTTTGTAGGCATACGCCATTTGCTGCCCCACTCTTTGTGAGCCACATCCATTTTGATGTATTCGTCCGTAAGGCTGATTTTGCTAGTGAAGTAATCGGCAGGTTTTGCGTAGGTGCTTTTATCGGCTTTTTTCCAACGGGTGTAGGTGTCCCACGAGTAGGAGTCTTTGGTTTTGGTTTCGCCCCAAGCGTAGTGGTCGCCATAGTCCGAAGGCGAGATGGCACCGACATTCACGGTAGCCCAACGCACCGAAAGTCCCATATCGACGGCGTAGTGATCGCCCACTTTTTTCGAGTCTTCGGTCTTTTCACACGCTGTGAAAGCCAGCGCACAAGCGACCAAAGCAAAGGCCGCAAGAGTTTGTTTGTGTTTCATGGTCTATTTTTTTGATATTAGTTTCGGTTTGGTTTGTGGCGATAATTTTTCCTGAAATCAGCGCACGCCGATTTTGTTATTGCCACACGGTGCAAAGATATACAAATTTTCGCAAAGTGCGACTTTTTCGTTCAAAAATCTGCCAAAAAATCACCTTACCTTCAGTTTGCGCTGCACCACAGCGGGTTCGCTTTCGCATTTGTAGCGGTTGATGGCGGTAACGGCAAAACGGTAGCCGCCGCGTAGTGTGTCGGCGTAGTCGGAGAGGTTTAGGCAGTTGTCGGCGGTGATGGCGAGAATGTTGCGTGGGTCGGAAAAGTCGCCGAGTTCGCGCCCAGCAAAGGCATAGACCACATAACTGCGTGCTGCGCAGCCTGCGGTGTCGCGCGGTGCGTCCCATTCGAGCCAATGTTGATGGTGCTGGCGCACAATGCGCACGCGCCCCACTTGCGCCGATTGTCCGCCCAATAGGCTGTCGCACATGGGTACTAATGCGGGATATTGGTAGTAGCGGTGCAGACTGTCGCGCAGGCCTTGGCGGTTCTGCACGATGGCGACTGCGCTGTAGAACGCTGCGCCCTGTTGCGGTACACTTTCTAAATGGTGCAGTTGGCGCATCACTTCGTTGCCGTTGCGCCACGCTGGTTTGGCCGAGGCGTTGCCAAGGTTCGAGGCGTAGAGCCCCACATAGTAGTTGCGCCCAAAGGTGTGCTCGCTCCACCACGCTGCCAAGGTGGCAAAATCGGCGTTTTTGTGCCCAATCTCCCAATAGAGTTGCGGCACCACATAGTCGATGTCGCCGCGTTCGAGCCAAAGCAGAATGTCGGCATAGAGGTCGTCGTAGTTCGACATGGCGCGCGTTTGCGAGCCGCGTTCGTCGCGCGAGGCGTTGCGCCACACGCCAAACGGACTAATGCCAAATTCGACCCACGGTTTGATACTTTTAATAGTGTGTTGCAGTTGCGCTATAATCAGGTTCACATTGTCGCGCCGCCAATCGGCTTTGTCGGTGAACCCACGCGGATTGGCACGAAAATCGGCTTCGTCGGGGAACTCCTGATTTTTGTAGCGATAGGGGTAAAAATAGTCGTCGAAATGCACCGCATCGATGTCGTAGCGCGCCACAATGTCGGCCACCACGCGGTTGAGATAGTCGCGCACTTCGGGCAGGGCAGGGTTGAATAGCAACTGCTCGCCGTATTTCACAAACCACTCGGGGTGGCGAAAATAGATATGCGCCGAATCGAGTTGCGCCAGACTGCCGTTGAGCGTGGCGCGATAGGGATTGAGCCACACATGCACCTCGATGCAACGCCTATGCGCCTCGCGCACCACAAACGCCAGCGGGTCGTAGAACGGTTCTGGCGCAACGCCTTGACGGCCAGTAAGATAGCGCGACCAAGGCTCCAAATCGGACTGATAAAAGGCATCGGCAGTGGGGCGCACTTGAAAAAAAACAGCGTTGAAATTCAGGGCTTGCAGCGAATCGAGCAGCGCCACCATGCTCTGTTTTTGCGCCCGCACATCGGTGGTCGATGGCGGCCAATCGATGCCCACCACTGTGGCAATCCACGCCGCACGCATCTCGCGTTTGCGCTGCGCAAACAGTGGCACAGCCAGCAGCAAACAGCCCGCAAGGCAGGCGAAACGCAAGGCGCGAATCGGTGGTAGCGACATGGCTGTGGCAGATTATTTTTGCTTCATGTAGTCGCGTATTTGGCGGCGATAGACCACGCCGAGAGCGACCAGCACGCCCAAAATGTAGCCTACAAGCACCCAGAAAAAGAGGTAGAAAAGGCGCGAATGTGCCGTGTCGATAGTCATGTCGTTCTGAAAATCGATATTGTGCAAACGCTGCCCGAGTGCGGCTTCGATGCGGTCGCGTTGCTCAATCTGTTTCAAAATATCGTCGTGATAGAGTTGCTTGTCCTTGAGTACCAACATTGCACCATCGATGCGTGCGTTGCTCTTTTTGCTTTCGAAATACTCGAAATTTGCAAGGCTATCCAAGCGGACAATTTCGTGATTGACGGCATTCAAACGCATCTGCTGCGATTTGCGTGCTTGCGCCACCTGCTCCGACAGACTGGCTTGCGCATCGAAATAGCGTTGCAACCACGCCTGAACCGCCGACATATCGTAGCAACCTTTGGTGGTTACGCGCAGGTAGAGACGGTCGCCCATCACCACATTGGTGGTGTCGGTGTTGTATTTTTTCGAATTGCTGAAATCGATAAAATCGGGCGTGCCATCGTTTTTGCTATCGATCCAGTTGAAAATTTCGATTTTGCGGATTTTCTTTTGGAGCGAATCGGGCAGATTCAGATTGGCAGCAAACAGCGGCGAGGCGCAGTACAAATCGAGTTGTTTGAACATGCTGCACACCAGCGGCTTTGTCTCTTTGTACACAAACACAGTGGCTTCGCCGCGGTATTTGGTGCGTTCAGGCGTGGTTTTCAGCAGGCCAATCGCCCCGAAAACTACCACAAAAGCCAGAATAATCCAGATATTTTGCACCGAAAAGCGCACCAAATGCAACAGCGACACACCGCACCACTTGAAAAAGCGTCCGATGCTGCGGCAAAAGAGGCAAATCAGGTCGAATAGGTTCATTTCGTTGTGTCCGTTCTCTTCCATAGCGAGCAATTTTTCAAAAAATTAGTTATTGAGTTGTGAAATGCAAAGGTACGAAATTTTTCTTGTGCGGCAACATTTTTTTCGGGTGCAATCTGCCGAAATGCAAAAAATGCTAAAATACTTGCAAATGTCGGCAGATGCCATTATCTTTGTCCAATAAATTGTTTCACCATTTAATAATCGTTTGAATTATGAAAAAGAGAATCACCCTGATGCTTGCGCTGTTTGCCGCAGGCTGTATGTCCGTAGGGGCGCAATCGGTTTACCATGTGAGCCGCGAAAATGGCAGCAACAAAAACGATGGTTCGCTGGCAGCACCGTTCAAAAATTTGCAGAAGGCTCTCGATGTGGCCGAAGAGGGTGCCACTATTTTGGTGGCCGAAGGCAACTATTTTGGTATGCTCAACAGCGGTACCATCGACATTCGCAAACCTGTAACCATCAAAGGGGGCTACAATGGCGATTTTTCGGAACGCAATGTGCTGAAATACAAGACGATGATACAGCCATCGGCCGAATCGAACGGATCGGCGCAGGGCAAAGGCACGGTACAGATTACGAGCATTGTAGCGCCAGGCAAGCAGGTGGTGATCGACGGCATTATTTTCGACCGCGGCAACACCATTTCGTACAACGCTCGCCGCGAAGGTCAGCCCGAAGGTGTGGAGTCGCCCATGATGAATCCCATCGGTGTCGAGGGCATTGGCGGTCCCGATTTGGCAGAAAAAGTGTTTACGAAAGAGTCCTATATGATCTACCTTAATGGCGACCGTGGCATTGTGAATACGCTCGATGTGATTGTGCGCAACTGTGCCTTCGTCAATGCGCCAAACTACGCTATCAATGGTCTGCTGAAAGGCTCTATCACGGTGCAGAACTGTATTTTTGTGAATGTGCGTATGGCTACGATGGATGTGCGCGGTGCTGATCCACAAAATATGACGCAGGTGAATTTCTACGACAATACGATACTTTTTGCATGGTCGCGCCTGAAAGACCTCGCCTCGATGGGCTACGGTTTCCGCTTGCAGCCAGGCACTTGCTGCGACATCAAACGCAACATTTTCGGTTGTGCCACCTTCTCGGCTATCGACCGCACGCACATCGATAGCGACAAAAACCGCGAGGCAAAGCGTATCGACAAATGCGAAAACAACACCTTTTTCTTGAATCGTGTAACCGACCTGACGCTGCCCGGTGGCGGTATGTTGCTGCGTGTGAAAGCCGACGACTTCGACGATGTGGAGGTTATCGATTGCCGCGGCAACAAGTCGCTGAAAGATCCGAGTCTCTTCAAAGGCAAAATCGATGAGGCTTATCTCAACGGATTTTTGAACGCTTCGTACAAGGAGAAGACCGACTATAATCCCAATTCGCCCGCCAACACCTTTCGCCAAGCGATGGGCATGAACATGGTTGGTACGATGCAGTCGTCGGTTTCGATGTTTGCCAACCGCTACCCATGGCAAAAGGCACTCGACCTGTTTGGTGCAGTGAGTGGTTGTGGCGCACAAATTCCGCAATAGTCTGACAGTCAAATAATTGCTACAATAAATCCCCGATTTTTCGGGGATTTATTATTTGTGCGCTATTTTGCGGTTCGAATGAACAAATCCGTGCAATTTACGCCCTCAATGCTGTCGTTTTTTCCAATTTCTCTTGGGCGTAATCTTTGGTGATGCGCAGTGCTTTCGTTTCCGACGAGGGCGTGGCGTACATGGCGTCCATCATGATGGTTTCGACAATGCTGCGCAGTCCGCGTGCACCGAGTTTGAACTCGATGGCTTTATCGACGATGTACTCTAGCGTGTCGTCGTCGAACGAGAGCGCAACGCCGTCCATCTCGAAGAGTTTGGTGTACTGCTTGATGATGGAGTTTTTCGGCTCGGTCAGAATTTGGCGCAACGCCGTGCGGTCGAGTGGGTCGAGGTGCGTGAGTATGGGCAGTCGGCCGATGATTTCGGGAATCAGACCGTAGGCTTTCAGGTCTTGCGGCGCAATGTATTTCATCAGGTCGTTGCGGTCGATGGCGTTCTGCTCGTTCACCGTGCCGAAGCCCACCACATGCGTGTTGAGCCGTTGCGCAATCTTCTTTTCGATGCCATCGAATGCGCCGCCGCAGATGAACAAAATGTTCTGCGTGTTCACTGCAATCAGGTCTTGTTCGGGGTGTTTGCGTCCGCCTTTTGGTGGCACATTCACTATCGAACCTTCGAGCAGTTTCAGCAGCCCTTGTTGCACGCCTTCGCCGCTCACATCGCGTGTGATGCTCGGATTGTCGCCTTTGCGTGCTATCTTGTCGATTTCGTCGATGAAGACAATGCCACGCTCGGCGGCAGCCTTGTTGTAGTCGGCCACTTGCAGCAGGCGCGTGAGAATGCTCTCGATGTCTTCGCCCACATAGCCCGCCTCGGTCAGCACGGTGGCATCGACAATGGTGAACGGCACATTAAGTTTGCGTGCGATGGTGCGCGCCAAGAGCGTTTTGCCCGTTCCCGTAGCGCCCACAAGTATGATGTTCGACTTTTCGATTTCGACCTCTTCGGCCGATTTGGGCTGCATAATGCGTTTGTAGTGGTTGTAAACCGCTACCGACAGAAACTTTTTCGCTTCGTCCTGCCCGATGACATATTGGTCGAGAAACGCCTTGATTTCCATCGGTTTAGGCAGTGCGTCCCCATCGATTTTGAACTGTTGTTCGTACCGTTTTTTCTCTCTTTGGATAATGCTGTTGGCTAATTCCACACATTCGCAGCAAATGTAGCCGTCCTTGCCCGAAAATAGCGTGCCGACTTCGCGTTCGCTTCGGCCGCAGAAACTGCAGTGCGATTCGCCTTTTTTTGTCTGTTTTGTCATAAATCTCTGTGCGCAGTTGCTATTTTTCGCGTGTCAAAATGTTGTCGATCATACCATATTCGAGTGCCTCTTGTGCGGTCATCCAGTAGTCGCGGTCGCTGTCGGCGGCTATCTTGTCGAACGCCTGTCCCGAGTGGTCGGCAATGATTTGGTAGAGTTCTTTTTTCAGTTTTTGAATTTCGCGCACGGTGATTTCCATGTCCGACGCTTGTCCCTGCGTGCCGCCCATCGGTTGGTGAATCATCACGCGCGAGTGGGGCAGTGCCGAGCGTTTGCCTTTGGCGCCAGCCACCAGCAACACGGCCGCCATCGATGCTGCCATGCCTGTGCAGATAGTGCCAACATTGCTGCGAATGTACTGCATGGTGTCGTAGATGCCGAGACCAGCGTGTACTGCGCCGCCGGGCGAGTTCAAGTAGATGAAAATGTCCTTGCCGGGGTCGGCTGTGTCGAGGAAAAGCAGTTGCGCCTGTATCACATTCGCCACATAGTCGTTGATTTCGGAGCCGAGAAAGATGATGCGATCCATCATCAGGCGCGAAAACACATCCATTTGGGTAACATTCAGTTGGCGTTCCTCCAAAATCGACGGCGAGATGTAGCCGCCTTCCATACTGATTTTCGAGCGGTATTGGTCGAGTGCCAATCCGTTCATATTCAGATGTTTCGTTGCAAATTTACTAAATTCGTCCATGTTCTTTTAATTTCAGATTTCAGATTTCAGATTGTTTCTCAAAATTGCTGCCGCAATTTTTGTTTCTAGTTTTTCGCGCTTCGCGCTGTTTCTTGCTTCGCAAAGATTTTTTCTCCGCTCGGCATTGCTCAAACGAGTTTGGCACTGCGCTCGCTTATCGAAAAAATTCT
>CAVKTI010000081.1:0-7238 GCA_963659365.1 Acutalibacteraceae bacterium | reverse complement strand
ATAGTCCTTGATTATTCATGCAACAAAGGTAGGACTTTTATCTCAAAAACAAAATCCCCCCTAGATTTATCTGTGTGAACCCTTGCTTGCCCTCTATTTCAGTCCGCGGCCGCGCAGCATAGCATCGGGGTTGGGCTGGGCACCACGGAAGCGCACGAAGAGTGTCATGGGGTCTTCGCTGCCGCCTTTTTCGAGGCAGTTGGTGCGGAACGAGCGCGCTGTAGCAGGGTCGAAAATGCCATTTTGGCGGAACAGTTCGAACGCATCTTTGTCGAGTACTTCGGCCCAGAGGTAACTGTAGTAACCAGCGCAATAGCCGTTGTTGAACACATGGTTGAAATTGGTGGTGGTGTAGCGCGGCGCAATTTCGGGAATAAGCCCGATTTCGGCCATTTTTGCCTTTTCAAACGCCTGCACATCGATGCCATCGACGCTGGTCAGTTCGTGCCATTTCATGTCAAGAATGGCGGCAGCAGTCAGTTCGGTGGTTACAAAACCTTGGTTGAACAGCAGGCTGCGGTTGATTTTCTCGACCAACGAATCGGGAATAGTTTCGCCCGTTTGGTAGTGTTTGGCGTACATGGCCAGCACTTCGGGTTCGAACGCCCAATTTTCGTTTATCTGGCTCATCATCTCCACAAAATCGCGGGGCACATTGGTGCCGCTTACGCTTGGGTAGTGGCATTGCGACAGCAGGCTGTGCAGGGCGTGCCCAAACTCGTGGAAGAGCGTTTCTACCTCGTCGAGCGTGAGTAGCGACGGCGTGTTGGCGGTCGGTTTGGTAAAGTTGCCCACATTCACCACAATGGGGCGCACCATGTGTCCGTCGATGTTTTGCTGACTGCGGTAGTCGTTCATCCATGCGCCGCCGCGTTTGCTGGCACGCGGATAGTAGTCGGTGTAGAACAGCCCGATGAGCGAGCCGTCGGCGTCGGTTATTTTGAACGCCTCCACATCGGGATGATAAATCGGCACAGAGTCGAGTTTTTCGAAATTCAGTCCGTAGAGTTTGTGTGCGCACGCAAACACGCCTTCGCGCACGCGTTCCATCTGAAAATAGGGCTTGATGTCGTCCTCGTTGAGGGCATATTTTTCGCGGCGCAACCGTTCGGTGTAGTAGTCCCAATCCCACGCTTCGAGTTTGAAACCGCCGTGGTCGCGGTCGATGAGTTTTTGCAGTTCTGCGCGCTCGGCTTTGGCTTTGTTGTTGGCAGCAACGAATATCTCGCCGAGGAATTTATCGACTGTTGGCGCAGTTTTGGCCATCGTTTCGTCGAGAATAAAGTCGGCAGGCGTATTGAACCCGAGCAGTTTGGCTTTTTCGATGCGCAGCCGCATGATGTCGAGCACAATTTGGTTGTTGTCGTTGGCATTGCCGTTGTTGCCGCGATTGATATAGGCTTTGTACACCTTTTCGCGCAGGTCGCGGCGTTCGCTGTATTGCAGGAACGGAATGCGGCTCGGGGCGTGCAGCGTAATCAGATATTTTCCGTTGTGGCCAGCGGCAGTGGCGGCTTCGGCAGCGGCATTGCGCACGCCTTCGGGCAGTCCTGCCAAATCCGATTCGTCGAGCAGCAGTTGGAACGCGTTGTTTTCGGCCAACAGATTTGTGCCAAATTTCTGCTCCAAGCCCGACAGTTGTTTATTGATTTCGCGCAAGCGTGCCTGTTTGTCGGCATCGAGCGCAATGCCGTTGCGCACAAAGTGGCGATTGGTGTTTTCGAGTACGGTGGCCTGTTCGGGCGTAAGGTCGAGCGACTCTTTTTGTGCATAAATCGCTGCCACACGCTTGTAGAGGTCGGCATTCATAAAGATGTTGTCGCTATGCTCGGTGATGAGCGGCAGTGCCTCTTCGACAATAGCGTTCAAGCGGTCGTTGCCGTCGGTTTCCACCACATTGAACAGCACGCCAACCACTTTGGCGAGCAGTTTGCCCGATTTTTCGTAGGCTTCGATGGTATTTGCAAATGTCGGTGCGGCAGTATCGGCCACAATGGCATCGATTTCGGCCTGTTGCTGCGCAATGCCTTCGCGTATGGCGGGCAGATAATCGGCCTCTTCTATCTGGTCGAATGGCGGCAAGCCGTAGGGCGTGTTCCACTCGGTCAGAAACGGATTCTCACGGTGATTGCAAGCAGTTAGCATAAGCATTGCAGTTAGAGTTAAAATGGTTCCAAAGTGTTTCATAATGAAATGATTTCAAATTTCAAATTTCAGATTTCAGATTGCGCTGCGCATGGGTTTCTAAGTTTCTCGCGCTTCGCGCTGTTTCTATGTTTCAGGTTTCAAGTTTCAGGTTGTTTTAGTCTTGGTTTTGGTCTTTGTCTTAGTCAAAGTCTTAGTCTATAACCTATAAACGCTAACCTCTAACCTTTCATTGTCAATTATCAATTATCCATTGTCAATTATTTGCATCTATGCTCTATGTTCTATCTTCTCAAAATCTCTTCTTGCTACTTGTATCTTGCGACTAATTGTCATTCAGCGTTTTCGTTGTTGCTGCATGGCTTTCATCTGTTCGCGTTGGGCGGCTTCGAGGCGAGCGAGGAAGCCCGATTTTTTGGCGGGTTTGGCTTTCTTGGCTTCGAGTTTGGCCAACAGTTTTTTCTCGTCGATGCAGAGGCGGAAAATGTAGGTTTGCACAATGGTGAAGAGCAGCGAAATGAAGTAGTAGTAACTCAATCCCGATGCGTAATCGTTGAAAATGAAGAGGAACATAAGCGGCATCAGGTACATCATCCATTTCATCACTTTCATCTGGTCGCCCATACCTGCTTGGGTCGACATGTTTATCTTGGTATAGATGATGTTGGTGATGGTCATCAGCAAGCAAAACAGACTGATATGGTTGCCAAAATAGGGCGTGATGATGGGAATGTAGGCGTTCCAACTAACGATGGCATCGTAACTCGACAGGTCGTGCGCCCAAAGAAAACTCTGTTGCCGCAGTTCGATGGCCGTGGGGAAAAAGGCGAACATGGCAAACAGTATCGGCATTTGCAGCAGCATTGGCAGGCAGCCACTCATAGGACTAACGCCCACTTTGCGGTACAACGCCATGGTGGCTTGCTGGCGTTCCATCGCCTTTTCGGGCGGATATTTGGCGGTGATTTCGTCGATCTGCGGCTTCAACACGCGCATTTTGGCGGTCGACATATACGATTTGTAGGTGAACGGCAGCAGCACCAATTTCACCACAATGGTCATCAGCAAGATGATGATACCGAAATTGGCAATGTAGCGATTCAGGAAGTTGAACAGCGGAATGACGAACCACTCGCTCACCCAGCGGAATATCGCCCAGCCGAGCGGAATGATTTTTTCGAGGCGCAGACGGTCGTCGCTGTTGTCGATGTTATTGTCGTAACTGCGCAAAATTTTGTACTGATTCGGTCCCATAAACAGGCGGAAACGCGTCGGCTCGTCGCCTTTCGGGTCGAATGCCACCGATGTTTCGGCTTTGTAGTGCTTCAGGTAGCCCGGCCGTTTGTCGATGATGCTGCTTTGCAGCGTGGGCGACAGAAACGACTCGTCGGCAATGAGTATGGTGCTGAAAAATTGGTCTTTGAAGGCAATCCACTGCACGCGCCCCGAGGTCTTTTCGATGTCGTCTTTCGATTCGCTCAACTGCTCCATGTCGTCGCCAGCGTAGCGGTAGTTGAGTGTGGTGTAGCGGCTCTCGAATTTGCGGCTGCGCTCTTGTTGGCGAATATCCTGTTCCCACCGCATCTCTATCGTGTTCATCTGCGGATTGAGGTAGGGGGCCATGTTGTGCGCTGCAATGTCGAAATGCAGCATATAGTCGTCGGGCGCAAGCGTGTAGCGGAAGTCGATGTAACTCTCGTCGTTCACGGCAAGGCGCATCACCACGGTCTGCGAATCGACCACAATGGGCGCAAAATAGAGGTCTTGCGTGCTGATAACGCGGTGGTTGCTGGTCAGCAGCGTGAATCCAAATTGACTCTCGTCGCCCTCGAACAGGTAGAGCGGCAGCGAATCGGTGGTTACATAGTTTTTGAGCCGCGCTGCGCTGATGCGTCCGCCTTTGTTGCTGATGGTGAGTTGCAACTGGCTGTTTTCGAGCGTGGTAAACTGTTCTGTGCCTTCGGCGGCAGCGGCAAAATCGCCATAAACGGCCGTGTTGTCGCGCGTGGTGGCGGTGGTTTTGGCGGCCTCTTCTTGCTGCAATTCGGCTTCGAGCATGGCGGCAAGGCGTTCGGCTTCGCGCACCGCAGCGATAGAGTCGCGGCGGTGTTGTGCGGCAGCCTGTTCTTCGGCGCTTGGGCGAATGTACCAACTGTAACCTATGAGTATCAGGCCGATAAGCACGAACCCGATGACGGTGTTTTTGTCCATAAAAGTCTGTTTTTCTGCAAAAAAATCTGTCCAAAAATTGAATTGCAAAGTTACACTTTTCGGGCGAATTTGCCAAATTTAGTTGGCGGCGCAGATTTCGGCGCAAAAAAAACGGCTCGAAGATTACTCTCCCAGCCGTTCTTATCAGTAACGGAAAAGTTCTTACTTCCGCATTTTGCAGTGCAAATCTACCAATGCCGTTCTCTTTTCGTGGGCTTTGGCAACTACGCTTTCGGCGGCATCGCTGCTGCCTGCGTAGTCAAATTCGTAGATCACCACATCGCCATTTATCTTGCCCGATATCGACACAGGCGCTACCATCAGTTGGTAGGTGCCCGCCTCGCCCAAATTGAGTTCGGCAAGCGTAAAGTCGTAGTTGCCGTGGAATGTTACCCAATCGAGCAGATCGGCGGCTTTGGCATTGTCCAATATCGCTTGCAGGTAGGCTTTTGCGCCGCCCGCCTCATCGACAGTGCTTTTCAACTCCGACATCGACACCCAGCCTTGCGTGGTATCGCTTACAGTGAGGTGAAACAGCGAATCGCCCTCCGAAACAATGTCGAACTTGGCCGAACTGGCGGCAATATCGGCACTTTTCAGCGTGCAGGTATAGAGTTTGCCGCTGTTGTTGTAGAGCGTGTCGAGATAATAGACCCACACAACATATTCGGTGGCTGGCTCTATGTTCTTGATGTTGAGCGTATCGGCACCCATCGACAAAAAGTCGGCCAGCGTAACATCGTAGCCCAGTGCCTCACGATAAAAAGTGATGTTCTCCTTGAGGTATGCGATATCGTCGGCTATCACGGCACTTTCGCTGCCAAGCGAGTCGAACATGATGTCGTAATTCTCTTTGGTGGCATACATGCTGATGTAGGTCTTGGCGGTATCGCGCGGGGCGATTTTCACCGAGATGGCGTTTTCGCTCACGCTAATTGTCTCGAACCGAAATTCGCTATCGTTGGCGCTGTTCTGCGGATCGCTTTTGGTGTCGCACGCCGACAAACCAATCGCCAGCACGGCGGCTGCCAGACTATAAATGACTCTGTTCATTTTTGCAAATTCTTATCACTTGCGCACAACCACAGTTGTAACGCCCTTGTCGGATTTTACCACATAAATGCCATCGAGCGCACCGTTTTGGGTTGTAACATCGCGGCCGAGCAGATCGTAGATTTTCAGTTCGCCATCGGCATAGATGCGCCCAGCGTTTGCCCAAACACTGGCATCGTTGTTGATACGACGCAGTGCAGTGGTTGGTTCCAATTCTATCTGTTCGTCGTCGCTGTTGTAGGCGGTTGCCTCGATAGTGCCGCTCAGGTTGCAGGTGTCGCCATTGTTGGCCACAACGCGCCCCGAAATGTCGTAGATGGCAGCAAGACCCTTTTTCTCTTTCAGCGTGATGCTGATTGCGCCATCGTCCACATTTTCATCGCCCGAATCGAAGGTGATGTACGATGTGCCATAGAACGAAAAGAGCGTTCCATCGGCTACCGAATAGTCGCCAACGAGCGAGTTCTCTTTTTCGGCGTAGAGCGTAAATGTGAAGTTTGGCGTCAGTTTTATGTCGTTGCCCTGATAGAACGAAAAGTACAATTCGTACAGTCCTGTGAACTCGTCGTAACCATAAGTTGTGCCAATGCCTTTTGTGAGTGTTACATCGTAGGTTTTCGCTTTGCGCTCGAGTTCTACTTGGTCGCCGTCGCTGTTGTAGGCGGCAGCCTCGATAGTGCCGCTAAAACGGCAGGTGTCGGTCGTAAAGTTGGCAATCGCTACATAGCCCGAAACTTTATAGGTGGCGGTAAGTTCGTGTTTTTCAATCAGTTCGATGTTGATTTCGCCATCGGAGATGAACTCATCGCCTGTTTCGAGCGTAACCCACGAAGTTCCCAAACCAGTGTAGAGCGTGTTATCTTCCACTGTAAAGTTGCCCACAAGCGATTGATTAGCAGCGGCATACAGGTCGAATGTGAGATAAGGCAGAGTGGCCTCGTCGTGCTGATAGAAAGCGGTTTGAATCTCGTACAATCCCGTGAAATCGTCGTAGCCATAACTTGTAGCAACGGCTTTGCCGAGCGTGAGCAAAATCAAGAATTAAAGAAAAGTCGCGGCAGGGGCGCGAGCGTTGCCAAAAATTGGCGGTTTTGGTTTCGGCGGAATTAAACTCGCTTTCGCTCAAACAGTAATTCCGCTTTTTCGAAACACAAAACCTGATTTTTGACACTCGCCGCCCAAATGCCGTTCGCGTTCCAAAATGCCGCCGAATCTGAGATTCTGAATTCAAAATTCTTAATTAAAGCAAAACCCCTCCCCTGCTCCGCAGGTACTCCCCTTGAAAAGGGGAGAGGACTGAACCAACTTGGACGCGTACCTGTCCCCTTTGCAAGGGGACGAGAAAAACGAGAACTCGTTTTTCGGGTGGGGTTCAAATAACCAAATCTGCAAATCAACAAAAAAAAGGCGTGGCATGCCGCGTCCCTACTTTCGCACTTTCACACTAATTTCGTCTATGTTCTATGCTCTATATTCTCAAAATCTCGTCTTGCTACTTGCTTCTTGCTACTTGCTACTTTCATTATCAATTGTCAATTATTTTAGCTCAATTCTCTCCACTTGCTGCGGCAGCAGATAGAGGTAGGGGTTAGAAAATTCTCCTTGTACAAAATGGCCTGTGCGCACACATTTCATACAATAAAATGGGTATTTCATACATTCGTTGCAAAAAATAGGCTTTGAACACCCCAAAGGCGTTATTTTTGCCGTGAGATTAAAATTTGACACTATGAAAACAACAAAAATCTTGGGGTTTGTTTCTGCGGACGAAGGTCGCAAGTTCAATTAAGAAATGCAACTTTTGGTAAGACCTTGGAGCGCACGCATTT
>CAVKTI010000080.1:0-7506 GCA_963659365.1 Acutalibacteraceae bacterium | reverse complement strand
TGCCGCCAGCGTGCGCTACGACCAAATACGCCCCGACACGCAAGATAATATCAGTCGTCAGCGTGTAGATGTAATCTACAAAGGCAAAAAGTATAGCCTTTTGTTTGCCGACGAGAATGTGGCTGCTGCGCTCAACCGCGAAGACCCCGAAATGGGTAAGGTTACTAAATTCTTGAATACCACGCTGCCTTTCATTCCAGCAACAACGCAGTACTTTTCGCGCATACTCACGCAGCAAAACCCATCGTTTGCACTGTGGAACTTGTTCCGTGATATGGGACTTGGTTTCCACACCAACCTGCTCGAACACCCCGATTGGACGCTCGCTTTCAGCAAGAACTTGGTAGCGGTGCAAAGAGCAGTGGCGCAAAAGGCGTTCGCCAACAAGATAGATGAATCGTCGAAGATGGGCAAGTACATACAAGAGTATTTCGCAGAGGGAGCGCAAACAGGTTTTTCGTTTATCAATAGCGTAGATGACTTGCGCAAAAAGATAAAGAAAGACCTTAAACGCAGCGAACGGTATGCCAACTATCTCGACAGCAATCTCAATGCGTTCAAACTGTTCTCGAACATCACCGAGTGGTCGGAACTGACGGTGCGTGTGGCGCAATATGTTACCGCACGCGAACACGGTTACACGCCCGAACAGGCAGCCACCGAAGCCAAAGAGGTATCGACCAATTTCGACCGCAAAGGCAATTTGCGCTTGATGTATAGTCTGTTCTCGTTCTTTAACGCAGCAATGCAGGGTACGAACAAGCACATACGCCAAGTGATGAACGGACACGGCAAAGGCTTGGCACTATCGCTGGCTCTATATGCTGGTGCTGGTTTCTTGAATACACTTTTGATGCCCGACGACCCCGACGACGAAATGGGCTTCAGCGAGTTCGACCGTATGCAAAACATCTGCTTGGGCAGAGTGCGCATACCGTTGCCGCAGGGCTTGCGTGGTTTTTGGGCGTTGGGCGTACAGGCAGCACTTGCAATACAGGGGTGTAAGACTTGGCTTGCTGCGGCGGTCGATGGTGCATCGTTCTTGGCGGCTGAACTTGGTCCTCTCAACCCACTTGGTGGCTTGGAGGTCGATAATTCTACCAACCGTCTTAAAGTCAATAGCAAACTGGCGTTCCGTGAGTTTGTGCCAACGGCAGCGCAACCGCTCTACGATGTGGCAAACAACACCACTTTCAACGGAAGCACCGTCTATCGCACGCCTTATGTTGCGTCGCAAGAGGGCAAGATACCGCAAACAAATCTTGCCAAACGCAATGTGAATGCACTTTTGCAGCGTGCCACCGATAAGTGGTTTGAAATCGGCGGAGGCGACCCAAGCAAAAACACGCTCACACGACCCGACGGCACGCAAGTACGCAGTATGTTCGATGTCAATCCGAGCAAAGTGGAGTATCTGCTGAAATCGGCGACTGGTGGCGTTGGGCAGTTTGCCGTCGATTTGGTCAATACCATCGACAACGCACTAACCGACAACATCAATTCGTTCGACGACTTTGCAACCACTATGCCAGTAGTCAAACGCGCTTGGAAACCCTACAAAGAGGAGAAAGAAGCCACACGCGCCTACTGGTTGCTGAAAGGCAGGGTCGAAGCCGCCTCGAAAGCCGCAAAGACAATGCCCAAAGATAGAAAGGCGATTTACGACAAAGCCAAAAAGAAACTCTACAAAAAGACTCCAGCAGACCTCTCGTCGAAAGAGGACTTGAAAGAGATGAACGATATTATTGTCGAGTGGAACAAAAACTATTGGTAAATCGTATTTTCGGCAAAAAAACATATAAAAAAGCGCACTATAACACAAAATAATGCGCTTTTTTTGTATCACACATTTTTCGGACGAATGCAACGGTTAAACAAACATAATGTACGCTTCTTTTTGCGCAAGAAAGAGAGCGAGAAAGACCCCAAATACATGGCGGTCGATTCGGTGCGTTTTACCAACAACAAGCAACTGCTCGAAGAGTGCCGCGATATGTACGACAAACTGCGGCTGTTCCGTGAAAAGGCAGCACGCAATATCAACTACACGCTGGGCAGACAATGGGAAGACCGCATTATCGACCCCGATGGCATTTTCTTTGGGCAGAGCATCAAAGAAGAGGACTACATCAAACGGCAGGGCAAAGTGCCGTTGAAATACAACATTATGAACAAGTCGAAAAAGTCTATCATTGGTACTTTTCGGCAGAACAAACAAGAGCCTGTGGCGATTGCGCGTGAGCGCGACGAACAGAAACTTGGCGAGATGATGACCATTGCCCTGCAATACGCATACAACAGCAACAATATCTATGAGTTGAACGCACGCCTTTTGGAATCGTGCTGGGCAACAGGGTTGTTCGTGCGCAGCGTCTATTTTCGGCATATCAGCGAAAAACAGATGCCCGATGTGTATGTGCAGAACGAAAATCCATTTATGGTGTTTTTCAACAGCGATGTGCAGGACGCACTCCTGCGCGACATCACCACCATTGGTGCTATACGCGACTTGGAAATCAGCGAACTTATATCTGCTTTTGCCACTACCGAAGCCGACGCAAAGGCTTTGATTGACGAATACGAATACATCAACAAGCACCGCACCGACTATCTCTTTGCTTTCGACAAAGACAGAAATATGACCGAGTGCGATTTCTATGTGTCGCGCGATTCGTCGAAATGCCGTGTGTTCGAGATTTGGCGTTTGGAGAGCCAACGCTGCCTCTACTGCCACGACCGCGCACAGGGGACAGAGTGCTACCGCAGCCTCGACGAACTCGACGAGATAGAAGCCGAAAACAGACGGCGCAAAGAGGAGATGACCGCGCTTGGCTTTTCGGAGAACGACGCAAGTCTGATAGAACACAAGTGGTTTGTGCGTAAATACTGGTATGTGCGCTACCTTACACCTATGGGGCATTGCATATACGAGAGCGAAACGCCCTACGAACACGGCGGACACCCATTTACGCTGGGCGCATACCCAATGCTCAATGGCGAGATTTGTGCGCCAGCGGAGGAACTTATCGACATACAGCGTGGCATCAACCGCCGTTTGTCGCAAATCGACTTTCTGATACAGAACAGCGCAAAGGGCGTGCTGCTCTGCCCTATCGACGCTGTTCCCGATTCGATGACACCGCAGCAGTTCGCAAGCGAATACACACGCAATGGCGCAGTGCTTTTCTACAAGCCGAAGCCTGGCGTTGAGATACCGAAACAGATAACAGCGGCTTCGGTGAACGCTGGCGAAATGGAGGTTGTAAGGCTCTATATGCAGTTGAACGACGAGATAAGCGGTGTGAGCAGCGCATTGCGTGGCGAAAAACCATCGAGCAACACACCTGCTGCGCGTTATGCACAAGAAGCACAAAACTCCGCCGTCAATATCGAAGACTTTATCGGCTGGTTCAACACCAACATACGCGAGTCGGACTACAAGATGATGAACACCATTCAGCAGTATTACGACGACGAGCGGTACATACCTATTGCAGGTAAGAATTTCAGCGAAGAAGCAAAATACTATACACCATCGAAAATCAGACGCAGCCAGTTCGACCTCAACATTGTCGAAAGCACATCGACACCTGCCTACCGTATGGCACTTGAGGACACGCTGATGAAAGCACTTGAACTCGGCGCAATGGACTTTAAGACCTATTTGGAAGCCAGTTCGTCGCCCTTTGCTGATAGTCTGCTCGAAATTATCAAACGCAACGAGCAGAACGCAGCACAAGCACAAGCAGAGCAACAGCAGATGGCAATGGCTGCCCAACAAAATGCACCGCAACTATGACAAAAGAAGCAGAGATAATAGCAGCACCACGCAAAGGCATCAAGACAGGCGGACGGCAAAAAGGCACGCCCAATGTTGTAACGCAGCAACTGCGTAATCGTATGAGTGTGTTGCTCGAAAATGTCGAAAGGAATATCATTGACAACAACGACATCGAAGCACTCGAACCAAGAGAGCGGTTGGATGTCTATCTCAAACTAATGAGTTATCTCTGCCCGAAACCTGTCGAGAAACAAGATAACGACGAAAACACCGACATACGCACAGCGATGGCGATAGTAATGAAAAGTGTAAAAACAAAATAGTAACAAATAAAAAACAAAAGCATTATGGCACTAACACGCGAAGAGGCTGATTATTTTATGGGGTTGTTGCAGGACTATATCGACGAGCAACTGCATCAAATAACAGACAGAGGTAAAATCTCGTTCCACCAGTTCGAGAAAGACTACATGAACACCGACAACGGCGGACTGCCGCTCGACCAAGCCAAGTTTAGGCTGTTCTTGCGCGAGTGTGCCGCTGGCTATGGTGCTGCAAACATTGTTGTAGCGGAGGAACTCCCCGACACAGCAGAACGCGACACGCTCTACTTTATCGGCAAAGACGGCAGTTATTCGCTCTATACCAACTGGAACGGCGAATGGATAGCCGCGCCAAAGGGCGAACGAGGCGAAAAAGGTCTGAAAGGCGACAAAGGCGATAAAGGAGACAAAGGTGATACTGGTGCAAAAATCAAATGGACTGTACTTGTTGGGCAAGACAAAGACGGTGGCAACATCTACAAACAGACATTCGACGATGGCAGCACTGCCACTTTCACAGCACCCAAAGGCGAAAAAGGTGAAAAAGGTGCAAAAGGTGAAAAAGGTGAACAGGGCGGCAAAGGCGACACTGGCGAGAGAGGTTTGAAAGGCGATAAAGGAGACAAAGGAGACAAAGGCGACATTGGTGCAAAAATATCGAAAACCGTCTATCTCGGACAAGACGAATACGGAAACAATGTCTATGAACAATACTTTGACGACGGCAGCACCAACAAGTTCACCGCCCCCAAGGGTCCAAAAGGCGACAAAGGCGATAAAGGCGACAAAGGTGATTCGGGCGCAAAGGGAGACGCTGGTGCAAAAGGCGACCGCGGCGATGTCGGCGAAAAGGGCGACAAAGGCGATAAAGGCGATAAAGGCGAAAAGGGCGACACTGGCGAAAAGGGTGAGAAAGGCGATACTGGCGACAAAGGCGAGCGTGGCGACAAAGGAGAGAAAGGCGATACTGGCGAAAAGGGCGAAAAGGGCGACAAAGGCGATAAAGGCGATGTCGGTCTGAAAGGCGATACAGGCGAAAAGGGTGAGAAAGGCGATAAGGGCGACAAAGGCGATACTGGTGCAAAAGGCGACAAAGGCGACAAGGGAGACCCTGGCTGCTGCTGTTGCTGCTGTGGCAAAGACGGCGAGGGCAAAGACACCAGCACCAACAAAACCACCTCTGTCGCAGTACGCTCCGACGGCACAATAGCCGACTTTGCGTGGTGGCAAAAACGCACCGCCAATCAAGGCGCAACAGTGCTGATGACCGCACACGATGTGCTGCCCGACCTGATTAAACGGTGCTTCCCACGCTCGGATAGTTATTACCATCAAGCAAACTCCTACAAAGAGTACGAAAATTGCTACAATGATTGTAATAGAAATGGCAAAAAGCCGTTCTCGCTCGAGATACTAAAAAGCAATACAAATGCTGCATTACAACAAGAACAACGATATTGGTTGAGCGAAGACCGTATAATATATATGCTTGATACGCCTTTCTACATGCCGAGTAGGCTTAATCACCTTGAAATAGATACTGGATGGACACATGGTCTTGATAAGTTGAAAGATATATATAATAATAAATACGGAGCATATTGGGACAACGGCGACTTTATTATAGACCTTATCGTGTGCGACGAAAATTATTCAGACGAATTTTGTCTTGCTTCATGGGTCGTCTATCCTAACGACCCACATCAAATGCGCAGCACACTTATAGGACGCTATGAGTGGACGGGCCAAGGATTTGACTTTGATAATTTTGCCCCACTGTTACTCGGACGAACATATAAATATGCGAGATTAGAGATTAGAATAAACTGCAATGTAAAAGGAATTGACCTGGAAAAGGAAAGCGGGGGAGACCTATCAAATATAGGTATGCCCAAGCACATGCGCATCTACGCTCCTGTATGGGAGGTGTTACGCGGAGCAGAGTTCAACACCCTATACAACAAAGGCGAGTTTGGATATGATTGGAACGACTGGGACGCAATAAACAACGACAACACTTCTCTCTACACCCTCTCTTGGAACGAAGAAACTAAACGCTGGGAAACATCAACAGTGAAACAGCCGTTCGGAACGCCTGTGCGTGTGCGCCGCCACTGGTTAGAGTGTAGTATAGCACGAGGTGTAGATGACATCAGATTGCAGCGCGATACTTGGCGCATATTCTCGCGACCAACTACTAATTTTATAGATGACACATACGGATGCTCCCCTGTCGCTATTCGTATTTGCAATCGCGTAAACCACACCACCAGTTTTACAAAACAAGCGAACACGGGTAACAACAGCACAGACCACGACAAAATTTGGGGCCCTTATGATATTAGAAAAAAAACAATGCGCTGGCTAACGAGAGGGAATGTAAGAGAAAATCAAAAGTATGGCGAAGATGGCCAACCTTATCAAGGCAGAAAACTGTTTCTGCTTCCCCTTTCAAAGATACCCACCTCACCATTCGGGATAAACCCTGCAAACAATACTTATAGAACGCATGGGCAAACATACCTTGATTGCCTCTTTGCAGAAACATCGACACAAAGAGGGCGACGCCGTCCGTATATCACATCGCTGTGTGCAAATTGGAGAGTGTCTTCGGATATACCTATCCGATATAATAAAGATGACCGTAATAAAACTTATAAACGCAAATGGAATTTTGTTGGTCTTATGCAGAAACCGCGACCGCAGTTTTAGGTACAAAAAAAAAGAAGCACAACAGCCTATCTCTTACACCAACGACTCGTTAGTCAACTTGATATAGTCTCTGTCTTGCTTCGACCACAAAGATACAACACAAAATAGCGAAAACCAAATAAAAGGAGAAAAAAAATGAAAAAGTTATTGCTCGGAGAGAAAATTCTCGACCTAAACGACTTGCAAGTGCGCTATATTGGCGCAGACAACGAGGTTCACGCACGCACTTACGCTGGCGAACTGAACGATGCGCTGGCGCGTACCAGTGTGCCTGTACCCAAAATCGACATCTACAAGGCAGTGGCTGCCAAAGTAGAGGCTGCGCTGACGGCTGGCGAAGCAGTGGCAACCGAACTGACCGACGAGGAGTTTGAGTTGCTCGATGCCAAAGCCAAACGCATCTTCGACCAAGTAACGCTGTGGCGTTGGAACAAGATGGTGGAGAGTGCTAATGCTGCTACCGAAGCCGCAAAAGCCCCTGCCGCTGAAACAGAAGCAGAAGCCGAAACCACTGAACCCGAAGCCGCCGAAGCGACCGAAGCAGCCGAAAGCAAAGCGAAATGAAACTGCTTGTTAAGCGTATAGCCCTGCGCCCCACCTACACCATCGGGCGGCTCTATATCGACGGCGCGTACTTTTGCGACACGCTCGAACCGACGGTGCGCGACACAAACCGCAACGGCGTGTTCG
>CAVKTI010000079.1:0-8418 GCA_963659365.1 Acutalibacteraceae bacterium | reverse complement strand
GAGCCGCCACAGTGTGGCGGCTCTACGAGGATTTTTCAAATTTCGTTGGTGCGAACTATTCGCCCCAGTTTTCGCTCTGCATGCGCAGGTAACTGCGGTAGCGCCACCGTGCGTTGTCTTCGGCGGCCTTGAACAGGTCGGCGGCTTCGGTTGGGTACTGCTTCATCACGCTGGCAAAGCGCACTTCGCCTTTCAAAAAGTCGGCAAACTTGTCCCACTGCGGCTCTTTCGAGTCGAGCGTGAACGGATTTTTGCCTTCGGCTTCGAGCGTTGGGTTGTAGCGCCACAAGTGCCAGTAGCCGCACTCCACAGCCTTGGCCTCTTCGGCTTGGCTCTTGCCCATACCCGCTTTCAAACCGTGGTTGATGCAGGGTGCGTATGCGATGATGAGCGATGGTCCGTGGTAGGCTTCCGCTTCGCGTATGGCTTTGAGCGTCTGCGCTTGGTCGGCACCCATGGCAATCTGCGCCACATAGACATAGCCGTAAGTGGTGGCAATCATGCCAAGGTCTTTTTTGCGCACACGCTTGCCAGCCGCCGCAAATTTGGCGATAGCACCGAGCGGTGTCGATTTCGAGGCTTGACCGCCCGTGTTGGAATAGACCTCGGTATCGAGCACAAGAATGTTCACATCTTTGCCCGATGCAATGACATGGTCGAGACCGCCGTAGCCGATATCGTAACTGGCGCCGTCGCCGCCGATAATCCACTGACTGCGTTTAACGAGATGGTCTTTGTATTTCAAAATCTCGCGGCATTTCTCGCAATTGCAGGCCTCGCACGCCGCCACAATCGGTTCGTAGAGGCGTTTGGTGATGTCGGCATCGTTGCGGTTGTCGCTCCACTCGCGGAACATGGCTTTCAGTTCGTCGGAGCAGCAGTCGCAGGTTTGCGCTTCGGCCATGAGGCGTGCCAAGCGTTCTTTCATCTTTTTGTGCGCAATCTGCATACCAAGACCGTATTCGCAGAAATCTTCGAAGAGCGAGTTCGACCACGCAGGACCGTGTCCTTTTTCGTTGGTGGTGTATGGTGTCGAAGGCACCGAACCCGAATAAATCGAGGTGCAACCTGTGGCATTGGCGGCTATTTCGCGGTCGCCGAAGAGTTGCGAAATCAGTTTCAGATAAGGCGTTTCGCCGCAACCCGAACATGCGCCCGAGAACTCGAACAGTGGCGTTGCAAATTGGCTGTTTTTCACATTCGATTTGATATCGACCAACTCCTGCTTCGTCTTCACATTTTCGACGCAGTAATTCCAATTTTCGGCCTCTACCATTTGACTTTCAAGGTCGGTCATGGCCAATGCTTTGCCCAATTTCGGGTTGCCCGGACAAACATCGACGCAGTTGCCGCAGCCGAGGCAGTCCATCACGCCCACTTGTATGCGGAAATACATGCCTTTCATAGTGGCAGGCGCTTTCATTTCAATCATATCGGCGTGCAAACCGTTGTGTTCCGCTTCGTCGAGAACAAACGGACGAATGCAAGCGTGCGGACAAACATACGCGCACTTGTTGCACTGAATGCAGTTTTCGGCGTTCCAAACGGGAACGAAAGCACTCACACCGCGTTTTTCGTATTTGGCAGTGCCAGCGCGCCAAGTGCCATCTTCGATGCCTTTGAAAGCCGAAACAGGCAGCAGGTCGCCGTCTTGCGCATTGATGGGGCGCACCACTTTGTTGATGAAATCGTCGCCATCGGTTGGTTTCACCACATCGGCATTGATATCAAGATTTGCCCACGCTGGGTCGATAGCGAGTTGGTGATATTCGCCGCCGCGATCGACAGCCGCATAGTTTTTGTTCACCACATCTTCGCCCTTATTGCCATACGATTTCACAATGAAATGTTTCATTTCTTCCACCGCTTTTTCTACTGGAATCACGCCAGTGATGCGGAAGAAAGCCGATTGCAGAATGGTATTCGTGCGGTTGCCGAGCCCAATCTCTTGCGCAATTTTCGTGGCATTGATATAATAGACGGTGATGTTGTTGTCGGCAAAATACTTTTTGACTTTGTTGGGCAGATTGCGTTTCAGTTCGTCGCCGTCCCAAATAGTGTTGAGCAGGAAAGTGCCGTTTTTCTGCAAGCCGCGCGTTACATCGTACATGTGCAGATAGGCCTGAACATGGCACGCCACAAAATTTGGCGTGGTAACCAAGTAGGTCGAGTGAATCGGCTCGTCGCCAAAGCGCAAGTGCGAGCAGGTGAAGCCGCCCGACTTTTTCGAGTCGTACGAGAAGTAGGCTTGGCAATACTTGTCGGTGGTGTCGCCAATAATTTTCACCGAGTTTTTGTTTGCGCCCACCGTGCCATCAGCACCCAGACCATAGAATTTGGCTTGGAACATACCTTTGCCGCCCATGGCAATCTCTTCGCCCAGCGGCAGCGAGGTGAATGTTACATCGTCGTTGATGCCGAGCGTGAAGTGGTTTTTCGGTTGCGGCAGCGCCAAATTGTCGTACACAGCCATCATTTGCGCTGGCGTGGTGTCGTTGCTGCCCAAGCCGTAGCGTCCGCCCACCACTTCGATGTGGCCGAGACCGAGTTCTTGCAGCGCGTCTTTCACATCGAGATAGAGCGGTTCGCCGTTGGCGCCAGGCTCTTTGGTGCGGTCGAGCACGCAGATGCGTTTGGCGGTGGCAGGAATCGCCTCTTTCAGATATTTCAGCGAGAAAGGACGGTAGAGATGCACATTTATCATACCGATTTTTTCGCCTTTGCGGTAGTCGATCACTTCGCGCAACGCCTCACACGCCGAACCCATGCAAACGACGATATTTTCGGCATCGGGTGCGCCGTAGTAGGTGAATGGGCGGTATTTGCGGCCAGTGATTTCGCTGATTTTGTCCATATAGTCCGACACGATGTCGGCCACGCCCTCGTAGTACGGATTGCTGCTCTCGCGGTGTGCAAAAAACACATCGGGATTTTCGGCCATACCACGCATTTCGGGGCGTTGTGGGCAGAGTGCGCGGTTGCGGAACGCTTGCAACGCCTCCACATCGACCAGCGGACGCAACTCTTCTTGGTCGATAACCTCAATTTTCTGATATTCGTGCGAGGTGCGGAATCCGTCGAAAAAGTTGAGGAACGGCACGCGCGATTTGAGTGTGGCCAAGTGCGCCACGCCTGCCAAATCCATCACCTCTTGCACCGAACCTTCGGCCAGCATGGCGAAGCCTGTTTGACGGCAAGCCATCACATCTTGATGGTCGCCAAAAATGCAGAGCACATGGCTCGCCAGCGTGCGCGCCGACACATGGAAAACCGTCGGCAGCAGTTCGCCAGCAATTTTGTACATGTTCGGAATCATCAGCAGCAAGCCCTGCGACGCAGTGAATGTGGTGGTGAGTGCGCCCGCCTGCAGCGAGCCGTGAACAGCACCAGCGGCACCAGCCTCCGACTGCATCTCCTGCACGGTTACCGTTTCGCCAAACATGTTTTTGCGCCCTTTGGCTGCCCATTCGTCCACATTTTCGGCCATCGGCGACGACGGCGTAATCGGGTAGATAGCGGCAACCTCCGTAAACATGTACGCTATGTGCGCAGCAGCGGCATTGCCATCACATGTCATGAATTTCTTTTCTTTTGCCATAGTTTCAAATCTTTTTTTATGTTGTTTTCTGTGATTAGCGACTTCTACATCAATCTGCAAAAATAGTTTTTTTCTGCCAAACGACGAAACAGTTTGCCGCAATTTTATGAACAACACGAATAAGCCACATTTTTCGTATCTTTGCCGACAATTTGAAAGGGATTTCTATAAATTCCCTGAATGCCCACAAAACATGGACGAAACGGAACAAAAGCAACAGATTGGCGGCCTTTTCGACCGCATTGCTGGCACTTACGACGCGCTCAACCACCTGCTGTCGTTCAATATCGACCGCCACTGGCGCCGCCGCTTGGCACGAACGATGAAACCCTGCGCCGAAGCACTCGATGTGGCGATTGGCACGGGCGATTTGAGCCTCGAAATTGCGCATCAACACAAGGCGCAGCACATTGTCGGCATCGACCTATCGACCGAAATGATGCACATTGGCGCGGAAAAAACGCAGGGGCTCGACATCGAGTTTCACGAAGGTTCGGCACTCGCTATGCCGTTCGCCGCCGACACTTTCGACACGGTAACTTGCAGTTTTGGCTGCCGCAATTTTTCGGATTTGAACCAAGGTCTGCACGAGATGTACCGCGTGTTGCACACCGATGGCGAGGTGCTGATTCTCGAATTTTCATACCCACGAAATCATCTTGTGGCGTGGTGCTACGACCTCTATTTCAGCCACATTTTGCCACGCGTCGGTGCGCTGATGAGCCACGACAAACAGGCCTATCGCTACCTGAATCGCTCGGTCAAAGAGTTTATCTGGGGCGACGATTTCTGCGAACAGATGCGCCAAGCAGGCTTCGCACAAGTAACCTACCAACCGCTCACACTCGGCATCGCCACACTCTATCGCGGCGTAAAACATTGATTTGTAAGTTTCTATGTTTTTCGCGCTTCGCGCTGTTTCTATGTTTCTATGTTTTTTTTTGTGGATTTGGTTATTTGGTTATTCGGTTATTCGATTATTTGGTTATTTGGAGAGTTGATAAACCGTTAATTTGAAATTTTGAAATAACAAACAGCGCGCAGCGCGAGAAACTAGAAACAAAAATTGCGGCAGCAATTTTGAGAAACAATTTGAAATCTGAAATTTGAAATCTAAAACATGCCCCTTCTCCTTTGGCTTCGAATCACGCGCCCGCAAACGCTTTTTGCGTCGCTTTGTCCTGTGTTGGTTGGACTGCTTGTTGTGGCAAAATCGGGCAGCGACATCGCTGGCGCAACCGCCGCTGTAACGGCCGTCAGCGCATTGGCGTTGCAGGTGCTCAGCAATCTTATCAACGACTACTACGACTTTCTGCGCGGCACCGACCGCAAGGGGCGCAAAGGCTTCAAACGCGCGCTGGCCGAGGGTGAAGTAACGCCACGACAAATGCTGGTGGCCTGCTGCATTTGCGCCGCAATCGCCTTATTGACAGGCATTTATCTAGTCGTGGTGGGCGGTTGGCCGATTGTGATTATTGGCATCACCGCCCTGCTCTTCGCTTGGCTCTACACCGCCACCAACCACTCGTTGAGTTACTTGGGCATCGCCGACATTTTTGTCTATCTCTACTACGGCATCATCGCCACCATGGGCACAGTGTGGCTACAAACGCTCGATTGCGCCCTGCTGCGACAAGCCTTTTGGGCGGGCAGCGTGTGTGGCATCTGCTCGATGTGCGTGCTGATTATCAACAACTTACGCGACATCGACGACGACCGCCGCGCCAACAAACGCACCTTCCCAGTGCGCTTTGGCAAACGCGCTGCCGAGTGGGGCATGTTGCCGCTCATCGTCTTGACACCGATTTGCGCCTATATGGCGTTTGGCAGTTGGATTACCGCCTGCATTGCCGTGCCACTACTGATGCTTTTCGGAGCGGTGCGCCGCGCACAAGGGGCGCAGTACAACCGCTGTCTGCTGCTGGCTGGACTCTGCAACGCCATCTATGTGGTGCTAGTGTGGATTGCCTGAAAAGCGCAAAATAAATGCTGAAAGGTTGCAACGACACGAAAAAATGACTATTTTTGCAGAATAGTTCGATAATTTGCTTTATAGTGTATAAAGTTGAAAGTGAAAAGTGAAAAGTTTTTATTTGAAAATTTGAAAATTTGAAGATTTGAAGATTTGAAGATTGCGACTTTTCTTTAATGCTTGATTTTGGTCGTCAAAAGAAATGAGCGAAAAAAACGGATTACAAATCCCGCACGACAAAACCGACTGCAAATTGCATTACACTGTATAGCAAATGTACTAACACTGTACTAACATTGTACTAACACTGTACTAACAAAAATTTAACCCTTAAAAACAACTCGCCATGTCAGATTCCATTATCATCATTCCCACATACAACGAAAAAGAGAACATCGAAAAGATGGTGCGCACCGTGTTTGCACTGCCCAAAGAGTTCCACATTCTCGTTATCGACGACGGCTCGCCCGATGGCACTGGCGCTATTGTGAAACGCCTTATCGACGAGTTTCCCAACCGCCTGCACTTGGTCGAACGCACAGGCAAACTCGGACTTGGCACCGCCTATATCGCTGGTTTCAAGTGGGTTTTGGAACACGACTACCAATACATTTTCGAGATGGATGCCGATTTTTCGCACCCTGTGGGCAAACTGCAAGAGATGTACGACACGGCGCGCGCTGGTGCCGATGTGGTGGTCGGTTCGCGCTATGTGGGCAATGTGGTGAACATCGTCAATTGGCCGATGGGCAGGCTGCTAATGTCGTACTACGCTTCGAAATATGTGCGCTGCATCACAGGTTTGCGCGTGGCCGACACCACCGCTGGGTTCGTCTGCTACCGCCGCCAAGTGCTCGAAACCATCGAGTTCGACAAAATTCGTTTCAAGGGTTACGCCTTCCAAATCGAGATGAAATTTACCGCCGCCAAATGCGGTTTCACCATCAAAGAAGTGCCCATCGTGTTCGTCAATCGCGTCGAAGGCACCTCGAAAATGAGCGGCGGCATCTTCAGCGAAGCCCTCTTCGGCGTTGTCCGCCTGAAAATCGGCAGTTGGTTCCGAAAATATCCGCAGAAAAAGTTGATGAGTTGATTGGTTGATCAGTTGATGAGTTTAACGCATAAGTCATGGCTTGTAAGACTAAAAGACTTTGACAAATTATTTGAAAATTTGAAGATTGCGGTGCTTTGGAACACAAAAATTCATATAAATTAATCGACTGAAAATGAGTTAACTATGGTGATTTTGGCGCGATATTTGCAGTGGTTTTTGTAGAAAAAAACGCCAAAAGTATGCACAAAAAGACCACATATCGCAAATGCAAAAGCAAAAGTCTATTTGAACAGGAGATTACCCAAGAATCCCTTCAAAAGATGGGCAACCCCTTGGAGACCTTATCGCAATAAATTGATTTTTAGATGTTTCGTCCGACATTGGAAGACGCATTGCTAACAAAAGAGTGCAAATCCATGGGCGGAGCAAAGCCAATAGATGTGGTGCAATTATTCAAAGTGTTACTCATCAAACGCTACTACGACCTTAGCGACTTTCAAACGGAATACCAAATAAAAGACCGCGTTAGTTTTCGCCAATTCTTGGGGATTCAAACGGTAGATGATGTGCCCGATGAGAAAACGATATGGGCTTGCCAAAACAAGTTGACGAAAACGGGAGTTTTTGATAGACTGTTTGATGATTTTCGTGATTTCTTGGATGGTAAGGGGCTGTCCTTTAACGAGGGTAAAATCATTGATGCAACTTTTGTCGAAGCACCTCGTCAGCGTAATACTCGTGAAGAAAATAAGCAAATTAAAGAGGGACATGGTGCTGATTTATGGACCCCTCAACCAGGAGATGACGAGCCTACCAAAAAGCATAAGCGCAATAAAAAACGACATAAGGATACAGACGCCCGTTGGACGAAAAAGGGAGGCAAAAACTACTATGGCTACAAAGATCATGTAAAGGTCGATAAGAAGACCAAACTGATAGAAACTTATGATGTTACGCCTGCGAATGTGCATGATTCGAATGTCATTGCACCTTTGTTGAGAGAGAAAGATAAGGGGCAAAAACTTTATTTGGACTCCAGTTACGAGGGGAAAGAGGAAATCATCGAAAGGTATGGTATGCAACCGGTTATTTGCGAGAAAGGCTGTCGTTATCGCAGTTTGACAGAGGAGCAACGCAAACAGAATCATACTAAATCAAAGACAAGATGCCGTGTTGAGCATGTTTTTGGTTTTATGGATGGTGCAATGAATGGTGCTGTTGTGCGGACAATAGAACTAATGCGTGCGAAAGCGAATAGAGCACTGACAAACCTTGTGTACAACATATTCCGCTTTGTGCAGATAAGCAAATACGCACTGGAACTGATTGCGGTAAGGGGATAATTGTGCCCATATGTGAAAAAGCGAACAAAAACAAGGAGAAATACGCCTATATGAGTGGATAAACATCAAATATCCGAGTAAAATCTCGGCGTATAGGTCAAAAAAACACGCACGAGAATCTTGGTCTCCTTTCGGCATGCGCTGCATATACCTAACCAACAACGAACCAATACCTGCCGCAGTAAGCGACTACACCGATTGTTGTTTCAGTAATTTGCAGAATTTCAAATAGTTTGTAGATTAAACCGCCAGAAAATCACAAAATTTATTCAATAAACACGCCATACTGAACAAAAAAGTATGTTTTTTATTCAGTACAGCGTAAATTTTGAATAAAAATGGAGAATTTTGGGGCTAATTTTTGCTATGGTAGCGGCGGTACTTGGCAGGCCATGCGGCTCACTCGATAAATCTAGGGGATTAGGCGTATAACTTTGTGAGTCTGAAAAGG
>CAVKTI010000078.1:0-8495 GCA_963659365.1 Acutalibacteraceae bacterium | reverse complement strand
TTCTAATTTCTAGTTTCTCAAAATTGCTATCGCAATTTTTGTTTCTATGTTTCTAAGTTCCTATTGTTCAATGGTCATGTTTGAAATTCTGAAATTCTGAAATTCTGAAATCTGTCATTGCGGCTCTGCCGCATCACTTCTCACTTCTCACTAAACTATGGTGAGTCGCGCATATTTCAGCAGCAGCGGTTTGATGCCGTTGGTGTCGAATGCTACGATGGCTTTGGTGCTGTCGCCGTCGCCTTCGATACGCAGAATTTTGCCATCGCCGAAGCGGTTGTGGCGCACGCGCATACCTTCGCTGAACGGAAATTTGGCATTGCCTGCCACCATGCTGGGCGTTACGCGGCGCATATTGGGCGTGGGCGCAGGTTTTTGTGGCGCATTGTCGGCAGTGCGTGGCGCAAATTCGCCTTTGAATCCCGAAAAACGCGGCAATACAGGGCGTTCCACGCGCGGCTGCACACGCATTTCGGGCGGCAGTTGCAGGTATTGCGTGTCGATGTCGTCGATAAAGCGGCTGCGGTTCTGAAACTGCGTCTGCCCATTGCGGAAGCGCGATTTGGCGTAACTGATGGTGCAGTCGCTTTTGGCGCGCGTGATGGCCACATAGAGCAGCCGCCGCTCCTCTTCAATCTCGCGCGGAGTTTCGCACATGGCCGATGGAAACAGATTTTCCTCCAATCCAACGATGAAAACATGCTTAAACTCAAGCCCTTTGGCCGAATGCACGGTCATCAGCGTTACACGGTTGCGGTCTTCGGGTTTCTCGTTGTCTTGGTCGGTGAGCAGCGCCACTTCCGACAGAAAATCTTCCAACCGCAATTCTGTTTCGCCTGCATTGGCTTTCTCTTCGCAAAACTGGTTGATGGCGTTCAACAACTCCTGCACATTCTCTTTGCGGTCGAGGCTGTCGGGCGATTGGTCGGCCAGTATGTCGCGCATAATTCCCGATTCCAGCACCAACTGTTCGGCAATGGCGTAAGCGTCTTTTTCGCCGTTCAGTTGCCGAAATCCGTCGATAAATGCGCCGAAATCCGCCAATTTTTTTGCTGCGCCTTTGTTCACATCGAGCGCAAATTGTGCGGGCTGCTGCGCCACTTGCAGCGCACTCACATTGTGGGCGTGCGCACAAGCCAAAACTTTGTTTTGTGTGGTTTCGCCAATGCCGCGCGCAGGGTAGTTTATCACGCGTTTGAACGACTCTTCGTCGCTCGGATTCACTATCAAACGCAGATACGCCAGTACATCTTTCACCTCTTTGCGCTGATAAAACGACAGTCCGCCGTAGATTTTGTACGGCACAGCGCGTTTGCGCAACGCCTCTTCCAGCACGCGCGACTGGGCGTTGGTGCGGTAGAGAATGGCGTAATCGCTGTATTCGTCGTGGTTGGCTGCCAGTTTGTCGCACAGTGCCGCCGCCACAGCAAACGCCTCGTCGTAGTCGCTGTATGCGCCCATCACACGGATTTTGTCGCCCACTTCGCCTTTGGAATAGACGGTTTTGCGTATCTGATTTTCGTTCTTTTCGATGAGCGAATTGGCGGCGTTCACAATGGTCTGCGTCGAACGGTAGTTGCGCTCCAGTTTGAACAGTCGGCAGCCCGCATATTGCTGCTCAAACAGCAACATATTGTCGATGTTGGCACCGCGAAACGAGTAGATGCTCTGCGCATCGTCGCCCACCACGCAAATGCGCTGGTGCTGCGCTGCCAACTTGCTCACTATCAGGTGTTGAGCGCGGTTTGTGTCTTGATACTCATCGACCAAAATGTAGCCAAAACGCTGCTGATATCGTGCCAAAATGTCAGGCTCTCGGTCGAACAAAATGTTGGTGTAGAGCAACAGATCGTCGAAATCCAAGGCGTTGGCGGCGTGGCAGCGTTGGCAGTAGTTTTTGTAGATTTCCAAAAACAGCGGCGTGCGCGAATTGCGGTCGCTCTGCATACAGTCGGCGCTCGCCTCGTAGAGCGCAGGCGTTATCAGTTGATTTTTGGCAAACGAAATGCGCCCTTGAATGGCACTCGGTCTGTACACCTTGTCGTCGAGTTTCATCTCCTTTATCAGACTGCGTATCAGGCTTTTAGAGTCGCTTTGGTCGTAGATGGTAAAGTCGTGCGTGAACCCGATATGGTCGGCTTCGGCGCGCAGCATACGCGCAAAAATGGAGTGAAATGTGCCCATCCAAAGGTAGCGCGCTGTTTTGTCGCCCACAATTTTGGCGATGCGCTCCTTCATCTCGTTGGCCGCCTTGTTGGTAAATGTAAGTGCTAAAATTTGTGAAGGCCGCCAACCTTGTTGCAGCAGATAGGCTATTTTGTAGGTCAGCACGCGCGTCTTGCCCGAGCCTGCACCAGCCACAATCAGCGACGGTCCATCGCAGTAGGTGGCAGCAGCAAACTGGCTCTCGTTGAGCAACTTACGCAATTGTTCCGAATTGTTTTCGCTCGCAGCGGCTTGGTTTGGCATACTATTTGTTCCGATATTTTTTTGAAAACACAAAAGTACAAAAAAAACGCAAAAACAGTTGCATCTCTCAACCGAAAACGCTATCTTTGTGGAACACAAAGTTAAAAGTGTATAAAGTTAAAAGTGAAAAGTTTTTTCATTTGAAAATTTGAAAATTGATTTTACCCCACAGACTTTCACTAATGCGTTAAACTCATCAACTAATCAACCAAACATAGAAACAGCGCGCAGCGCAAGAAACTTAGAAACTATACGAAACAGCGCGTAGCGCAATCTGAAATTTGAAATTTGAAATCTGAAATTCTTATTCTCTCACCTAAAAACTTTACAACTATGAAATCAGTAAAAGGAACTCAAACCGAAAAGAACCTGATGCAGTCGTTTGCTGGCGAAAGTCAGGCTCGTATGCGCTACACCTATTTTGCAAGCGCAGCCAAAAAAGAGGGCTTCGAACAGATAGCCGCCATCTTTACCGAAACGGCCGACCAAGAGAAAGAACACGCCAAACGCATGTTCAAATACCTCGAAGGCGGCATGGTCGAAGTGAATGCCTGCTTCCCAGCGGGTGTCATCGGGCGCACGCTCGACAATCTGCAAGCCGCCGCCGCTGGCGAATACGAAGAGTGGGCTGAACTCTATCCGCACTTTGCCGATGTGGCCGAGTCCGAAGGATTCCCCGAAATTGCCGCCATGTATCGCGCCATCGCTGTGGCCGAAAAGGGACACGAAGAACGCTATCGTGCATTTGTGGCCAACATCGAAGTGGCGAAAGTCTTTGCCAAAGACGACGAAGTGGTGTGGCAGTGCCGCAACTGCGGTTACATTCATGTGGGCAAAAAAGCACCCGAAGAGTGCCCCGCCTGCAAACACCCACAAGCCTATTTCGAAATTAAAAAGGAAAATTACTAATTGTTAAATTAGAAAAAATTAGTACTTTTGCACTTTGAAAAAGACGAAAACTAAGACGAAGACAAAAGACTAAAACCGCACTGTCCAAGTCCTTACTCTTTATTCCTGACTCCAAAAAAACAATTATATGGTAAATTACAAAGATTTAGGATTGGTAAACACACGCGAAATGTTTGCCAAAGCAGTGAAAGGCGGTTATGCCATTCCTGCGTTCAATTTCAACAACATGGAACAGTTGCAGGCCATCATCATGGCGGCGGCCGAGACAAAATCGCCCGTCATTCTGCAAGTGTCGAAAGGCGCACGCAACTACGCCAATCAAACGCTGCTCCGCTACATGGCCGAAGGCGCTGTGGCTTATGCCAAAGAACTCGGTTGGGAGAAACCCGAAATCGTGCTGCACCTCGACCACGGCGACTCGTTCGAACTCTGCAAATCGTGCATCGACATGGGCTTCTCGTCGGTGATGATCGACGGCTCGCACCTGCCTTACGACGAAAATGTGGCTCTGACCAAAAAAGTGGTCGATTACGCACACCAATTCGATGTAACAGTCGAAGGCGAACTCGGTGTGTTGGCTGGCGTTGAAGACGATGTTGTGGCCGAACACCACACCTACACCCGCCCCGAAGAGGTGGTCGATTTCACCTCGAAAACGGGTTGCGACAGTCTCGCCATCTCTATCGGCACATCGCACGGCGCATACAAATTCACGCCTGCACAGTGCACCCGCAACGCCGAAGGCAAACTCGTTCCGCCACCATTGGCATTCGATGTGCTCGAAGGCGTCGAAAAAGAGTTGCCCGGATTCCCGATTGTGCTGCACGGCTCGTCGAGTGTGCCGCAAGAAGAGGTCGATACCATCAACAAATATGGCGGCAACCTGCCCGACGCTATCGGCATTCCCGAAGAGCAGTTGCGCAAAGCAGCCAAATCGGCCGTCTGCAAAATCAACATCGACAGCGACAGCCGTCTGGCTATGACCGCCGCCATTCGTAAGGTGTTGGCCGAAAAACCAGCCGAATTCGACCCACGCAAATACCTCGGTCCAGCGCGCGACAACATGAAAAAACTCTATATTCACAAAATTGTGAATGTACTCGGCAGCGACGGCAAGGCCTGCTAAACAGCCTCCGTAGCGCATTTTTGGCGGTTCTCGTCCCCTTCTCGGAGCGAGAATCGTCTTTTTTTTGCCCAAACGCTTGCTTTTTATGGAAAAAGTCCGTAACTTTGCGTATTCTTTAGTAGCAAGAAGCAAGAAAGATTTTAAGAGCATAGAAGATAGAACATAGACAGAATTAGTCTGAAAGTCTATAAAGTGGAAAGTGAAAAGTGTTATATTTGAAAATTGCGGCGTTTCGGCTACCGATAATTAGAAATTAGAAATTAGAAACCAGAAATTAGAAATTTGCTGACCTTTACCAATGCGTTAAACTAATCAACTAATCAACCAATCAACTCATCAACCAAAAAACTGATCAACGAAACACAGAAACAGAAATTGCATTAGCAATTTCGAGAAACTTAGAAACATAGAAACTATACGAAACAGCGCGCAGCGCGAGAAACTTAGAAACTTAGAAACAACATTGAATATGAAAAAACTCTACACCATTCTTTTGGCCGTTTTACTGGCATTGCCGCTCTTTGCGGTTGATTATCAAGCACCTATCACCGTTTGGGAGGGGACAAGTACCCATGTTTATTATTCGAAGGCATACAATTTGATTGTCCCCCAAGCAACTTTTGATTGGAGTTCTGTTCCCGAAAATACGCGTGTTACAATAAAATTTTCCCAATCTTTAACTTCCGATAGTTACATCTATTTGTATGCTTGCCCTGATTTAACAACTTACGAAAATATGGGTGATGAAATGCTTCCATTGGGAACAGACGAGGGTGGAACTTATCAGGTTTTAGCAGGCGAAAGTCAATATCAATTTGTTTTGACAGACGATGATGTAGCAGCGTTTGAACTTGTTCCAAGCCTTTTTGCTTTGTTTTATACTGATGTTGATATGACCAAGGTTTTGGTCGAATATCCTGCTTCGGCTACGGCGTTGCAGAGTGTGGCGGCGGCGAGCATTTATGCCCACGAAGGTACAATAGTTGCGCCCGAAGCGGCACAAATCTACAGCATCACAGGGCAGAATGTTACCAGCCACAACGGCAACCTCACGCACGGCATCTATGTAGTGCGCCACGGCAGCCAAACCACAAAAGTGGTGGTGAAATAGTGCTTTCGCACAGTTGAAAGTTGGGCGATTTCTTCGTCGAACAACATTTTTAGCAAAAACATAACAGCAGCACGGAATTTTCTGTGCTACTGCTGTTTTTGCGGAGTTGCAATCGTTTTCGGGGCAGAATGGTTGTTTGGACGCGTGCGGTGCGTTTCTACAATTTGAAATTGCGGCTCTGCCGCATCACTTCTCACTTCTAATTCCTCACTCCTCACTAAAAAAAATCCCCATTTTTCGGTATTGCACAGGCGGCGGAGAGTTTGTAATTTTGTATCGGTAAAAAACAAAAGACCGATGAATGCAAAAAGAACCTTAGCCGATATGCCAACGCACACACGGTGCGTGATTGCAAAGGTTCACGGACACGGCGGCTTCCGCCACCGCATTTTGGAACTCGGCTTTGTGAAGGGCGAAACGGTGTCGGTGCTGAAAAATGCGCCGCTGCTCGACCCTATCGAATACCAAATAATGGGGAGTCATGTGTCGCTGCGCCGCGCCGAGGCTGCCAACATCGAGGTGGTGTCGCTCGAAGAGGGCGCACACCCCGACAACATCTACCATGGCACGCTCGAGGAGCATGTGGCGCACGAAGCCGACGAGTTGAGCAAACAGATTACCGTGGCACTGGTGGGCAATCCCAACTGCGGCAAAACATCGTTTTTCAACCACGCCACTGGCCTGCGCGAAAAGGTTGGCAACTACAGCGGCGTTACCGTCGATGCGAAAACGGGCGTATTCACACACCGCGGCTACACCATCAATTTGGTCGATCTGCCTGGCACCTATTCGCTCACCGAATACACGCCCGAAGAACTCTATGTGCGCGATTTCATTGCCAAACAGCAGCCCGATGTGGTGCTGAACATTGTCGATGCGGGCAATTTGGAGCGCAATCTCTTTCTCACCACGCAACTCATCGACCTGAACCCACGCATGGTGATGGCACTGAACATGTACGACGAACTCGAAAAATCGGGCGATAGGCTCGACCACCAAAGTCTGTCGCGTATGCTCGGATTTCCCATTGTGCCAGTGGTGGCAAGCACAGGGCGCGGCATCGACGATGTGCTCGAAAACATTGTACGTGTGTACGAAGACCAAGCGGGCGCATCGAAACATATACACATCAACTACGGCGAAAATGTGGAGAAAGCCATCGTTGCCGTGAAAAATCTGGTGGAAGCCAATGGCCCTGTGAGCGGTGCTTTCTGCGGACGCTATATCGCCATCAAACTGATTGAAAATGATAGCGTTACGCAGCGCGAAATGGCAAATCTGCCCAATTACGCCGCAGTAAAAGCCGCCGCCGACAAATGTCGCAGCGACATCGAACGCGAGTATGGCGACGATATTTCGAGTGTAATTTCCGACCTAAAATATGGTTTCATTCGTGGCGCACTCGGCGAAACGCTCACGCACGCCTCGAACGACAAAAAAAATCTTGCTTATGCGCTCGACACCGTGCTGACCAACCGTTGGCTCGGTTTCCCTGTGTTGCTGCTCTTCATGTGGGTGATGTTTCAAGCCACATTCACGCTGGGTGCCTATCCGCAAGAGTGGCTCGAGATGGGCATCGGCGCACTTGGCCGCTGGGTGGCAACGCTGCTGCCCGCTGGTATGCTCAACGACCTCGTTGTCGATGGCATCATCGCTGGCGTGGGCGGCGTGCTGGTTTTCTTGCCAAATATCTTGATTCTGTTTCTGTTCATCTCGCTGCTCGAAGACACGGGCTACATGGCGCGCGCCGCTTTCATCATGGACAAACTGATGCACCGCATTGGGCTGCACGGCAAATCGTTCATTCCGTACATCATCGGATTTGGCTGCGGTGTGCCAGCCATCATGGCCACACGCACACTCGAAAACCGCAAAGACCGCATTCTCACCATACTCACCGTGCCATTTATGAGTTGCTCTGCGCGACTGCCAGTCTATCTGCTGCTCGTTTCGGCATTTTTCGACAAACATCAGGCACTTGTGCTGATGAGCCTCTACCTGATTGGCATTGTGGTGGCTATCGCTACCGCCACAGTGCTGAACAAGACCGTGTTCCGAAACGCCAGCGACCAATTTGTGATGGAACTGCCGCCCTACCGCATTCCCACCATGCGCAACACGCTGGTACACATGTGGGACAAAAGTGCGCAATATCTGAAAAAAATGGGTACTGTGATACTTTTAGCATCGATTATCATCTGGGCGTTGGGCTATTTTCCGCGCCCGAACGAGGAGATGACGCTGGCGCAGCAGACCGAAAATTCGTACATCGGGCGCATTGGGCACGCCGTCGAACCAGTGGTAAAACCGCTCGGCTTCGACTGGAAAATGGGTGTGAGCCTTGTAACGGGCTTGGCCGCCAAAGAGATTGTGGTGTCGTCGCTCGGCATACTCTACAACAACGAGGCTGGCGACACCGAAAATTCGCAATCGTTGGTCGAGAGCCTGCGTGCGCAAACCGACGCGCTCGGGCAGCCATTTTTCACGCCGCTCAAAGCCTACACTTTCATGCTGTTCATACTACTTTACTTTCCCTGCATTGCCGCCATTTCGGCCATCAGATGCGAAGCAGGACGCGGTTGGGCAGTATTTTCGGTACTCTACACCACCAGCGTGGCGTGGTTAGTTTCGTTTGCCGTTTGGCAAATAGGAAATCTTTTTTAATTTAGAATTAAGAATGAATAATAGAGCAATGTCGTTGGTCGCGAACCTGTCCCCTTTACAAGGGGACGAGAAAAACGGCAGTTTTTCGGGCGGGGTTGAAGCCAAATCCACAAATACACAAATCTGCGAATCAACAGAAATATAGAAACAGCGCATAGCGCAATTCAAGAATCATAAGTTTTTAGGTTAATTAGCAGTCAAGCGCGGAATTGGGAA
>CAVKTI010000077.1:0-8872 GCA_963659365.1 Acutalibacteraceae bacterium | reverse complement strand
ACTTTTGTGCGCTTTTTGTTTTTGGACTGCATCTGTCTGACTTTCACTCAATTACAATGCCACCGCATTGCGCTTTCGCTCAAGCCAAACATCTGTTAGTCCAAAATTCAAAAATCACTACAAGGCAATTTATAGAAATCCCCTTAACAATTTGCGACAAAGATACGAAATTTAGTTGAAAGTTTATAAAGTTTGTAAAGTTGAAAAATAATTTCTGGTTTCTAATTTCTAATTTTTGGTTGTCGATTTGGAGATTTGAAAATTTGAAGATTGATTTTACCTCACAGACTTTCACCAATGCGTTAAACTAATCAACCGATCAACCGATCAACCAAATATATTCCAAGTTTTTCGGCAATTTTTTCGGCGCAGCGTTCGCCGTCCATGGCCGACGAGGTGATGCCGCCCGCATAACCCGAACCTTCGCCAGTAGGGTAGAGGCCGTGCAGTTGCAGATGTTCGTAGGTGTCGGCATCGCGCGGTATGCGCACAGGCGACGACGAGCGGCTTTCGACACCGACAATCACCGCTTCGTTGGTCAGAAAACCATGCATTTTGCGGTCGAACGCACGGAAGCCTTCTTGCAACCGACGACCGATGCGCTCGGGCAACCACTCGTGCAGCGGCGAGGCGTTCACGCCTGGCAAGTAGGAGCATTTTGGCAGCGAATTTGAGGCGCGCCCAGCCACAAAATCGGCCAACCGCTGCGCTGGGGCTGTTTGCAAACCGCCGCCATTATTTTCGAACGCCATGCGCTCCAAATCCATCTGAAAATGCAGTCCGCACAACTCGCCGTAGCGCGCATATTCGGTCAGGTCTTCGGGGCGTAGTTCCACCACAATGCCCGAATTGGCAAATGGCGAATTGCGGTGCGATGCCGACATGCCGTTCACCACAATCTGCTGCGGCTCGGTGGCCGACGGCACAATATGTCCGCCCGGACACATACAAAACGAATAGACACCGCGCCCATCGGCTTGATGCACAAGGTTGTAGGTCGCTGCAGGCAGGTACGGATTACGCTGTCGGCTGTGGTACTGTATGCTGTCGATGAGCGACTGCGAATGCTCTACACGAACACCCATAGCAAAGCCCTTCGCGCATAATTTTATCTGCTGTTTTTCCAACAAAAAATAGATGTCGCGCGCCGAATGTCCAGTTGCAAGTATCACATTTTCAGCATGATAGGTGTCGCCTTGCTCGGTGCGCACGCCAGCCACGCAGTCGCCATCGGTAAGCAGTGCGCACACCTTGCTGTCGAAGTGCATTTCGCCGCCGTTATCAACAATGGTTTGGCGCATATTTTTGATTATTTGCGGCAGTCGGTCGGTGCCGATGTGTGGGTGCGCCTCGTAGAGAATACTGTCTTGCGCGCCGTGGCGGTGAAAAATCTCGAAAATGCGTTGCGTGTTGCCGCGTTTGTTGCTGCGCGTGTAGAGTTTTCCGTCCGAAAAAGTGCCTGCGCCGCCTTCGCCAAAACAGTAGTTCGATTCGGCGTTCAACGCCACATTGCGGTTCAGTTGTGCGATGTCGCGTTTGCGCTCCGACACCTCCCGACCACGCTCGAGCACGATGGGTTTCAGCCCGAATTCGATGAGGCGCAACGCAGCGAAAAGTCCCGCTGGACCGCTGCCGACAACGATTACTGGCCGCGCTTTCGACACATCGCGGTAGTGCAGATCGTTTTCGTATTGGTACACAGGTTCGCCCTCGGTAAACAGGCGTACTTTGAGCAGCACCAAAGGCTGGCGGCTGCGTGCGTCAATCGATTTTTTGACGATTTGCAGGTGTGCAATGTCGCGGGGCGCACAGTTCAGTTTCTTAGCGGCTGCGTGCGCTATTTCGTCGTTGCTGGCGGCCTGTTCGGGCGCAAGTGTAAGTTGTATCTCTGTCATTTTATCGAATTGAGATGCAAAAATACCCATTTTTTCGGTTTTGTCAAATAGATGTTTTTTGCTATTTTTGCAGTTCGTGCGAATTTTTATTGTCGTATGGTTGAAATAGGGGATACGGTGGTCAGTTTCGACCTGTTTGAACAGCAATTTTGTTGCGATTTGGGCGTTTGTCGTGGGCAGTGTTGTGTCGATGGCGACAGCGGTGCGCCGCTCGAACATGGCGAGCGTGCCGAACTCGAGCGGGTTTTGCCTGCCGTTTGGGACGATTTGTCGGAGGCGGCGCGCGCAGTTATTCGTCGGCAGGGCGTGGCTTATGTCGATTGTCAGGGCGATTTGGTAACCTCCATCGTCGATGGGCGCGAGTGCGTTTTTTCGTATGTCGATGCCGACGGCGTGTGCAAATGCGCCATCGAAAAGGCCTACCGCGAGGGGCGCAGTGCGTTCTACAAGCCGATTTCGTGCCATTTGTACCCAGTAAGACTGACCAAATACAAACATTTCACCGCCGTGAATTATCACCGTTGGAATGTGTGCGCTTGTGCCGAACGGAACGGCAAATCGCTGCGGCTGCCTGTGTATAAATTTCTGAAAACGCCGCTCATTCGCCGCTTTGGCGAGGCGTGGTACACCGAACTGGAAGCCGCTGCCGCCGCCTACGAAGCGGAATTTTGTTCAATTGATAATGGATAATTGATAATTGACAATGAAAGTCGCAAGAATAGATTTTAAGAACATAGAAGATAGAACATAGACTTTTAAATTACCCAATTTCTTAATTTCCAATTATCTAATTAAAAAGATGCGGCGTTGTTGGGCGCGAACCTGTCCCCTTTGCAAGGGGACGAGAAAAACGACAGTTTTTCGGAGGGGTTCAAATAACCAAATCAACCAATCAACCAATCAACCAATCAATCAATCAATCAATCAATCAATCAATCAATCAATCAACTTTCCCACTTTATAAACTTTACAAACTTTCCCACTAATTTAGCATGTCCTTTTTCGATTTGATATTGATTTCGGTAGGCTTGGCGATGGACTGTTTTGCGGTTTCCATTGCCAGCAGCATTGCTTACGGTCGCTACGACTGGCCGAAAATGTTGCGTATGGCCTTGTTTTTCGGGCTTTTCCAAGGCTTGATGCCGCTCATCGGGTGGTTGGCTGGCGTGAGTTTCGCCGAGCAAATCGGCAAAATCGACCACTGGCTGGCGTTTGTCATTTTGGGCTATTTGGGCGGAAAAATGTTTATCGAAAGTCTGAAAAAAGAGAAGCCGCACGACGACCACAAAACGCCTTTCGGCTCGCTGCGTATGCTGTTGGTGATGGCCGTGGCGACGAGCATCGACGCGCTAGCGACGGGACTTATTTTCGTGCCGCTGGGCAATTTCATCTTCACTGCTGCTGCCGTGATTGGGCTGGTCAGTTTCGTCTTCACGATTATCGGGTGTGTCATCGGTGTGTCGTGCGGCAAGCGTTTCCGCTTGAATGTGGAACTCATCGGCGGCGTGATTTTGTTCGCCATCGGCCTGAAACTTTTGCTGACGCACTTGTTAAATGGATGTTGAACTCGCTGTAAATAAACGCGTTACGAAAATTGCTCATCTCACATATCGCCACATCGACCGCGTCCGTTGGGAGGCGACGATTGCAGCAAGTGCCAACCGTTTGCCCTACGCTTGTGCGTGGTTTTTGGACGCTGTTTCGCCGCAATGGGAGGCGCTCGTTGGTGACGATTATGCGTTTGTGATGCCGCTCCCCGTAAAACGAAAATTTGGCGTGAAATATCTCGTTCAACCGCGATGGACACAGCAACTCGGCATCTTTTCGGCGCAACCGATAACGCCCGAAATCGTCAAGGAATTTTTGGCGAAAATTCCCTATTTGAGTTACGATTTCAACCTGAATTATGCCAACGCTTTTGGCGAAATACGCCCAAATTCTGTCATCGATTTGCATCACGACTACAACACCTTGCGGCAGGCTTACGACAGCAATACCAAACGCAATATAGCGAAAGCGCAGCGGCACAATTTGTCCGTCAAACCGATTGATATTGAGCAGTTTGTGCAATTTTGGTCGGCCGAAAACCGACAGATGCCGCAGGAACTGCACCAAAAACTGACGCTCTTGTCTGCGGCAGCCGCAAAACACGGTTGCGGTAAAATTAGAGGCGTTTTTTCGGCTGAAAATCAGTTGATTGCGGCACTATTCACCATCGAAATTTTCGATAGAATCGTCTATTTAACGCCAGTCTCGAATGCCGAAGGGAAGCAAAAATCGGCCATGTTTCTGTTGGTCGATTGGCTACTGCAACGCCATGCCACAAGCGGCCAACTGTTCGATTGCGAAGGCTCGCAAATCCCTGGTGTGGCGCGGTTTTACGCTGGTTTCGGAGCGCAACAGCAAAACTATTTCACTGTACATCGCTGCCGCCCGCAGTGGTTGATAAAATTGCTGCACCGATAAAAGTACTGTTTCTTAGTGCGTGGTATCATTTAATGTTTGGCAAAAGGTCGTTGGTATTTGGCAATTGCTGAAATTTGTCGTATCTTTGCGAATGAAATGCTGGAGAAGAGAATGATGTTTACGCAAGCAAATTACCAAGAACACCGCGACATGCTCGACCTTATGCGGGGCTTTGCCGACACAGGGCGTCCGCAAGTAGGTATATTTTGGTACGACTATGCGCGCAACACCCTGTTCGGGGTGCAGAAAGACGATGCCGACCGCTACATCGACGAGGGTATCGGCACTATTCATAAACTGCACAAAGACTATTGGATGAAACAACACTATCGTGCCGTGGCAAAAGGCGATATGGGTTCTATTTTCTATACCGAGACCAACTATACGCAAATACCCCGTGGGCGAATCTTTGTGCGCCCGGACGGCAGCCTATATGTGACAGTCGGGCATTGGATAGAGGGAGAGATAAACGGGCAGCAAGTGGTGAATGCGGACGCTCTGCGTGAACTGCTCATCGATGAGTTTAACCTCCCCGAGGACTTTCCTTTCGTTATCGACGAGCATTTGGACATCGGACACGGCTGGTCTGGAGACAAACTATGAAAAACGAACCCACACAGGATATTGCTTATTTTTTGTCTTTTTGTATAGAAAAATACAAAGAGCAGGAGCGTATCACCGGTGCCGAAGCCGTAAGACGGTTGGCACAATGGGGTGTATTGCCTTATTTGGCAGACAACTTTGAGGTACTGCACACCCAGAGTGCGCAATGGATACTCGAAGACATTAACGAATTTATCCACCTACACAAAAACAACCAAACATCACAAAGCAGAACTTGATAGAGGAATTGAAAACCTATACATTAGTAGACCAATACCTTTTTCATACGGAGAAGTCGCTCCAATGCTTATCTTTTATCCAAGCCGACAGAATTACCCTATGACAGAGATTACACAACAAAACTTATACCTTCTGTTACCATCGAAAGTGAGTCGCATTGCCGCTATGCTTACGGAAGATACCCACGAGAATGTAGTGGATGCTGTTTGCCGTATCTATCAATCGGATATGTACCGTCAACTCGAGCAAGAGCACACTAAACTTTGGCACGAAGGTCCTGTAGCACTATATCAACGAATGCAATGAAAGTACTGTTTTTTAGTGCGTGGTATCCGACTGAGCGGGATGCAATGGCGGGATTGTTTGTGCAGAAGCATGCTGCAGCCATTGCGCAACAGGGGGCGGATGTACGCGTACTCTACTCGGAAGCCACAGGTGTGCGATGGTTGTGGGAGATGGCACGCGCATGGAAGCGACTGCATAGCGAATGGGGACTGCCAGATGTGGTACAGATGAATGTGCTTGATAAGAACGGTGTGTTGGCTCTCTACCTGCGCCGACGCTATCGTATTCCATTTGTCATTATTGAACATTGGACGGGATACTTACCTACTCACTTCTCTTTTCGTGGCGGTTGGCATGGTAAAGTTATGCGCTATATTGCGAGCAAGGCTGCGTGCATTATGCCTGTCAGTCGCAATCTCGAAAAGGCGATGAAGCAATGCGGTATCTGCTGCCAACGCTGGGAGATTATGCAAAATGTAGTGGACGACTTTTTCTATATGCCTCCTGCCGAGCGAATTCCACACAATGGGAACAGAGTTCGTTTGTTGCATGTAAGTTGCTTTGACGAGCAAGCCAAGAACATACAAGGTCTGCTCCGTGCCTATCGGAAAGCCCTTACACGAAATGAGAATATGGAATTAGTGGTTGTCGGTACAGGAATTGACTTTGAGAAAGACAATGAATATGCTGACAGCCTGCAGTTTCCAACGGGCAGCATTCGTTTCACGGGCGAGGTCCCTCCGATTGAAGTATGTCGGTGGATGTATGCCAGTGATGCGTTCCTATTCTTTTCGAGATATGAGAACGCCCCAGTCGTGCTTTCGGAATGTATGGCAGTAGGACTTCCTATTATCAGTAGTCGAGCAGGAGGTATTCCTGAAATGGTGAATAGCGATTGTGGTATTCTTGTCCCCGTGGGAGATGAACAGGCTCTCACGAATGCCGTACTCGAAATGGTGAACCATTTGGATGATTACCCCGCAGAGCGTATCCGACAATACGGAGAGAAATATCGTTATAATGCCGTGGGGAAAGAACTAATGAACTTTTATACAAAACTGTGATGACACACGGACTCTTTATTGCCTACCGCACAGAATTATTAGTTGATGACACTTTATTTCCTAGCACTTATATCAAACGAAGTGCCGAATCTATCTCGTGTCATATAAAACAAATTACCACTCCTAAATTTCATAACGATAAACTTTTGACTAACAATGGGCAATACATTTTTACTTTAGAGGGAGTGATATTGAATAGTCAAGAGTTGCTTACTAAATATCATTGCGCCACCCTTTCAGAATTACTACCCACATTGTATACAGAAATGGGAGAATCTTTCTTTCAAATTTTGCGGGGTAGTTTTTGTGGTGCATTTTATGATAAAACCAAAGATTTGTTAGTTGTTTTCAACGACCAAATCGGGGATCATTTGATCTTCTACAACACGCAAGCACTCCCTGATGGGGGATATATATTTTTCTCCGATCTCCGCCTGCTTGCCGAAGTTATCAATACGAAACAAGCACTCACCTACAACACCTCTTTCATATTACAGTTGCTTACCTATGGATATTCACCAATCTGCAATACTGTCTATAGCAGTATTCAGCGTATCGCACCAGGACAATATATCCGCATAGAACAAGGACAATGCACTCAAATAGTATATCATCGCTTCAACAATTACCCAAATCATTTCAGCGAAAAAGAAAACATTGCCGAATTAGACCGATTGTTTCAGCAAGCAGTGAAACGTGCATTAGATAAAAATGAGACTTATGGCTATACAAACTATCTACCGCTAAGTGCCGGATTGGATTCCCGTATGACTTGTTGTGTAGCTAAAAAAATGACAAACAAACCATTGCACTACATCACTTACTCACAAACAAACTACTACGACGAACTTATTCCAAAGCAAATAGCACAATACTGGCATAACCCTATACATTTCACTCCATTAGATGGTGGCAACTACTTACAACAATTGGATAAAGTAGTTAGAATGACACAAGGACTTGTTCAATATAGCGGTGCAGCACAGGTTCTATTTAGCATGGAAAGTATTCTTTGTAACGATAATGTGGGTATCGTTCTTACGGGAATGTTAGGAGATATAATCATAAATACATGTTATACCCTAAACGATCCAACTCAACGATACAAAATTGGAGATGGTGCATGTGTTCCTAAACACATATACAAACTTAAAGACGCCCTACCAAAAGATTTTCTAACCATTTACCCCAATCGAGAGTTGTACTACATCTATGTACGTGGATTTCAATGTGCGAATTTAGGTTCACCAATTATTCAACAATTTTTCGGGGGATCATACTCTCCATTCTACGATGTGGACTTCTTGACGTTTGTCTATTCCATTCCACTCAAAATGCGATGGAATTATGGTATATACGACAAGTGGATTCTCCAATACTATCCTGATATGGCTCAATGGTTACACAATGGAAGGTATAAAATTGGGAAACGCCCGCAAAAAATTACCATCTGCGGACGACTTTTAGAAATATCCGAGATTCCAAAGCGTATTCTTTGGAAACTACTAAAAGAACTACATATCTACGACTTTTACCGAGAAAAAAAAGGGACTTCTATGAATCCGGAAGATGATTGGATGAAAAACAATCCAGCATTACATCAATTTATCACGGACTATATCAGTCAAAACATACACTTATTAGATTCTTTCCCATTCATTAGAGATATGGCACAAAAAATGACACAAGGTACTGCAATAGAAAAGATACTGCTACTGACCATACTCTCTACATTACGACAATATCCACTTTCTTTCAAAAAAGAATCGCTATGACTTCATCATCTATTTAATTCCACTTCATACCGATACAGGAAATAAACATATAGTCCTATCTGCAGCAATGGAATAATTGTCCCAACCAAAGAAAGCAATGCTATCGATAGCAGAAAACTGTCCTGCAAAATACCTATTACAATAGCACTTATACGCAACATAAAATAAGCAAACTCAATGCAAAGAAATAACCGTTGCTTGTAAAATATATCAGCAATGAAAGCCAATGGTGCAGCGAAAAATACAGAAGTAAGCCATGGAAGTATATAACGAATACAAGTAGCCGTCAATAGCCACTCATCACCTAAAAGAAAGGTAACCAATTGTGGCATAATGAAATACAGTAACGCCATTATTGGAATAAAAACTAACAATAGAGGCAAATAAATATGTTTCAATAGGGGTAGAACCAATTCATTTGAATTTACTTGTTTCGCTACCCTCTCAAATAGTACTTGATAGAGCGATTGAGAAATCATATTAAGCGGGCGGAAGGCAAGGGTCAGTGCCATGCCCCAGAAACCCAAGTTGGTCAACCCGAAGA
>CAVKTI010000076.1:0-8884 GCA_963659365.1 Acutalibacteraceae bacterium | reverse complement strand
TGGTCAGTTCGTTCAGGCACCCCCAACTCCGCCATAGCGCAGGCAGCGCATTCCACACTCCCTGTGGAGCAATCACCGTACCACAATCGGGGTGGAATAGGTCAGTAGGCTGCCCGAAATAGAAGTACTCGTTTTCGGGCGCATAGTGGGTCAGTAGCCGAATGGTATCACGGCTGTAGTTGCCCAATCCGCGGGCGTTATGGTAGGCGCGTTTTGCGTCAAAGGCTATTCGCAGGGGTGTATCCATTGGTGCTGTATGGCTTGCAAATTGATGAGTTGGTGCTGCACGGCATAGCGGCGCATACGCTCCATGCGTTGCGGCTCAAATGTACTATAATCTTTAGCGTCTTCGCCGATGCGATAGAGGTATTCCTGCTGTGTATTGATGCTGTAGGAGTAGAGCCACGCCCCGTCCGTGCAGCCGAGGTGGTCATTATTGACGAAATAGGCATAGTCGCGCGAGTGCTGCAATGCATTGATTCCCATCGTATTCTCTGTATAGGGCAGTCCCAGCAGTCCGAGCAGCGTAGGCGCAATGTCCTGCTGTTGAGCGGGAGCGGTGAGCGTAGTGTCTGCAATGCCGTTGCCCACAAAGAAACAGGGAATTTGATTCAGTGGCAGGTTGTAATCATATATGGAAGAAGCAGGTCCTCCGTGGTCGCCTACCAAGACAAACACCGTATTGCGTCCCCACGAGGTCTGTTGTGCCTGCTCTATAAATATTCGCAATGCGTCATCGGCGTAGGCAATAATCTGCTGTTGCTCATCGCCGCCTTTTGTGCGGTACGCATCAGGAATAACAAAGGGCATATGGTTGCTCACGGTCAGGAATAGCGCAAAGAAAGGCTTCTCGGTGGTATCGGCACGCTGCGCTAATTGTTGCAACCCGAAAGAGAACATATAGTCGTCCGGCACGCCGAAGTTGTTCACCACGGCACTCGACGGATAGTCGTAGAGCGAATAGACCCGCTCTATACTATTGTCATAGAAGAACGAGTTCATGTTGTCGTATTGCGGATTGCCCGTGACAAAAGCAAATGTGTTGTAGCCGTTATGGCGTAGGGCGTAAGGCAGTCCCATATAGTGGTCCGAAGGTACGCGCATGGTAGCCTTGGCGAAGTTCGGACCATAGCCGTAGAGCGTGGCGGTAATGCCGTTGTTGGTATGTACGCCGGCAGAATAGAAGTTGCTGAAATAGAGCGACCTGCTGCGCAGCGACGAAAGGAACGGCGTGATAGGCTTTCCCTGATACATCTCGTCCAAATGGGCAGCACTCATCGATTCCATAAGGATAACCACCACATTCCGCTTGCCCAATCCCTCTGCAGCAGGGATAGTGCGACAGAGCGGGTGCTGTGGGTCGGCGTCTTGAATACCGAGTTCTTGTTGTACGGCGGTGAGTGCTTCCGCTTCATCGGCTTCTGCCAGCAAAGGCGGGAGCGGCTGTGCTGTGTATTCGGTACTCTTGATGATGTTAAATATCGGGGTAACGCCTAACTTGTTGTAGAACGCATTGTCGCAGAAGTAAGCAAAACTGACATCCAACGGGTAGCGTTGAAAACTGCCGCGAATGCCGCAAAAACAAGCCCCGTAGAGCAGCAGGGACAATCCGACGCCGCCTGCATATTGCTGCCACAAAATGGGTGAAATTATAGAGTCTATGTGGCGAACAGCATAGCGCACAATAGCCACCAGCGCCCATTCGAACAGCCCGATAAGTACGAGTGCCACCAGCAGAGCGAGCAGGTTTGCGGTGTCGCCGAATAGCATGCCGGCGGTGTCCCGAACAAACCCGAACCATTCCACAACGGATATGTTCAGGTGGTTGTCAAAGAAGCGGAAATAGCGCACATTAGCAACCTCGATGATTAGTCCGAGTGCATAAACAATGCCGTAGTACCACCCGATACCTCGTAACGCTTTGCGAGTTTTGCGGGCGTACTCTGCCCGATGTGCCGTACAGAGTGTCCATATCGTAAGGAATAGCAGCGGCAGTGCTGTAACATAGCAGGCAATCAGGTTGTCGAATTTCAGCCCGATAGCCATAGCCCGCCACGCAAAATGCCAATCAATGCCGCTGGCAGGTGCATTGTAGAACAGCAGCAACCAACGGCAAACGCCCAACGCAAGCAAGCAGAGCAGATGGATTGCGAGAACAAATCCGATATTTTTCAGCAATTTTCGACGCACCACGAACTACTTGCGTTTTTTACAAAAATTCATATTTCAGGTTCTATACGAGTATATGATGCAAATTCGCTCCATTTCGTTGCACCGAAAACGATTTTCTTGCAAAAAAAGTTACAAATCGGCAATTTCGGCATAGACACTCTGTATGTAGGCCTTGGCGCGCGTGAGATTGCTAGCATCTGGGCGCGTTTGGTGCAGAATTTGGTCGGCTTTGGCGTCGTAAACTACCGTGTCGCCCTCGGTAACAAGCCCGAAACCATCAACAAACGAGTAGAAAGCAAAGGGCTGCGTGTAGGCACTATCGAGCACATTTTTGCCAAAATGGTAGTTGCCGTTTCCCAAACCGAGTTGCGCCAAAAGCGTGGGGGCAAGGTCGATCTGCGAACAGATTTTTTCGACACGCTGCGGCTGTTGCACCGCACCGCCAAACATCAATATCGGAATGTGGTAGCGCGCCGCGCCGTAATGGCCAATCGTGTCGGGATAGCGAAATCCGTGGTCGGCAACCACCACCACAAGCGAATTTTGCCACAAATCGCTCTGCCGCAAATTTTCGACAAATGCGCCCAAACAACTGTCGGTGTAGGCTATCGAATTGAGATAAATGTCGTCGAAACGCTTTTGCATCGGCACTTCGAACGGCTCGTGGCTGCTTGTGGTCAGTGCCACTTTCAGGAATGGCTGCGGCGTATCGTGCAGTTCGTCGAGCATACGCCCAAACAGCAGATGGTCGTGCGCACCCCACTTCGAGGCGCGCTGCTCGATGGGAAAACTCTTGTCGCAGACGCGCTCATCGAAGCCCGCCGACACCAAATAGGAGCGCATATTGGTAAAGTCCTCATCGCCGCCGTAGTAGAATTTAAGTTGATAACCAGCCTGCTGCAGGTCGCGCGAGAGGAACGGCAGGTGGCGTGCCTTGCTCGGCACAGTCATCAACGAGGCGGTGGGCTGCCCGGGAAAACCGCTCAAAACAGCCACCACGCCACGGTCGGTGCGGAAACTGCTGGCATACGCTTGCGTGAAAAGCACCCCTTCGTCGCAATAGCGGTTGAAATTGGGCGTAACGCCAGCCGCGCCGCCCAGCCGCTCCATCGTATTGGCCGACCCGCTCTCCCAAATTATCAGAAAAATGTTTGGCCGATTGCTATTCAACAGATATTCAGTGTATTGCGCACCTTGTGGCAACAGATTTTGCAGCGAATCGGCAGCCGCCTCGGCCGACATATAGGTGTAGTGGGCAGCATCGAATGTGTCGCCGCTCAACGATTCAAACAGATTGAACGCGGGATTGATGGCCGCTTGGTTCAGGCGCAAATCCTGACTGAAATAGACGCGCCCTGTGTTCATGGTCGAGGTCGAAAGGCTGCCACGAATGGGCAAAAATAGCAAAGCCGTCAGCAAAAAGCAGACGAGAGTCGCCTTATAATCAGCGCATTGTAGCGTGTCGATATGCTTGCTGATGACGATGCGATAACATTTCCACAGCAACCAAAAAGCGGCGGCAAACGCCACAACGCCCAGCAGCCAAACCCACCATTCAGCGCACGCCAGCACATTTTTGGGCGAAGTCAGGTAGATGAACACCGTGCGGTCGAGGCGAAACCCCCACGACGGATAGGTGCCGATGTCAGCCAGTTGAATAAGCAGCGCAACGGCTATCATCACAGCGGCGTAGCCATCGCTAATGCTGCGCACTACCCTATTTTTCAGAAATGGCGAAACGCACAGCAACAGCCCGAAAAACGCCGTGATGTAGGCCGCCACCGACAAATCGAGCGGCAATCCGTGGAGCGGCACTTGCAGCCAGCCCAGCCAGTCCATTCCCGACAAATTTGGCAACTCGGCCAACATAAAAATGGGTTTTTGCACCACAAAAAACACTACCCAACAGAGGTAGTAGAGAAAAAATAGTTTGATGCGTTCTTTCATATCAAAATTCAACGGTATAGGTGGCAAGAATGCCAGTTGGAACATTGAGAATTATCGACGAACGGTTGGCCTGCGGAATGTCCTGCACGAAGGCGAACTCTGCCAAGTCGTTGCAGAAATCCCACACATTGTAGCACTCGATATTGAGGCGCATGCCCACATTTTTCACCGTCCAAGTGGCTTGCGCATGCAGGTCGCACATGTACCAAGCGCCGTGGCGCGAGCCGAAATTGCCGTCGGTGGGGTTCGTGCCGCGCGATTCGTAGGGCAAAATGGCTACTTGTCCGTCGTTTTGGAAGTAGCGGTAGGCGGTAAAGGGCTTGCCGTCGGTCCATTTCAGGGTCAATCCCGCTTGCACCCACTTGCAGATATTGTACGACAGATAGAAGCGCGCCACATAGCCTTTGTCCAAGTCGAGCCGTCCCACGCCGGGGTGTTTGCCGCTTTGGTTTTTCACCACATTTGTGGTGTTGGGGTTTGCCGTGGTTTCCGATAGCACGCCGAGCGTGTTGCTGTTCGCTCCGTTGCCCAAACCTGTGTAGCCAGCCGCTTGCATCGATTGCCAACTGAGGCTGACCATCACTTTGCGCCCTGTGTAGGTGTAGCGTGTCAGTTGCGAGAAAAAGTAGGGTGTGTTGAGTAGCCCATTGCTGCCAAAAGTCGGCGTGTAGCCCACTTCGTAAAATTTTTCGCCAGCGTTTTGATAAAAAACATCGAAATCGCCCTCTTGCTGATAGTAGCCGTAATCGCTGGCTGCGCCTTTGTAGTAGGTGTGCCACACATCGAAATACTTCTTGTAGTTGTTTTGCAACACAATCTCGTGCCGCCCGCCGCGCTTGTCCTCGAAATGAAATCGAATCGGGATATTTACTTCGATATACGAGGTCTGCCGCAGGTTCTTTTTATACGCATGGTAGCGTCCGCCTGTGGTGGCAAATAGTGTGTCGGTGCCAGCGTAGTAGATGTTGGCGTTCATGTAGTCGTCCGAGAAGTAGCGGAGATAGTCCATCGTGTAGGGCAAACGGTTATAGTCGGCCGACAGCCCTGCCTCAAACCATTTGCAGGGGTGGAAATCCAACCCTACGCCTGCTTGCACATTGGGGCTTACTTTGCTTTTGTTCTTGATAATCATCGCGTCCAAAGTGAAATCGGCGTGCCCAGTGAGCGTGAACCATGCAGTCGGCGCGTAGTGCGCCTTGAGTCCAGCGGTGTTTTCCAACAGACCACCAGTGTAAGCGTTGCTCGTCCATTCGTAGCGATAGAGGTCGGTGGGCGCAGCGGCAGTGGGCGATTGTATGTAAACGGAATTGCTGAATTGCGTCGCTTCGGGCGAAAAATGCACGAACGAGTTGTAGGCATCGGCAAATACCGACAACCACGACAACACAGGCTGCTCGTAGTTGACGGCCCAACTGAGAATATGCGTTTTGCCATCGGCCACCCACGGAGCGAAACTCTCGCCGTCTTGGTCGATGATGTTTTTGCTGAACGAGCGGTCGTCGTGGTGCGTTACATTGGTCTCCCAAGTGAGTCCAGTGGTGAGAAAATCGCGCCGCAAAAAGAGCAAACCAGAATAGTTTTTCAGGTCATAAATCTCGTTGTAGTTGTAGAGGTATTCGCTGCCAGCGTCCGACCGTCCCGAAAAATTGAGGCGATAGCCCACTTGCCGAACGGCTCTGCTTGGCTTAATTGGCAGATAACCATCGGCTTGCACTTTGTAGTAAGGCGCAGTGTAGAGCGGATCATCGACCATAATGCCCTGCTCGTTTTCTTTGGTAATAACTCGCTGCCCATACGCTGCATAAAGGTGTTGATAGTACGGATTTCCTGCGCGGTCGCGAATCGTGTAGGCTGCATCGAGCGTGCCTGCGCCTTTCTGATGGCGGCGCTCGGTGATGTGCTTGTATGCATCGGCACTTTCGACTGCCGAGCGGTGCGTGATGTTGATAATCTCTTTTGTTCCTAATGCAGGTGCGCCGTTGCCCACTTGCCCGAAGTTGTACGAAACCTGCGCATAGTTGCGTGTCGTGGTGTCGCGTTCAAAAAACATCTGCGCCCGATGAATATCCATTTGCAGATTGTATTGCTGCATGTTGGGCATATAATTGGTGCTGCCCGGCTGAAAGCGGTCGTCCACGCGCATGCCGTCGATGTAGTAGCGGTTCGAGGTGCATGGCACGCCATCGATAGCAAAAGTGATGCGTTCGGGCAACCACCACTGCCCGATAGTCATCGTTTCGTAAATGGTGTGGTCGCTCAACGCCTCCAAGTAGTAAGGCAAATCGCTGCGGTGATACCATTTTCGGAAAAATTCGGCGGATACCGAGTCGGTGCCTGCCATATTGGTGTAGGGAATGTCGATTGACCATGCGGCTTGGCAAACGCTCAACACAAGCCAACTGATAACGAGCCAGCGGCGATTTCTCATTGTTTTGCTTTTTTGTATTTAAGGATGTCGATTCGATAGGCTAATCCGATGCGCACTTGGTGGAAAGGATAGTCCTTGATGCCATATTGATAGGTGAGATACGGCTCAAAATCGCGCACATGCCCCGATAGCGTGGCTTTGATGCTCATCGGGCGGTCGCCATATTTTTCCCAACCGACATAACCGCCCCATGTGCTACGAAACGAAAAATGCGCCGTTTTGAGCAGCATTTGCAGCCCGTACATCACGGCATCGTTTTGGCGACCGTTGTCGGTCTGCCAACAGAGAAAGCCCGCACTACCAGCAAACCGCAGTTCCACCACGGCGTTCTCTGGGTCTGCGTATGGAAAAGTTTTGTCTTGCCCAAGATAGAGCGATTTCCCGACCGCCAAGTCGAAAAAATAGCCGGGGTCGTCGTATTGACGCGCTTTCTCGAATCCGCCTCCGCTGGCGGTTTTCATGGCGGCACGCAGCACAATGTCGGGCAGATATTTTCGGGCTTTGCACAACTGAATATCGGTCGAAATATAGACATCGCCCGCCTCGTGGCCACGCATCACCACGGTGTCTTGCAGGCGGCATTCGCGCTGGCGTTCTGGCGTCATCGCATACCACTCGGTGATTGGAATCCAAAGCGTAAGGTTCACGCGGTCGGTAAAGAGCGGAATGTGCATGCGCGCAAAAAGGTCGGCAGTCTTGTCTTTTTTGAAACCGAAATAGCCGTCGGCAGCCAATTCGAGGCGAAGACGGCTCTCCGTGCGTCCATCGAGCATATCGGGAATAGGAAACGCATTGGGACCAAAATAGGCAGGCGCAATTCCCGTAGGGCGACTGTAATCCGACCGTTCAATCGGTACAATCGGCTCTTCGGCTTTCGCTACTGCACTGATAATGAGCAACATACATAGCGCAACCCTACGCAAATCGAGCGACAAAATGCGCAATAACGCCCGCCACCCTTCAGCACCCAAACGCCCCAAAAGTAAAATTCGTCCCCTCACACAAAAAACTTTTTTTAACAAAACGCAAAGATACGAAATTAGTTTGAAAGTGTGAAAGTTTGAAAGTTTGTAAAGTGTATAAAGTAAAAAGTAGGAACGCACTCGGTGCGTCCCTACATTGTGAATTATTGAATTATTGAGTTATTTTCCAACCCTACCCCTGCTGCGCAGGTACTCCCCTTGAAAAGGGGAGAGGGCAGAACCAACTTGGGTGCGTACCTGTCCCCTTTGCAAGGGGACAAGAAAAACGAGAACTCGTTTTTCGGGTGGGGTTCAAATAACCAAATCTGCAAATCAACAAAAAAAGGACATGGCATGCCGCGCCCTTACTGTCGTTGTTTGTGGGCAGGGAAGTTTTTTTGTTGTGCAGAATGCGAAGGAAAATGCTTAATTCAAAATTCTTAATTCAAAATTCTTTTTGGTTCAAGACAACTTTAGAGTGAAAAATACTATCTTTGCAGCGCAAATCAACGCCTCTGACGGTCATGAAACGCCTGTTTTTCTGCTTCACGCTGTTGCTTTTCTTGTTTGCTTCGTGCAAAAAGGAGGAGGATTTTTCCATTCCAATCGATGGCGAAGGTCATGTGTACGCCACGCTGCAAATCGGTTCGCGCACATGGATGCTCGGCGCACTGAACACCACTTTATATAACGATGGTTCGCCCATTTTGCTCGATACAGCGTGGAGCAGAGCCGACCGTGCGGCGGTCTATTGCAACTACGACAACGACCCGAAAAATGCCGAAAAATATGGCCGCCTCTACAACTGGCACGCCGTCAATTCGGGGCGACTTGCGCCCAAAGGGTGGCATGTGGCTACCAAAGACGATTGGGAGGATTTGGCGCGCACTTTTGGCGGTTTGTACAGCGCAGGCATTGCACTGAAAGCCCTGACCGATTGGGAGTTTTACAGCGATAGCATCACCGCCACCAACGAGAGCGGCTTGGGTTTGTTACCCACAGGCTGCCGCGAAAATTACATAGACAGCGTTGCGCACCACGGCGAATTTCACGATCGGGGACGAGTGGGCTTTTGGTGGACTTCCACGCAGAGCATAGGCAGCGGCGGCTATGTGATGTCGCTTTCGTACAAGAGCGACGAACTATTTGGCTACAACTCTGCACCCGACTTTGGGGCGGCGGTATTGTGTGTAAAAGACTGATTTTCTGTCGTTTGCGCGCTTGTTTGTAACTTTTTGCTAAAAAATTTTGCAGAATCAAAAAAAAAGCAGTACCTTTGCACCGCTTTTTCAGAAAGCACTGATTTGCTAGCTCAGTTGGTAGAGCATCACACTTTTAATGTGGGGGTCCTGGGTTCGAGCCCCAGGCAGATCAC
>CAVKTI010000075.1:0-9041 GCA_963659365.1 Acutalibacteraceae bacterium | reverse complement strand
GTATCGCCTCAACAACAGACCACGAAAAAAACTCAACTATCTATCACCAAAACAATTTTTTTTCCGAACTTTGCAAAAAATCTGTTGCATTTAGAAGTTGAATCTGCCCAGTATTATTTTTAGGTAAAAAAATTTATGAAAAAGATTTGGACTATTGTGGCAGCAATGGCGGCGACATTTTGCGCCACGGCACAAAACAGTGAAAACGGCCATGAGTGGGTCGATCTCGGCCTGCCGAGCGGCCTGAAATGGGCGACAATGAATGTGGGTGCAACAACGCCCGAAGGTTATGGAAATGCCTACGCTTGGGGCGAAACCGAGCCGAAAACAAAGTACGATTTCACAACCTACAAATACGGCGACGGCACAACTTTTAGCAAGTACAACAGTACCGACGGCAAAGAAGTGCTCGACCTCGAGGACGACGCTGCACGAGTGAATTGGGGCGGCTCGTGGCGCATGCCTACCGCTGCCGAATTTGAAGAACTTTTGAACAACTGCACATGGACTTACAACGAATCTTTAGATGGTTATATGGTGCATGGCAGCACTGGCAATTCTATTTTTCTTCCGAAAACGAATTTCTACTATGGTGTGAATCCGTTGCTTATGGCTGGTTATTATCGCACAAGTTGTTTGAGTGATGCGTCATTTTCACTTTCCAAATACTTCGTTTTTTGGAATCCTGAATGGGGACAGACTAATGGTATTGACGACATTCAGCGTGGGCACGGCATGGCGGTGCGCCCTGTCTGCATTCCCACCAAATGGTACGCTGTAGAGGTAAAAACCGATTTGGTAGGCGGCTCTGTTACTGCCGATTCGCTCAAAGCCAAAGAGGGCGACCTCGTTACACTGACAATCAAAGCCGCCATCGGCTACGAACTCGCCAAAATCGAGGTAAAAGACGCTGATAACCAAGCGGTTGCGCTCAACGGCGACAAATTCACCATGCCAGCGAGCGCAGTTTCGGTAAGTGCCGAGTTTGTGAAAACGAATTACGCCGTTACCGTTGCTGAAATCGAAAATGGCACAGTGGAAGCCAACCACCAAACGGCGCAACTTGGCGACGAAATTACGCTGACAATCGCACCTGCCATCGGCTACGAACTCGCCAAGATCGAGGTAAAAGACGCTGATAATCAAGCGATTGAACTTGATGGCGACAAATTCACCATGCCAGCAAGTGCGGTTTCAGTGAGTGCCGAGTTTGTGAAAACGAATTACACCGTTATTATTGCTGAAATCGAAAACGGCACGGTGGAAGCCAACCACCAAACGGCGCAACTCGGCGACGAAATTACGCTGACAATCGCACCTGCCATCGGCTACGAACTCTCCAAAATCGAGGTAAAAGACGCTGACAATCAAGCGATTGAACTTGATGGCGACAAATTCACCATGCCAGCCAACGCAGTTTCGGTGAGTGCGGAGTTTGTGAAAACGAACTACGCTGTTACCGTTGCTGAAATCGAAAACGGCACCGTGGAAGCCAACCACCAAACGGCGCAACTCGGCGACGAAATTACGCTGACAATCGCACCTGCCATCGGCTACGAACTCGCCAAAATCGAGGTAAAAGACGCTGACAATCAAACGATTGCACTTGACGGCGACAAATTCACCATGCCAGCGAGCGCAGTTTCGGTGAGTGCGGTATTCAAACGCCAAACGCCAACTTCGCTCCAAAGTGCGGAAACGGTCGCTATCTACACCGAAAATGGTCGCATCGTCTGCGATGGTGAGTTCCGCATCTACGACCTATTTGGCCACGATGTTACTCGCATGAACGGTTCTTTGAATGGCGTTTATATCGTCAAAGTCGGCGATAAGGCGCAGAAAGTTTTTGTTAGTAGCAAGTAGCAAGAAGCAAGTCGCAAGAATAGATTTTTAGAACATAGAAGATAGAATATAGATTGTAGAGCCGTCACACTGTGGCGGCTCTGCGGTTTTAATGAATTTCTAACCCTACCCCTGCCATTCGGCAGGTACTCCCCTTGAAAAGGGGAGAGGACTGTACCAACTTGGGCGCGAACCTGTCCCCTTTGCAAGGGGACGAGCGAAGCGGAGGGGTTGAAAACCAAATCACCAAATCACCAAATCACCAAATCACCAAATCACCAAATCACCAAATCCACGCTTCAACAATTCAACAGAAACTTTTAACTTTACAAACTTTCAACTTTATACACTTTACAAACTTTCAACTCATTTTTTTTCTCAAAAAAATGCACTACCTTTGCACAAAGAACTATTGTGCGATGAGGCGTTTGGCGTTATTTTTTGTGGCGATGTGCGTGTGGTGCAGTGCGGGCGCGCAGTTGCTGTGGGAGGTTTCGGGCAATGGCTTGCCCTACAAATCGTATCTGTTTGGCACGCATCACCTGATGTCGGCTTCCTATCTCGATTCGGTGCAGGGCGTCTATCGGGCGTTCAATGCTTGCCGTGCGGTGGTGGGCGAAGTGGCGGTGGACGACCCCACGCTGCTCAAAAAGATGACCGACGGAGCGCGTATGCCGAACTACATCACTATGCGCGAACTTTTTTCGGCGAGCGATTACCAGCGCGTCGATTCGGCGTTGCGCAGCGTGCTTGGCATGGGGCTGACCGAACTGGCAGGGCTAAAACCTGCCATGATTTCGAACTTGTATGCGCTGGAACTCTATCGGCAGCAGTTGCCCACGCAGAGCGATGATTGGCAACTCGATTCGTTTTTTCAGCAGGTGGCGGCACAAAAAAACATTCCGATAGTCGGATTGGAAACGGTCGATGAGCAAATTGCGTTGCTCTACAATGCGCAAACGCTTCAGCGTCAGGCGTTTCTGCTGGTTGGAACGGTGGAGCAATCGGCCGATGCGGCTGCCGACATGGCGCAACTGAACCGCCTCTATCGGCAAGGCGATTTGGACGGACTTTTGGCGTTCTACAACAGCGACACCACCCAATATGCCCCAACACAACAGGAAAAATTTGGCATGATTGACGAGCGCAACGACGCTTGGGCACGCCGCCTGCCGCAACTGATGCACGAACGCCCCTGCTTTGTGGCGGTGGGCGCACTGCATTTGGCGGGCGAAAACGGCCTCATCAACCTATTGCGCCGAGCAGGCTACAAGGTGAAACCAGTGAAAAAATAGTTCGCATCACTTTAAGGGGATTTCTATAAATTGCATTGTAGTGATTTTTGAATTTTGGAATAGCAGATGTTTGGCACGGATATTGCAGTTATTCAGTTAGAACGTTAAACTCTAAAAACAAAACTTAAACTATGCGAAACATTTTGATGCATGCGGCCGACAAAGCGCGCCGCGCTGTTAAAAATTGGTGGTTGCTCTTGCTGGCAGGGCTGCTTTTGGTGGCGGCTGGCATCGTGGTATTCTGCTATCCTGCAGAAAGTTATGTGGCGTTGAGCCTTTTGTTTGGTGTGGCTATGCTGGTTTCGGGCGTGGTGCAGTTGGCGTTGGCCACCAGTAGCCGCAACTATTTCCTGACGCGCGGCTATGTGGTTGTGGGCGGCATTGTCGATTTGCTGCTGGGCATTTTTCTCTGCTGCCAACCCGATGTTACACTGCTTGTGTTGCCGTTTGTGCTGGGCTTTTGGCTGATGTACCACAGTTTCATGGTCATCGGTTTTGCCAGCGATTTGAGCACTTTTCGTGTGCCAGGCAGCGGTTGGACAATTTTCGGCGGCGTGCTGCTGCTCATCTTGTCCATTCTGATTCTGATAAAGCCTTTCGCCATTGGCACATCGGTGGTGGTGGTGCTGCTTACGGGCTGCGCCTTGCTGGTGGCGGGCATCGATATGTGTTACATCGCTTTCCGCCTGCGGAGCATACACAAATACTTCAACGAGCGGCTCAAAGAGTTCGACATCGAAGAGGCAAAAATTGTGGAATAGCCCGAAACTATTGCAATTTGGAGCGGCATCGTCAAGAAAGGCGGTGTCGCTTTTATTTTGGCTGCGGCGCAAGGTCGGACATAATCATCGCAATGATCGTCGTTTTGCGGTGCTCGACAAAAGCGCGCTGCTCCTCCTCGTTTTTTTGCAGCCAATCGGCGTAAATGGGCAGCACAATGAAGGTCGAAACCGTGAGCGAAACGATGTTCAGCAGCAGGTCGAGCGTGTCGATGGGGCGGATATTGCCCTTGGCGGCCTCGCTCTGCACCAACTTGTCGAAAGTGTAGTAAACCGTCTGCCGATGCTCGTTTTCGATGATGTGGCGGCGGATAAATTCGCGCCGTTTGTCGTTGATGATGAGTTCGCTCAAAATGAAAAATGGCAACCGACGATTTTCTTGTAACATCTTGAAATACTGCGAGATAAGTGCCACAATCAGTTCTCTGAAATCGCCGTTGAATGTGGTTCGGTACATGTCGGCGCACGAGAGCGAAAACTCCATTTTTTTCAGAAAAATTTGTTCAAAAAGGTTGTCTTTCGTTCTGAAATAGTAGTGCACCAACGCTTGGTTGCAGCCCACTTTGCGCGCAATGTCGGTGGTCGATGTGCCTGCAAATCCTTTTTCGAGAAAAAGTTCTTCGGCGGCTTCCAAAATCTGCTCTTCGAGCGAAATTTCTCTATTCATAGTGGTGTAGTTTGGTGGGTAAAGTTACGCATTTTTTAGTTGATTTTTGCAATTTTCGACAATAAAATGCAATCGGTTGTAGATATTGGCCTCCGAAGTGCTGCTGTCGAAGTCGAGAAAGAGCAGGCTCAACTGCGGATAGACCTGCTTGATGCGTTTTTCGATGCCTTTCGAAATGATGTGGTTGGCGATGCAGCCAAACGGTTGCAAACTGATGACATTCTGCACGCCATGTTCGGCCAAATGGCATATTTCGCCGGGCAGAAACCACCCTTCGCCAAAGTCGGCGGCACCACAAATGACCTGTTCCGAGAGTTTTTCGTAGTCGAAAATGCTGACGAATGGTCGGTAAAATGGGTGCTTGGCGCAGATTTTGTCGCATTTTTTTGCACACTTGTCGATGTAGCGATAAATCAGGTCGGTGAGCCACAGCGGCTGTTTTTCGCGTTTGATGTTGAGCCGTCGGTTGATGTGCTTGCTGGCAAACGAGGTGGAGAAAAAGCCCGAAATGGCGGGCGGCACCACCTCAACGCCTTGTTGCACCAACCAATCGACCACGCATTTGTGGCTGAAACTGTTGTATTTCACATAGATTTCGCCCACCAACCCGACCACAGGCGTGCGTTTCTGGGCATCGGTGATGGCGGTGAAATCGTCGGCAGCCTTTTGCAGCAGGGCATACAACGCTTTTGCGTCGCCATGTGCCACGATTGGCAGTGCCGCCTCGATGTAGCCGTCGCGCAACTTGCGGGCTGCGCCAGTTTGCGTTTCGCGCACAGCCGTGGCGTAGTAGAGTTTGGCGATGCAGTCGGCATAAAAAAGCGTCGTTGCGAGTATTTTCGCTATTTTTCGCCGTTCGATTTCGAAACCAGGCTGCACATTGTTGATGCCTTCGCCTGTAGCCAACGAAACCACAGGAATATCGCTGTAACCAGCCGCCACTAGCGCATTTTTGATGAGCGCATAGTAGTTGCTGGCGCGGCACTGACCGCCTGTCTGTGTGATGATGATGGCTGTTTCGTCGCGCCGAAATTGTCCGCTTTGCAGGGCGTTGACAATGCTGCCAACCACCAGTGTGGCAGGGTAACAGATGTCGTTGTTGGCATAACGCAAACCTGTTTCAGCATCGGCTTGGTTAGCCATCGGCAGATTGACTAAGCGGTAGCCAGCGCGTTGGAATATCGGCGGTAAAAATTCGGAATAACCCTCTGCAAAGTAGGGGGCTACTAGCGTGCGCCGACGGTCTTCGAAGCCGAAAATTTTGGTGGTGATGTAGGGTTTCTCTTCTGTTTTTTCGTTTTGCGGAATCTCTTTGGTCGATTCTACCAACGAGCGAATACGCAGTTGCAGCGAGCCAATGCTGTTCACATCGTCGATTTTCAGCACGGTGAGATTTTTGCCGTGGCGGTGCAGAATGGCGTTCACTTCGTCCAAAATGAATGCATCGGGACCGCAGCCAAAACTCGTCAGTTCTACAAATTGCAAGTTTCGATTTTTCCATTGCGCTGCAAAATTTGCCGCTTTGAACAGACGGTTTGGGTACGCCCACTGGCTGAGCGCGTTCAGTTGCCCGAAAACATCGCTGCTGTCGTCCGAAGCAATATGCTCGGTTATCACATCGATGCCCATGTCGGCGATGGATTGCGCTATTTTGTGTTCGACCAGCGGATCGGTGTGGTAGGGGCGGCCAGCCAGCAGAATGACGGTGCGTCCTTCGGCGGTGGCGCGCGCCAAAATTTCGTGATTGCGCTGCGTGAGTTGCGCCAAATAGTCGTTTTGCGCCTTTTGTGCCACCGCCACCGCCTTACGCGCCAGCGATTTCGGCACGCCGAGCGTTTGCAGATACTCCACACACGATTTTTCGAGCAGTTGCGCATCGTTGAACGACACCACAGGTGCATCGAACGGAATGTTGTAGCGTTTTTGCGTGTCGATGGCACTTTTCAGCACATCGCTGTAGCCACTCACAATAGGGCAGTTGAAACTATTTTTGGCGTGTTCGTTCTCTTTGCGCTCGTAAACCACCCACGGATAGAAAATCCGATCGACACGCCGCGCCGCCAAATCTTCGACATGGCCGTGCATCAGTTTGGCGGGAAAGCAGATGTTGTCGGCCATCACTGTGCGCAAGCCGCTTTCGTAGAGTTTGGTGGTCGAAGGGCGCGACAGCACCACCTCGAATCCGCAGGCGGTGAATAGGGCGTGCCAAAAGGGAAAATTCTCGTAGATGCCGAGTCCGCGCGGAATGCCGATAACGCAGTTGCGTCGCGTTGTGCAGAGCGGCGTTGGCTTGCGCCCGAACAGCAATCGGTACTTTTCGGCGAACATATTTGCGCCTTTTTGTGCCGATTCTTTGGCGTTTGAATAGACTTTTTCGCAGTTGTTGCCCGACGCATAAGTATGCCCATTGGCAAAGCGAAACAGTTTGACACGGCAGTGGTTTTCGCAGCCGCTGCAAGTCTCAAAATCCGCTGTGTATGAGCTTGTTGTGAGTAGGTCGTTCAGATTCATAGCGTCTTTTTTTCGTGTTGTCGTTTGGCGTAGAGTGCTGCGCCGTATGCGCCCATCAGTTCGGGCAGGTCGCAAAACGACACATCGCAGCCAGTTTGCAGTTCGAGCGCGCGCGCAATCGAATGGTTGCGGAATGTGCCACCTTGAACCACAATTTTCTTGCCGAGTTCGTCGGTGTACTTCAGTTTCAGCACTTTGAATAGGCAGTTTTTCACCACCGAATAACTGAATCCAGCGGCAATATCGGCCACTGCAACGCCTTCGCGCATGGCCTGTTTCACTTTCGAATTCATAAAAACGGTGCAGCGCGTGCCGAGGTCGTATGGGTGCGGCGCGGTAACGGCCATCTGGGCAAAGTCGGAAACGCTGTAACCCAGCATGTTGGCAAATGTTTCGATGAACGAACCGCAGCCCGACGAGCAGGCCTCGTTTATCTCGATGCGCCTGATAGAGCCGTGTTCCACAAAAATGGCTTTCATATCCTGCCCGCCAATGTCGAGTACAAACGACACCTGCGGCTCAATCTTTTTGGCGGCCAAAAAGTGCGCCATCGTTTCTACAATGCCGAAATCGAGCCCGAAAGCCGTACGCAATAGATTTTCGCCGTAGCCTGTGGCGCAACTCGCTGCAATGGCAACATTTTCGGGCGTTGTGGCGCTGGCGTGGAGTTTTTGCAACGCCTCCGAAAAGGTCTTGAAACTGTCGCCGTTGTTGTGGCGATAGTCGGTGTAAACCACCTTACCATCGGCGTTGAGCAGCACGATTTTGGTGGTTGTGCTGCCCGAATCGATACCGAGAAAATAGGCGTTTGGCGTGCTTGTGTCGAATTTTGCGCGCGGCACATCGTGGCCTTGTTTGCGCCGAAACCAATCGTCGTAGTCGGCTTTCGAGGCGAACAGCGGCGGCAACCGATGCTCCATATTAATGGCCGTTGTGGCGTTTTTCTCCGAGCGCAATACCGCAATAATTTCTGCCAATCGCACCGAGCGTTTGGCGTGCGTCTTGGCTAGCAGGGCGCAGCCGATGGCAGGAATCAGTTGCGCGTGTTCGGGCGCAATGCAGTCGTTTTCGGTCAAACCGAATGCGTTGAGAAAACTCTTTTTCAGTTCGGGCAGAAAAGCGAACGGGCCGCCGCACAGAAAGAGTTTTGGCACAATGTCGCGGCCGCGTGCCAACGATGCCAACACCTGCATGGCCACCGCATTGAATACCGAAGCAGCGATGTCGGCGCGACTGACATTGCGTGCCGCCAAATTTTGAATATCGGTTTTCGAAAACACGCCGCACCGCGAGGCGATAGGATAAATAGTGTGTGCTTCGGCCGCGAGTGCGTTCAGTGCGCTGGTCTCGATGCCAAAGAGCGATGCCGTTTGGTCGATAAACGCGCCTGTGCCGCCAGCGCAACTGCCGTTCATGCGGATGTCGGGGGCTTTCCCTTCGTCGAAAAAAATCATTTTCGAGTCCTCGCCGCCCATATCGACAAAGGTACGCACTTCGGGATAACGCTGTTTGATAGTCTCGGCAGCGGCCACCACCTCCTGCACAAAAGCGCAGTCGAGCCGCTCGGCAAATCCCATGCCCACCGAGCCCGTCAGCACAATGTCGAGCGTGCAGTCGCCGAGTGCGTCGTGCAGCCGCTTGGCTGTGGCGTAGCCCGCTTGGCGTATGTCGGCGTTGTGTCGGCGGTAGTCGGAGTGGAGCAGTGCGCCCTGCTCGTCCAAAACGGCTATTTTTAGCGTCGTCGAACCGATGTCAATTCCAATGCTGTATCGTTTCATCATTGCTGATTTTCAACAAGTTACATTTTAATAGGTTTATTTAATAGACTTATTAAATCCGCTGCAAAGGTAACTCTTTTTTTATTATCAGCAAAAATCCGCCCCACGAAAAAACGCAAGTTCAATTAAGAAATGCAACTTTTGGTAAGACCTTGGAGCGCACGCATTT
>CAVKTI010000074.1:0-9586 GCA_963659365.1 Acutalibacteraceae bacterium | reverse complement strand
TTTTCAGACTCACAAAGTTATACGCCTAATCCCCTAGATTTATCGGGTGAGCCCACAAATAACCACACTCAATGATTCGATGATTCAATAATTCAATAATTGTATTGTAGGGACGCACCGAGTGCGTCCTTATTTTTGTACTTTTATAAACATTTTACTTTCAACTAAATTTCGTACCTTTGCATTGTACTGCAACGGCAGCAAAACATATTATTTTAATAGCATTAACTATTATTTCACATTCAAAATAAGCCTCGGAAACTTCATTTTGATATTTTGGAATAATTTGATTAAGGCAAAGTATCGGATTTCTAATCATATAGTGTGCATCATCAATTATGGTGTAAATTTCTATATGATTAGAAGGTATTCTCCGAGGCTTTACCTGAATGTGAATAGAGATTTACGCCTTTATTCTTGATAATTATTCTTTGACATGTTTGGTAGTTATTGCCAAAAGACTGCTAAACAAAATGTTAAAGAATTTTTTCTACCCCCCAAAAGTAGATACCAATACTGATTACGATCTACTTCAATCAAAAACTATAGATTGGTTAAGATTTCCATTAATGTTTATGGTCGTGTTTATACATGTTTGCCATCAAAATCTTTTGGATATGAAACCATCGGTATTCGCTTATGGGACATACTTTACTGTTTCTCAAGTTATTGCACGCATAGCAGTACCTTTATTCTTTATTATTTCGGGGTATTATTTCTTCTTCGGAAAAGGGGAAAACTGTGTATTCAACAAAGATATTTACCTCTCCAAATTAAAGAAAAGAACAAAAACACTATTAATTCCTTATCTGTTTTGGAATTTGGTAATTCTCTGTTTCATTGTGCCGAAGGATCTATTGGCAGGCAGGATTGACTTATCATTTTCTACTCTTTTAACCGCATTTTTTGATTACAGACATACAGATTACCCTGTTGCGTTTCAATTTTGGTTTATTAGAGATTTAATTATTGTGGTTATAGCATCTCCTCTTATCTATGTGTTAGTTCGTTACCTAAAAATAATTGCTATTGTATTGTTATTCTTTTTATGGACACTTCCTTTGGAAATACAACATATTCCGAGAGTTGCATTATTCTTCTTTTCATTGGGTGCCTATTTTAGCATAAATAACTTGAATATCATCAGGACTATACGATTTTTGCCCAAGAATTTGATATTTCTCATAACTTTTTGTTTGATGGTTGCGGACTTGTTAATCAATTCTATGCCAATGGATATAGCACATGGTGCGCGGACTAATACCTATATTCACAATATATTTCTTATATTTGGGATTATTTCTGTTTTACTTTTGGTTGCAAAAGGTATCGAAACGAATAAACTACAAACAAATAAATTACTCGCCTCTAGTTCATTTTTTCTATTTGCTATTCATCCGATGCCGCTTATGATTTTAGATATAATCTTAATTAAGATATTGCCACATAACGATTTAACTTTTCTTTTAATCTATTTTACTTCGGTTATTGTTGTTGTAATCGTTAGTGTAGTTATTTACAAGTTTTTGAAAAAACATCTGCCAAGATTAACTGCAATAATTACAGGGAATAGATAATTCCAAAAAGTAAAAAACGGCGTGTAGGTCAAAAACTCCTTACTCCTCATTTGGCTTGCTACTCACATCTTGCTACCGACAATTTGAAATTTTGAAATCTGTAATTTGAAATTGCTGCGCTTCTGCGCAGCGCAACCTCCCCCTTGGGGGATTGAGGGGGTTTGATAGATTGTAGAGCCGTCACACTGTGGCGGCTCTACCCATTTACGAATTTACAGATTGACAAAATGACGGATTTTTACAACTCCACAAATAACCAAATCCACAAATCAACAAAAACCTAGAAACAGCGCGTAGCGCGAGAAACTCAAAACTTAGAAACAGTTCAACGAACCATTCCAACTCCTAATTGTCTCGCTGCTTGTTGGCGATGTCGAGGCGCAGGAAGATGAAAAGCAGAATGGTGAACGACCACATGCTGGAGCCGCCGTAACTGAAAAATGGCAGCGGTATGCCGATGACTGGCATCAGACCGATGACCATGCCGATGTTGATGACGATGTGGAACAAAAAGATGCCTGCCACACAATAGCCGTAGATGCGCGCAAACGCTTCGCGCTGCGATTCGGCCAAACGCATCAAGCGGAACAAAAACGCCATATAGACCAACAACAGAGCCGTAGCACCAATAAATCCGTACTCTTCGCCCACGGTGCAGAAGATGAAATCGGTGTGCTGCTCTGGCACAAATTTGAGCGTGGTTTGCGTGCCGTTCAAAAAGCCTTTGCCAAAAAATCCGCCCGAACCGATGGCAATTTTGGCCTGCTCCACATTGTAGCCGTCGCCCTTGGGGTCGTCTTTCATGCCAAGTAGCACCTCGATGCGCGAACGCTGGTGCGGCTTGAATACGCGGTCGAACACATAATCGACTGAATAACAATAGACTACGCCAAGTACCAAAAAGGCGACAATCAGCCACAGCCGATTGCAGCGCGCGTGAATGGCAAACACCGCCGTGTAGATGGCTGTGCCAACCAGCAATGCAAGCAGCACATAGACAAAATTGACACGCACCCAACCCAGCCAATGCAGTCCGATAGCCACGGCCAGCACGGCCAAATAGGTGTAAATCAGGTATTTGAACGGCACTTTCGGCGAGCGGAATTTGAAAAAGAGTACCGCCGCCACTATCAACATCAGCACAAAGGCAAGCACAAGCCCCGTCGAAGCCGACGGCACGCCCGCAAACGCTAACGCACCAAAGCGCACCACCACTACAAAAAACACCACGCAACAGAGCGCAGCAAAAGGAATCAGCCCCGGCAGGCCTTCGCGGTAGAGCATGAGCATAAATGAGGTATAGACCAACGCCGAACCCGTCTCGTTTTGCAGCACGATAAGCCCCATCGGCAGCAGCAAAAGCAGTAACACGATGGCGTAATTTTTGAATCCGCTCAACTTGAAACCGTACTGCCCCATGACATTGGCAACCGCCAACGCAGTGATGAATTTTGAAAATTCGGCGGGCTGCAACCGCACAGGCCCCAGCACCAGCCACGAGTGCGAACCTTTGATTTCGGGCGCAAGAAAAATGGTGGCAACGAGCAGCAAAATCATCAGTGCATAGAGCAGCATGCTGAACGACTGGTACGCCCGCGCATCGATGAGCAGAATAAGCCCCGCCAAACCAAGCGAACACAAAATCCACACAAATTGTTTGCCCGAAAAATAGGCAAAATCGAATATCGATGTTTGGTCGATGTCGTGGCTCGCGCCGTACACATTGAACCAGCCAAACAAGACCAACGCCAAAAACATGACCACCATCGGCCAGTCGAGGTAACGCAGTATGTTAGTATTTCTTGACATCGGAATCGGTTACAGCAGTCGCAAAACGGTGAAACAGTTCTTTGCGTTTTATTTCGCCTTTCAGATATTGTTCCAACACCAAACTGGCGATTGGATTTGCCCAAGTGGCACCAAATCCGCAGTTTTCGATCACCACCGCCACGGCAATTTTCGGGTTATCTTTTGGCGCAAAGCCGATGAATATGGAGTGCGGACGACCGTGGTTGTTGTCGGTTGTGCCAGTTTTGCCGCACATGGCCACACTGTCGATTTTGTACCAACGCCCAGTGCCATATTCGCACACGCGCCACATGCCGTTTTTTACCACTTCGAAATAGGCGGAATCGACCATGGCGATATGTTTGTGGCGAAGCATCGAGTCGGCGCGGTTGAGGTGCGGCGTGATGTAGTAGCCGTTGTTGGCGATGGTGGCAGCCACATTGGCCAGTTGCAGCGGCGTAACCTGCACTTCGCCCTGCCCGATTGAGTTGGAACGAATAGTGATGGCGCGCCAACCCGTAGGTCCATAGATGCGGTCGTAGGTTACAGTGCGCGGAATGCCGCCGTTGGCTTGGTCGGGAATGTCGGTGTCGTTGAATTTTGGACCGAGGCCGAAACTCAACACATCGTTGCGCCAGCGGTTGTAGTTGTCTTTGAAATTCTCGTTTTTGTCGCCGTAGCCGCCCCGCTCGAGCGTGGCTTTGTAGGCCTGCCAAAAGTAGGGATTGCAACTCTGTTCAATCGCATTTTCGAGCGACACTGGCGAGCCGTGGTGGTGCGTGCATTTGATGGGCGACGAGCCTGGCCCATTGCAGGGGAAAAGCGTGCGCTCGGTGATGCCGCCCTCTTGTTGGCACACCAAAGCCTGCACCGTTTTGAAAGTCGAGCCGGGCGAATAAACGCCTTGTATAGCGCGATTGAGCAGCGGTTTTGTCTGGTCGTCGAGCAGCATGGAGTAGTTGTGCGAGCGTTGTCGGCCAACCAAAATATCGGGATTCCAAGTAGGGTTCGAGGCGATGGCCAGCACCTCGCCTGTGGCTGGTTCGATGGCCACAATGCTGCCTCGTTTGCCAGTCAGCAACTCTTCGGCCACCATTTGCAGCCGATAGTCGAGCGTTACGGTCAGATTTTTACCCGCTTCGGCTGGAATGTCGTATTCGCCGCCTCGGTAGTGGCCTTGCACGCGCCCCGACACATCGCGCAGCATAATTTCAACGCCGTTGGTGCCGCGCAAATCTTTTTCGTACGACTTTTCGATGCCGCTCACGCCCGCATAGTCGCCCTGACTGTAGCACGAGTCGCGCTCGATCATTCCTTTCGACACTTCGCCGATAGAGCCGAGCGCATGTGCCGCCACAGGATAGTTGTAACTGCGCAGCGTACGAATTTGAATGGTGATGCCGGGAAAACGGTGCTGCCGCTCTTGCATGGCGGCATACTCTTCGGGCGTCAGTTGTGTCATGAAGCGTTGCGGCGTGCGTGGCGAGTAACCACGACGGCGTTTCATATCGTCGAGGCGGCTGTCGAACTCCTCGCGCGAAATGGCGAGCCAATCGCAAAAAGCGGCGGTATCGAGCGGCGCAGGTTCGCCTTTTTTGTGTCGCCATTCCGATGTCGTAACCAGCACATCGTAGGTCGGGTGGTTGTACACAAGCAGTTCGCCGTTGCGGTCGTAGATAAGTCCGCGTGGCGCATAAACGGTGCGCCGAAGCAGAGCGTTGCCATCGGCCTGCTCGCCGTAGTCGCGCACAATTTGCAGGTTGAACAGTTGCACAATGAAGACAAACACCAGAACGGCAATCACAATTCTGATGACAAAAAATCGGTTGCTGTTCGCGTCGTTTATCACCGCCGTTTGGGTTTAAGAAATTCGACGCAAACAACCAAAACGAATGTGAAGAGTGCGCTGCAAACGGTTTTGAGCAGCACCATGCCGATGTGCGAAAACGAAAACGCCTCCAATGCAAAGAGCGTCAGGTGGTGCACGACTATCAAAATGAGCGCATAGAGGTAGTATGCGCTGCCAAAATTGGCAATCGATGGATAGGTTTTTTCGAGATTTTCGCGTGTGGCAACCATGCGCATGATGTGCGGCTGCAAGTACGCCACCAGCACCGAAGCCGCCGTGTGTATGCCGTAACTATTGCAAAAAATGTCGATAACAAAGCCCAAACAAAACGCCACCAGCATCGCCCACGCAGGCGACATAGCGATGGGCAACGCCAGCACCGCCAAAATGTAAAGGTACGGACACACCACGCCAAACAGGTGTATGTTGTTCAGTATCAGCACCTGAACCAACACCAACACAGCAAAATTCAATATCATCTTCAGCGTATCGTGCATGAGCGTTGTTAAATTTCAATTAGGTTGATTAGTTGATCAGTTGATCAGTTGATTAGTTTAACGCATTAGTGAAAGTCTGTGCGGTTTATTTCTGATTTCTAATTTCTAGTTTCTGGTTATTGGTAGCCAAAATGCCGCAATTATTGTTCATTTTACTCGGACGCACTCGGTGCGTCCCTACAATCAACTTTATACACTTTTCACTTTATACACTTTCACACTAATTTTGTCTATGTTCTATACTCTATGTTCTTAAAATCTTGTCTTGCTACTTGCTACTTACTACTTACTACTAATAACTTGTTTCAGCTCATCGCGGTGTGCGCAATCGATTACATGCACGGCATCGACGGTACGGTAATTGACGAGCAGGCGCAGTCGGATTTTGCAAAATACGCGGCTGGTGTTCACCTCCACCTCATCGACCACGCCGATAGGAACGCCGCTGGCAAAAATGGCGGAATAGCCGCTGGTAACCACCGTGTCGCCCACCGCCACATCGACATGATACGGAATGTCGGTCAGTTCGGCATATTCGGGCGAAAGGCCGTCCCACACCACCGAACCGATATTGCCGTTTTTGGCAATTTTGCCGCTCACCATCGATTTGGTGCTAATTATGGGCATCACCACCGCAAAATGTTTCGACACTGCATCGACTATGCCCACCACGCCGTCGGCATTCACTACGCCCATGTCGGTGGCAATGCTATCGGCCGTTCCACGATTGATAATCAGCACATTTTGCAGCCTATTGACTGACGCATAAACCACTTTGGCGGCGTGCGCGCGGTAGGGCAACTTGGCAGCCGCAGCCGCCATCGTGTCGGGCAGTTGCGCCTCCAGCACCGCAATCCGATTGAGCAACCGATTGTTTTCGTCCATCAACTGCGCATTTTCCGCTTTCAGATGAAAATAGTCGGCGCAAGCGTTCGTCGCCGCGTAGAGCGATGCCACCATCGAGGCGTTGAATCGGTAGAGCGCACTCTGCTGAAAGGCGTTGAAGTTCACAATGAACAAAAACGCAATCACCTCCAAGAACAGAAATTCAAAGAAGTTGGCAAATTTCAGCAAAAAGCGCAACAGAGCCGACATTGAATAATCGTCAATTTGTTGTTTACAAAAACTAAAAATAAAAAGGCGACGGGCGCAAAATCCCGCCGCCACGCTTGGCGTTGCTTTTTAACGGAGCAAGAATTGGAATCTGTCCACATTTTTCAACGCTACGCCAGTGCCACGCGCAACAGCCCGCAGTGGGTCGTCGGCCACATGGAACGCTATCTGAATCTTGTCGGAGAGGCGTTTGGCCAAGCCGCGCAACAGTGCGCCGCCACCCGCCAAGTAGATGCCGTTTTTCACCAAGTCGGCGTAGAGTTCGGGCGGAGTCTCCTCGAGAGCCGCCAACACAGCCGCTTCGATTTTTGTTATCGATTTTTCGAGGCAGTGCGCTATCTCTTGATACGACACAGGCACTTTCATCGGCAGCGCAGTCATCTTGTTGGGCCCATCGACAATAAAATCTTCGGGGGCTTCGTCGCCCAAGTCGATGAGTGCCGAACCGACACGAATTTTAATCTGCTCGGCCATGCGCTCGCCCACTTTGATGTTGTGCTGGCGGTTCATATACTCGATAATGTCTTTGGTGAAATCATCGCCAGCGATGCGAATCGACTGGTTCGACACCATGCCACCCAACGAGATAACGGCAATTTCGGTGGTGCCGCCGCCTATATCGACCACCATGCAGCCTTCGGGGGCTTCCACATCGAGGCCGATACCAATGGCTGCCGCCATCGGTTCGTAAATCATATACACTTCGCGACCGCCAGCATGCTCCGACGAGTCGCGGACGGCGCGCACCTCTACCTCGGTGCTGCCCGACGGAATGCCGACCACCATGCGCAGCGACGGCGTAACCAGACGGCTGCGGTGCGGAATCATCTTTATCATGCCGCGAATCATCAACTCGGCGGCGTTAAAGTCGGCTATCACGCCATCGCGCAATGGGCGTATGGTGCGAATGTTTGGGTGCTCACGACCCTGCATCTGCTGCGCCTGCCGACCGATGGCAATCAGTTTGCCTGTGCTGCGGTCGAGCGCCACAATCGATGGCTCGTCCACCACAATTTTGTCGTTACAGGTGATGATGGTATTGGCGGTGCCAAGGTCGATAGCCACATCTTGCGTAAAAGAAAATAGTCCCATTCTGTTCGTTTGGTTTCTCTATGTTGTTCTATAAAATTTCAATCGACAAAAATAGTAAAAAATTTTACTCAATCAAGCCGTTACAACACTTTTTTTTTCAACAAAAAAGTAGAAGGCGGAGGGCAAAGATTTTGGAAAGTGTTTCAAACTCCTAAAAAGCGCTCAAAAAATTTCAGGAAGAACACTATCAACAGCAATTAACAATTATAACCACCTTTCTCCCTCCGCCTTCACGCTTACTTGATGATTTCGCAACCCATGTACGGCACCAGCACTTTCGGTACACGAATGCCGTCGGGTGTTTGGTTGTTTTCGAGTATGGTGGCCACAATGCGCGGCAATGCCAATGCCGACCCGTTGAGCGTGTGGCAGAGTTCGGTTTTGCCGTCGGCGGTTTTGTAGCGACACTTCAAGCGGTTGGCCTGATACGCCTCGAAGTTCGACACGGAACTGACTTCGAGCCAGCGTTTTTGCGCGGCCGAAAATGTTTCGAAGTCGAAGCAGAGTGCGGCCGTGAAACTCATGTCGCCGCCACAAAGGCGCAAAATGCGGTAGGGCAGTTCCAGTTTTTTGAGCAGCCCTTCGACATGCGCCAGCATCTCGCGGTGCGACTCTTCGCTGTGTTCGGGCGTATCGATGCGCACAATTTCGATTTTCGAAAACTCGTGCAGGCGGTTCAGTCCGCGCACATCTTTGCCATACGAGCCAGCCTCGCGGCGGAAGCACTGTGTGTAGGCGCAATTCTTTATCGGCAGGTCTTTTTCGTTCAAAATCACATTGCGGTAGATGTTCGTTACAGGCACTTCGGCGGTGGGAATCAGGTAGAGGTCGTCCACCTCGGCGTGATACATCTGCCCCTCTTTGTCGGGCAGTTGGCCAGTGCCGTAACCCGAAGCCGCATTCACCACGGTTGGCGGCATAATTTCGAGATAGCCAGCGGCGCGCGCCTCATCGAGGAAAAAGTTGATGAGTGCGCGTTGCAAGCGTGCGCCAAGCCCTTTGTACACGGGAAATCCTGCACCCGAAATTTTCACGCCAAGTTCAAAGTCGATAAGGTCGTATTTTTTTGCCAACTCCCAGTGTGGCAGCGGCTCGAATCCATCGAAATTTGGCATTTCGCCGCCCATTTTTTCCACCACATTGTCGTCGGCGCAAGTGCCTTCTGGCACGCTCTCTTTGGGCAAGTTCGGGATTTGTAGCAGCAGGTCGCGCATAGCGTTCTCCTTCTCCTCCATCTCTGCCGACAGTTGTTTGGTAGCCTCTTTCAGTGTCGCCACTTCGGCTTTGGCTTGTTCGGCTTCGGCTTTTTTGCCTTGTTGCATCAGTCCGCCTATCGATTTCGACAGTTGGTTTATTTGTGCCAATTTGGCATCCAACTCCTTTTGGGCGGCGCGGCGATCGGCATCGTCGGCTATCACTTGGTCAATCATTTCGGCCGCTGGCGCAAAATGTTTTTTCCCCAGACGACGAACCACCTCGTCGCGGTTTCCGATAATTTGTTTAAGTGTAAGCATATTGTTATTACAATAAAAAACTTGTCGTTCAATCAACCTGCAAAGATACAATTTTTAGTTGAAAGTGAAAAGTGTAAAAAAGTGTGTAAAGTGTGAAAGTGCGAAAGTAGGGACGCACCGAGTGCGTCCGTTTCTCGCGCTGCGCGCTGTTTCTAT
>CAVKTI010000073.1:0-9663 GCA_963659365.1 Acutalibacteraceae bacterium | reverse complement strand
AGTGCGTCCGAACGAAGGCTTTTCCCCTTTGGGGAAAACGGGAAAAGAGGCCACTGCCAAGGCAATTGATAATTGATAATTGACAATGTAGTCGCAAGACGAAGACAATTTCAGAAATTCAAATTGTCGGATTAGCCAAATAAACATAGAAACAAAAATTGCGCCAGCAATTTTGAGAAACTAGAAACCTGAAACTCTCACCAATGCGTTAAACTAATCAACCAATCAACTAATCAACTAATCAACTCATCAACTTCTCAACTTTACGCACTTTTTTTACTTTCAACAAAAATTCGTATCTTTGCAGTTTGGAAATAAAATCAATCAAAAAGGAATATCCAAGATGAAAATCACTTTTCCTGATGGCTCTGTGCGTGAGTACGAAAAAGGCGTTACTGCGCTGCAGATAGCCGAAAGCATTAGTCCGCGTCTGGCTGCCGAAGTGCTGGCTGCCACGGTAAATGGCGAGGTACGCGATTTGGCGCGCCCGATAAACGACGACAGCACGCTCCGCCTCCACAAGTGGGACGACGAAGAAGCAAAACACACTTTTTGGCACACCTCGGCGCACCTGCTGGCCGAAGCCTTGACCGAACTCTATCCCGGCACAAAATTTGGCATTGGTCCTGCCATCGAAAATGGTTTCTACTACGATGTAGAGCCGCCCGCAGGCGTGGTTATCAAAGAGACCGACTTGGAAAAAATCGAAAAGAAGATGGTCGAATTGGTGGCGCGCAAAGAGGCTGTGGTGCGCGAAGACATCAGCAAAGCCGAAGCAATGGCGATGTTCGAAGCCAAAGGCGAAATATATAAGGTAGAACTGATTTCGGAACTCGAAGACGGCACTATCACGCTCTATCGCCAAGGCGGATTTGTCGATTTGTGCCGTGGGCCGCACTTGCCCGACACAAGCCCGATAAAAGCCATCAAACTGTTGAGCGTGGCTGGCGCATACTGGCGCGGCGATGAACATCGTCCGCAACTGACGCGTATCTACGGCATCACATTCCCCAAAAAGAAGATGCTCGACGACTATCTGGTGCTGCTCGAAGAGGCCAAAAAACGCGACCACCGCAAAATCGGCAAAGAGTTGGAACTCTTCACCTTTTCTGATATGGTGGGCAAAGGGCTGCCGCTCTGGTTGCCCAAAGGAACGGCGTTGCGCCTGCGTTTGCAAGATTTTCTGCGCACCATACAAAAACGCTACGGCTACCAAGAGGTGATGACGCCACACATCGGCGCAAAGCAACTCTACATCACATCGGGGCACTGGGCCCACTACGGCAAAGACAGTTTTCAGCCCATCACCACTCCCGAAGAGGGCGAGATTTATATGCTGAAACCGATGAACTGCCCGCACCACTGCATGGTTTACAAAAATTCGCCGCACTCGTACAAAGATCTGCCGCTGCGCGTGGCCGAGTTTGGCACTGTCTATCGCTACGAACAGAGCGGCGAGTTACACGGTTTGACGCGCGTGCGCTCATTCACGCAGGACGATGCACACATTTTCTGCCGTCCCGACCAAGTGAAAGACGAATTTTTGCGCGTGATGGACATCATCGCCATCATATTCAAAGCGTTGGATTTCAAGAACTTCGAGGCGCAAATCTCGTTGCGCGACCCGAACGACCGCGAAAAATATGTGGGCAGCGACGAGGTTTGGGAAAAAGCCGAACGCTCCATCGTCGAGGCGTGCCAAGAGAAGGGCTTGCCAGCCAAAATTGAGTATGGCGAGGCGGCTTTCTACGGCCCCAAACTCGATTTTATGGTGAAAGATGCTATCGGTCGCCGCTGGCAGTTGGGCACGATTCAGGTGGATTACAACTTGCCCGAGCGTTTCGAACTCGAATACACAGGCGACGACAATCAGAAACACCGTCCCGTGATGATTCACCGCGCACCATTCGGCTCGATGGAACGCTTTGTGGCCGTGCTTATCGAACACACAGGCGGCAAATTCCCGTTGTGGCTCACGCCCGACCAAGCCGTGGTGCTGCCAATCAGCGAAAAATTCAACGACTACGCACAACAGGTGGCCGACAAACTGAATCTGCTCGATGTGCGCACCATTGGCGACTATCGCAACGAAAAAATCGGGCGCAAAATTCGCGACAACGAACTGAAACGCATACCGTATCTGCTCATCGTTGGCGAAAAAGAGATGACCGAAGGCGTCGTTGCAGTGCGCAAGCAAGGCGAAGGCGACAAAGGCGCAATGACACCCGACGCATTCGCCCAAATGGTCAATGCCGAAGTCAAAACGATGATGACCGATTACTAGTAAGTCGCAAGATATGAGTAGCAAGTAGCAAGAATAGTTAGGAATGAGGAATTAGGAGTGAGGAATTTTTAGTTAGAAGTTAGAAGTGAGCAGTGAGCAGTGAATTTAATTACCCAATTATCTAATTCCCAATTATTTAATTCATTTGAAGATTGTTTTTTTGCCTCACAGACTTTCACCAATGCGTTAAACCAATCAACTAATCAACCGATCAACTAATCAACCTAATTTGAAATCTGAAATTAAAATACTATGAACACCGTAGAACAAATGAACAGAGCGGCCAATAACATTCGTGTGTTGGCGGCATCGATGGTCGAGAAGGCAAATTCGGGCCATCCAGGCGGCGCAATGGGCGGCGCAGACTTTATCAATGTACTCTATTCCGAATTTTTGGAATACGACCCGCAAAATCCGCGTTGGGAGAGCCGCGACCGCTTTTTTCTCGACCCCGGACACATGGCACCGATGCTTTATTCGGTGTTGGCTTGCACAGGCAAATTTTCGCTAGGCGAACTGCAACAACTGCGCCAGTGGGGCAGTGTAACGCCCGGCCACCCCGAAGTTGATGTGGAACGCGGCATCGAAAACACATCGGGACCGCTCGGACAGGGACACGCTTTTGCTGTGGGCGCAGCCATCGCCGCCAAATTTCTCAAAGCCAAATTTGGCGATGTGATGAACCAAACCATCTACGCCTACATCTCCGACGGCGGCGTGCAAGAGGAGATTTCGCAGGGCGCAGGACGCTTGGCAGGCAATCTTGGGCTGGACAATCTCATCATGTTTTACGACTCGAACGACATTCAACTTTCGACCGAAACCGCCGCTGTAACTTGCGAGGACACCGCTAAAAAATACGAAGCGTGGGGCTGGCGCGTCATCAAAATCGATGGCCACGATGTGAAAGCCATTCGCGAGGCACTGACTGCCGCCAAAGCCGAAAAAGAGCGTCCGACACTCATCATCGGGCATACCATCATGGGCAAAGGCGCGCTGAAAGCCGACGGATCGAGTTACGAACACAACTGCGCCACGCACGGTGCACCGCTCGGCGGCGAAGCCTACCGCAACACGGTGAAAGCACTCGGCGGCGACCCCGACAATGCGTTCCAATTCTTTGCCGAAACCAAAGAAATCTACGCCCGCCGCGAGGCCGAATTGAGAGAAATTGTTGCCAAAAAACGCGCTGCAAAAGCCCAATGGGCGACTGCAAATCCCGAATTGGCAGCGAAAATGGAACTATTCTTCTCGGGCAAAGCCCCACAAATCGACTGGAGCAAAGTGGAGCAGAAGCCCAACAGCGCCACGCGTGCCGCATCGGCAGCGGTGCTGTCGCAACTGGCCAAGCAGGTCGAAAATATGGTAGTGTCGAGTGCCGACCTATCGAACTCCGACAAGACCGACGGCTTTTTGAAACAGACGCACGCCATGACGCGCGGCGATTTCAGCGGCGCATTTTTGCAGGCTGGCGTGGCCGAACTCACAATGGCTTGCGTTTGCCTTGGCATGGCGTTGCACGGCGGCGTGATTGCGGCTTGCGCCACATTCTTCGTCTTTTCTGATTATATGAAACCAGCCGTGCGCATGGCCGCTTTGATGGAACTGCCCGTCAAATTTATCTGGTCGCACGATGCGTTCCGTGTGGGCGAAGATGGGCCAACGCACGAACCTGTGGAGCAGGAGGCGCAAATCCGCTTGATGGAGAAACTGAAAAATCACCACGGACGCAATTCGATGCTCGTGTTGCGCCCAGCCGATGCCGAAGAGTGCACCGAATGCTACAAACTGATGATGGAAAACACGCTTACGCCGTCGGCCATCATTCTTAGTCGCCAGAATATCAACGACTTGCCAACCAACAACCGCGATGCAGCGAAAGGTGCGTACATCGTAACTTGCGACGGCAATCCCGATGTGATTTTGGTGGCTTCGGGCAGCGAAGTTTCAACACTTTGCGAAGCAGCCACTATTTTGCGCGGCGAAGGCAAACGCATTCGTGTAGTTTCCGTGCCTTCGGAAGGTTTGTTCCGCTCGCAATCGGCTGAATATCAGGAGAAAGTGTTGCCGCACGGCGTTCGGAAATTCGGTTTGACGGCTGGTCTGCCAGTCAATCTCGAAGGACTTGTCGGTGCCGATGGCATTGTTTACGGTTTGGAATCGTTCGGATTTTCGGCACCCTACAAAGTGCTCGACGAAAAACTCGGTTTCACGCCTGCGCAAGTGGCCGACAACATTCGCAAATTTTTGGCGTAAAGACTATTGACAACAATAGGGCAGCGGCTCATGCAATATGGGTCGCTGCTTTTTGATAAAATCCCGCTATGGCAGCACAAAACAAACTTTTTCAACGCCTGATATGGCTGGTCGATACCATCTATTCCGCAGGGCAAATTTCGCGCGAAGAGATTGACCGACGCTGGGCGCATTCGGCCTACAACGACACGCACGCCACCGAGTATGGCGAACGGAATTTTCATCGCCACCGCGAGACGATTTTCGAAATGTTTGGCATCGAAATTGTCTGCAATCACACCACAAAACGCTATTCGCTCGCCAACTTGGGCGATGCCGAAGGGCAGGGCATACGCGCTTGGCTCATCGATACTTTTGCAGTCAAAAACATGGTCAATATCGCTGGCGATATGCAAAATCGCATTTTGTTTGAGCATATTCCCGAAGGCAGCCGTTTTCTTTCGACCATCGTTTCGGCCATGCGCGAAAATCGCCGTTTGCTGGTTACCTACAAGCGTTTCGATCGCACCGAAGGACATTCGTTTCTGCTTGCGCCCTACTGTCTGAAAGTGTTCAAACGCCGTTGGTACTTGGTTGGCAAGCCCGACGACCACCCCGAAGAGAGCGAACCGCGCGTCTATGCGCTCGACCGTATGGAGGAGATTGCTGCCACCGACAAGCCCTACAAAATGCCCAAAGAGTTCGACCCGCGCCACTTTTTTCAGAATCAGTTCGGCGTAGATCATCGTCTGAACAAAGCCGAATTTATCCGCGTAAAAGTCGGTGCAGAGGCGGCCAACTACATTCGCACGCTGCCCATTCACAGCACGCAAATGGAGGTCGAAAGCAATGCGGCGTACAGCATTTTCACCTACCGTGTGGCACCAACCTACGATTTTGTGCAGGAACTGCGCAAGCACGGTTCCAATCTCGAAGTGCTTGCACCCGCCCATCTGCGCGAAGCGTTTCGGTGCGAATCGGCACTTCTCAATCGGATTTACAAATAACGAGTAAAAGTTTCTAATTTCTAGTTTTTAATTTCTGGTTGTCGGTAGCCAAAACGCCGCAATCTTCAAATCTTCAAATCTTCAAATTTTCAAATAAAGAAACTTTTCACTTTACACACTTTATACACTATTTTGTCTTTACTCTTTATTCAACTACCAAGAAATTTATAGAAATTTTGCATTTTTTTTGAGTGGCTGACTTGTGGTGTCAGTCGCACGGGGTAATTTTGCACTTGAAATCAGACACGAAGGCTCGACGACGAACTACGAAATCCCTGATTCACTGCAAAATTATGTTACTCGAAAAGAACAAAATCGAATTTCTGAACTGCAATTTGGCAGCGTTCGAACACCACGATGGCTACGCCGTGCGGCCGCAGATGAAGGTCGGCGAGCCTCTTTATATGGTGCGCGAAGACGAAAACAGATACGACCACAACGCCATTGCGCTATTCTATGCTCCCAAAGAGATGCCAGAAGGTGTTGATTCACAGGACATTACAGTTGGCGATAAAAAATTGGAGGCGGTTCATGTGGGCTACCTTCCAGCCAACTGCAACAGCGAACTGGCCACGCTATTGGATTTTGGGCATGGCGGAATTTTCGAGTGCCGCATTTCGGGCATTCTTCCCGACGAACACCCCAACCAGCAAATCCGCATTCGTGTGAATCTGCTGCGAAAAAAGTAATTCGCAGAAAATCAGACCATTTTATGAAAAAATGCAAATAATTTTATGGTAAAGTGATAAAAAGAATAAAAAAGTTATTTGGCGAAGACGACTTTGGAACGAACTCCGAGGTCGTCTTTGTTTTAGAACGCTTATTTTTCTGTAAATCAGCCATTTAGTAGGCCGTACAGATGCGAAATTTGTTTTCTGAATTGCAGCGGCGTAATGCCATATTGCCGAGTGAAAAGCCGATTCAGATAGCACGAATCGACATATCCCATCTGAATGGCGATCTCTATGCTCTGTCCCAAACTTGGCGCAAACCCTTTCTGCTCGCTCTCTTGCTGCGTGCTGATGGCACTCTTTATGGTCGAGATGTCGTCGGGGAACGGCGCATTCTCGACTTGCTACTCACATCTTGCGACTAATTTACTCACATACAGGGCGAATGGTTCGTCCAATGTAGCGGTAGAAGAGGCTTTTGTTCACATTGTCCGAGCGGAAATATGCGTACCACGCATAACTCGGTCCGTCTGCGTGGAGCGAACTCGACCAGCAACCGCCGTAGACGCCCACGAAATCCATGCTGGCAGAGTTGCAATAGCCCGCCGCAGGGAGAAAAATGGTGTTGCCGTTGGTGGCTTTTATTTCGCAACCTTTCACACCGTTTTGGGTTGTCCAAGTCCAAGTGCATTTTTTGATGAGTTCGTCCCACTCGGCATCAGTTGGCATGCGCCAGCCTTCGCCCCAGTTTACGCTGGCTGCATCGTCGTCGGCTTCGAGGGTGGTTTTACCATCGGTAGTGTTGTATTTGGTCAATTTGCTATTGTCGCCATCAAAATTATAGGTGCCGTATTTGTAGGTAGCCCACGAGTAAGTCTCCTTTGTAGTAGTTTCGCCCCAAGCGTAGTAGTTGCCATAGGCTTCGGGTTTATCAGCACCTATATTGCAGGTGGCCCATTTCACACTTAACCCAAGATTAACCCAGTCGTGGCCGTTTTTTGTGCCAGTTGCGGTTCCTTCGTTTTGGTTGTTGTTCGATTCTTCTTTCGGTTCGTCGTTCTTGTTGCAGGCGGCAAAAAGCAGTGCTGCGCAGCATAAGGTCGCAAATAAAATTGATTTTTTCATAGTAAAAGGGTTTTATGTCCGCCTCCTTTTGCGGACTTTGGTTAGTTATTTTGTCTGTTTTTTTTCTTTGTTCATTTTCACATTTACGGCTATTGGCATTTCTCTGCGGCATCGCCCCCAAAAATCTGGTGATATGTGCATAAAAAACAGCGTGATTCCTTTCTTATACCGCTTTTCTGATTTTCTAAGGTCTTCGACTACCTATGATGTCCAGAATCGCACAAAAGGCTCACGCTTTCGCATGAGCGTCAAGTGGTTTTCTCGCCTGAACATCAAAATAATTTCTAAAATTGTCGAAGTTTCAGAAAATCAGGTCTGTAAACGCTAACGCTATTTCAAATATGTCTTATTTCACCTATATTTCTATAATCAAAAAATGTTTTTATGGCTGATAATTATCCTGCAAAATTACTATTTTTTGCCGATTATCAAAATTGCTGACGCAATTTTTGTTTCTATGTTTCTAAGTTCCTAATGTGTGCATTTGAAGATTTGAAAATTTGAAAATTTGAAGATTTGAAAATTTGAAGATTGCAGTTTGGACTACCGACAACCAGAAACTAGAAACCAGAAATTTGAAACTTGCTTCAACGGAAAATATCTATGTTTCTTTCGGATTCAAGTCGAACGGGAGCAATGGGGCATCGTCGTCGTCAGCGTTAAATCGGTCGAAATCTGAAATATACGCTCGGTCTTGAATGAGTTTGTACTTCTCGTATTCGCCAAACGCCTTTGCCTTTGCTTCCTCTTGCGACACCGTTCCTGCCGAAGCGTCCGCCTCGTAGTCCATTGTTGCAAGAAATTGGGACAGGCGTTTGCTCCAATCCTCCATTGTGGTAATGATGTGCCGCTGAGCCCGTGCCTCGGCAAAGTCGAGAAAAGATACCGTGATGCGGTTGAGTTGGTCCAACTCCTTGTCCGACAGATAGTTTTTTGCCACAATCGTGTCGGACTTCTGCACACGACCGTCTGGTGCTTTTTTCCATGTTGTAAGTCCCATGTGTGGTTGCTCGGCATCGGCTCTGTTATAGACAATCTCCGCTGCGGTGTGGTGAGTTACTGCCAAATGCATCATATTCTGCACCATTTTGAAGAACCGCTTCGTGTTTTCCGATTTGGCATCGTAGTCGGCACTGCACTCGGCATAAATATCGGTTATTTTCTGATAGTAGCGGCGTTCGGAGGTGCGGATTTCACGGATACGCTCCAGCAAATCGTCGAAATAATCCTTGCCGAAATGCTTGCCTTGCTTCAGCCGCTCGTCGTCGAGCACATAACCTTTGATGATAAACTCCTTCAACACCGAAGTGGCCCAGATGCGGAACTGCGTGGCTTGATAACTGTTCACACGGTAGCCTACGGCAATGATGGCATCAAGGTTGTAGAATAGGGGAGCGCGCTCCACATCACGCCCGCCTTCTGATTGAACTATCCCAATTTTTCGGATAGTTGCCTCTCTGTTCAACTCGCCTGCTTCATAGATTTGCCCCAAATGATAATTTATGGTTCGGACATCCACGCCAAACAAATCTGCCATACGCTTTTGCGACATCCAAAAAGTTTCGCTATTGAATATGACCTCGATACGGGTTTCGTTTTGCGCGGTTTTGTATAGCAAGATATTGGATTCCAGCGAGTTTTGCATAAGTTCCGTGGTCGGAACAGACCGTAAAAAATACTCCCTTGCCTGCTGCACCAACGCTTTCTTGCTATCGGCATTCTCGGCAATAATCATACACGCCATGCGCGACAGACGGAATATCTCCACCTTTCGGAACGCACCACTACCAAGTTTGGCCATATCAACTGTTTGGTTGAAATGGTCGTTGATGTTCATTCCCTTGACATTGGCCACTTCTATGGCTCTATCGATTACTCTTTGGAATTTCCAGTTTGCAGAATAGCCCATAGCGGCACACAAGTCTCTGGAACTCCAATACTCATGCCCATTTTCGTCCGTTCGGCGTATCTCCTCGAACGCAGGGCGCATTTCTGGTGTGTTGTCTTTCGCCGCCATATTCATATAGCCCCCTTAAAACTAACCATTACGAATGCAAAAATAAGCAATTTCTCTGAATTGTCAAATAGTGCGGGCTATGCCTTCAAGCAACTTCGGGCTTTGTTATATATTGTAATTATTTGATAATCAAACACTTATAAAACAAAACGAGAAACTCGTTTTCAGTTTCTCGTTCGGTGCGGAGAGAGAGGGATTCGAACCCCCGGTACCTCTCGGTACGGCGGTTTTCAAGACCGCTGTAATCGACCACTCTACCATCTCTCCGAAAGGTGCTGCAAAGGTACGCTTTTTTTTCGATTTGGCCAAAAAAAAAACTTTAGG
>CAVKTI010000072.1:0-10075 GCA_963659365.1 Acutalibacteraceae bacterium | reverse complement strand
GCGTCCCTACTTTTCACTTTCCACTTTATAGACTTTCACACTAATTTTGTCTATGCTCTATATTCTATGTTCTTAAAATCTTTTTCTTGCTACTTGCTACTCACATCTTGCTACTAAAAATAAATCGTTTTCACGGCGACAAGGCGGTCGTAGCGTTCACCCCATGCGCGGTGATAGACATAGATGTTGTATTCGTTTTCGGTTTGCCAAAAACTGCCTTCGATGGGTTGCAGCGAGCCAGTTTTTTCGCCTTTCGGCACATAGATGTACTGAAAATTGTAGCCGCCTTGCTTCAGATAGAGCGATTTGACATAGGCTTTTGCTGCAAAATCGTAGTCCATACGCGACGATTCGTCGATGGCATTGCCGCACAACTGCCCCAAAATGTAGATGCTCCCTGTGAAAAACGGCTCATCGGCGGGCAGCACAAAATTGACCCACATATAGTCGGCTTCGCTGTCGCTGTCGTCGGCACCTTGGCGATTGACCAAAAAATTGCCGTTGGCATCGTCGCCTTGCGCCACGCCGCGGTCGGCACGCTTGCCGCTGGGCGTGAGCCACACCTGAAAGTCGCCCCGCTCGAACACAATGCGCTCGATGCCTGCGCCGTAGGTATATTCCGACGAAAAATCGATGCTGCGGTATTGGTTGCCGCCCTCGAAAATCAGTCGGCGATTGTTTTTGTAACTCTGCGTCGATAGCGATGTGTAGGTCGGTTTTAGGTCGGCGACGGCGTTGTCGGTGCGGCGGTTTTGTTGCACCACCACTTTCAGTTCGCTGAATGGGTCGCGCACTTCGTAACCCGCTGTATTCAGGTCGAAATCGAGTTGTTGGTAGCGGCGCACCAGTTCGATGTCGGTATTGCTACGCACGCTGCCGCTCACGCCGATGCGCGAATCGACCACCGAAAAGCACGCCACCGCCGACAGACTGTCGAAGTCGTTGTCTTGCGCTATCAGCACGGCGTAGTTGCCCGACAGTTTCAGCCGCAAGTCGTCGTTGGGCACCGAAAATCGGTAGTGTGTGTAGAGTGCGGTGGTGTTTGTGGCGAGCGTGTAGTCGTTCACAATGCCGTCGTAAAATCCGTCGATATATTCCACTTCGGAGAGTACCGATGGCGTCCAATCGGCGTTGCAATGCACAATTTTGTAGTTGTAACTTTTCACTTCGTACGACATATTGTCGAACGAAATTTCGACACGCTGTTCCGACTGCAATTCCACCACAGGCAGTGCGAGCGCATCGTCCTCCAAACGCACTTGCAGCGTGCGAATCTGGCTGTCGAAAGCGTGCGTGCGCCACGGCTCGGCCAGCAATCCGCCAACCAAAACGCACGCCACCATTGTCAGAAAAAGTCGCCTCATATCTCGGCAAAGGTAGTAAAAAATAGTTAAACCACCAACAGCGCATTTGTCGCAAATAATGCGTATCTTTGCAATCGAAAAAAACAGAACGAACATGGGAAAAGTATTGGTTATTGGCGCAGGCGGCGTAGCAACCGTTGCCGCGCACAAGTTGGCACAAAATGCCGCAGTGTTTACCGAAATAATGATTGCGAGCCGCACAAAAGCGAAATGCGATGCCATTGCCGCCGAACTTGCCAAACGCTACGGCGTACAAGTGGCGACAGCGCAGGTCGATGCCGACAATGTGCCTGAACTGACGGCTCTGTTGCGCCAGTTCCAGCCCGATTTGGTGATGAATTTGGCGTTGCCGTATCAAGATTTGCACATCATGGACGCGTGCCTTGCGGCGGGCTGCCACTATCTCGACACTGCCAACTACGAGCCGCTCGACGAAGCCAAATATCAGTATTCGTGGCAATGGGCTTACCACGACCGCTTCCGCGAAGCAGGCTTAACGGCCATTCTTGGTTGCGGTTTCGACCCAGGCTGCACCAGCGTTTATACGGCATACGCTGCCAAACACCATTTCGACGAGATTCACGAACTCGATATTGTCGATTGCAACGCTGGCGACCATCACAAGGCGTTTGCTACCAATTTCAATCCCGAAATCAACATTCGCGAGATAACGCAAAAAGGCCGCTACTACCTCAACGGCAAGTGGGAAGAGACTGCGCCGCTGTCGGTGCATCAGCCGCTCACTTATCCCGAGATTGGGGTGCGCGAGTCGTATCTGATGTACCACGAAGAGTTGGAATCACTGGTCAAAAATTTCCCCACCATCAAGCGTGCGCGCTTTTGGATGACTTTCGGTCAAGAGTATCTGACGCACCTGCGCGTCATTCAAAATATCGGTATGGCCAGCATTGTGCCAATCAACTACGAAGGCCACGAAATTGTGCCGATTCAGTTCCTGAAAGCCGTGCTGCCGCACCCCGAAGAACTCGGTGCCGACTACACGGGCTACACTTCGATTGGCTGCCGTATCAAAGGTGTGAAAGACGGCCGCCCGAAAACTTACTACATCTACAACAATTGTAGCCACCAAGAAGCCTACAAAGAGACTGGCACACAGGGAGTTAGTTACACCACTGGCGTCCCTGCCATGACGGGTGCCTACATGCTTCTCACAGGCAAGTGGGGTGGGGCAGGCGTGTTCAATGTCGAGCAGTTCGACCCCGACCCATTCATGGCCAAAGTCGCCGAAAGCGGTCTGCCGTGGCACGAAATCATCGATGGCGATTTGGAAGTGTAACGACAATTAGGAGTGAGAAGTGATGCGGCGAAGCCGCAATTTCAGATTTCAGAATTTCAAATTTCAAATTGTCGGTAACCGAAACGCCTTAATCTTCAAATCTTCAAATCTTCAAATCTTCAAATCAATAACTAGAAATTAGAAACTAGAAATCAGAAATAAAAACACATTGATGGCAAAAATCGATTGGCACGAAAAGTATATGGCACTCTTGATGTGGCGCGAGAAGCACATCAAGGAGTCTATTTTTGTGCTGATTTTGAGTTTTTTGGTGGGTGTGGCGTGTGCCGTGGCGGCATTTTTGCTGAAAAGCATCATCGCACTCATACAGCACGCCATCACATCGCTCTTCCCTACCGACGAACTGAACTATTGGTACCTAATGTTGCCTGCCGTGGGCATCACACTGGCGAGCCTTTTTGTGCGCTACATCGTGAAAGACGACATCAGCCACGGCGTAACCAAAATTCTCTACGCCATCTCGCAGCGCAAGGCAATAATTAAGGTGCACAATATGTGGTCGTCCATCGTGGCGAGTGCGGTTACCATCGGTTTCGGCGGTTCGGTCGGTGCGGAGGCGCCCATTGTGCTGACGGGTTCGGCCATCGGGTCGAATTTGGGGCGCGCATTTCATCTCGACCAAAAAACACTGATGCTTTTGGTGGGCTGTGGCGCGGCTGGTGCCATTGGCGGCATATTCAAAGCACCGATTGCTGGCGTGATGTTCACGCTCGAGGTGCTGCTGCTCGATATGACGATGACCTCCATCGTGCCACTGCTCATTTCGAGCATCACAGCCAACGCTTTTTCGTATTTGATGATGGGCAGCGAGGCGATGTTCCGCTTCGAAAACGCTGTGCCGTTCGAACTTGGGCGCATTCCGTTCATCATCGTTTTGGGCGTGGTATGCGGCTTGGTGTCGCTCTATTTTACGCGCGGCATGAATTGGCTCGAGGGATTTTTCAAAAAAATCGATCGACCATACCGCAAAATCGCCATTGGCGGTGCTATGCTCAGCCTGCTGATTTTCTTTTTTCCACCGCTCTACGGCGAAGGTTACGACACCATCGCATCGCTGCTTTCGGGCGAGGTGTCCGATGTGTTCAAGCAGTCGCCATTCTACGCCTATCGTGCCGAAACTTGGGTGGTGATTCTCTATTTGAGCCTAATTGTCTTTTTCAAAATTTTTGCATCGGCGGCCACCAACGGCGCAGGCGGCACTGGCGGAATTTTTGCACCGAGCCTTTTTGTGGGCTGTATCACAGGTTTTGCCGTCGCCACAGCGATGAATCTCTTCGGCATCGGCATTCCGAGCCAAAACTTTGCCTTTGCGGGCATGGCAGGACTGATGTCGGGCGTGATGCATGCGCCGCTCACCGCCATTTTCCTAATTGCCGAACTCACAGGCGGTTACGACCTTTTCATGACGCTGATGATTACTTCGGTGGTGTCGTATCTCACCATCATTTTGTTCGAGCCGCACAGCCTTTACGCCATGCGTTTGGCGCAAAAAGGCGAACTGATGACGCACCACAAAGATCGCGCTGTACTGTCGATGTTGAAAATGGAAAATTTCATCGAAACAGATGTCGAAACGGTCAATCCCGAAATGAAACTCGGCGAATTGGTCAAAATCATCTCGCGCTCGAGCCACAATGTTTTCCCTGTGGTCGATAAGGCGACAGGCGTTTTGGTGGGCATCATGCCGCTCGACGAGGTACGCAATATCATGTTCCGTCCCGACCTCTACAAACGCTTTTCGGTGCGCAAATTGATGATTGCCGTGCCTGCCAAAATCAATGTCAGCCAGTCGATGGACAAGGTGATGGATCTGTTCGAGGACAGCGGCGCATGGAGTCTGCCCGTAGTCGATGACAATGGCCGCTATATCGGCTTCGTTTCAAAAACAAAGATATTCAATTCGTACCGACATGTTCTCGTCCACTTTTCGGACGATTAAAAAAAGTGCGCTGAAAATTTGGTGCGAATCTGAAAATTGTTGTTACTTTGCACCCTGAAAAAATCGATTTAGAGCCAACCGATAAAAAAGTATGAAAAACCTTGTGATAGTGGAGTCTCCGGCCAAGGCCAAGACCATCGAAAAGTTTCTCGGCAACGACTACAAAGTGATGTCGAGCATGGGACATGTGTGCGATTTGCCCGACAAAAGTTTGAGTATCGACATCAAAAACGACTTCAAACCGACCTATGTTGTGTCGGAAGACAAGAAAAAATTGGTATCAGAACTGAAAAAAGAGGCGAAAACGGCCGAAACGGTTTGGCTCGCATCCGATGAAGACCGCGAAGGAGAGGCCATTGCGTGGCATTTGCAGAACGAACTGAAACTCGACAAAGAGAAGATGCGCCGCATCGCTTTTCACGAGATAACAAAACCCGCCATTCTTGCTGCCATCGAACAACCGCGCGACATCGACATCAATCTAGTGAACGCACAGCAGGCGCGGCGCGTACTCGACCGCATTGTGGGCTACCAACTTTCGCCCGTGCTGTGGAAAAAGATTAAACCAGGACTTTCGGCAGGGCGCGTTCAGTCGGTTACGGTGCGCTTGGTGGTTGAACGCGAGCGCGAAATTCAAAATTTTGCCGCCACGCCATCATTCAAGGTTGTTGCCATCTTTTCGGGCATCGACACGCAGGGCAAACCGTGCGAATTGCAGGCCGAACTGAAACGCCGCCTCGCCACCGAAGCGGAGGCACGCCAATTTTTGGAACACTGCAAAACAGCCAATTTCCGCGTCGAAAGCGTCGAAAAACACCCTGCCAAAAAGTCGCCAGCAGCCCCATTTACCACATCGACTTTGCAACAGGAAGCCTCGCGCAAACTCGGTTTTTCGGTGTCGCAAACTATGCGCATTGCCCAAAAACTCTACGAATCAGGAAAAATCACCTATATGCGTACCGACTCGCTGAATCTCAGCAGTTTAGCACTCGGCACAATCAAAAAAGAGGTTACCGAAATGGCGGGCGAACGCTATGTGAAAGTGCGCAAATATCACACCAGTTCCAAAGGCGCACAAGAGGCGCACGAGGCCATTCGTCCTACCTATATCAGCAATCACACCATCAGCGGCACAGCGCAGGAACAACGCCTCTACGAACTGATTTGGAAGCGCACTATCGCCTCGCAAATGGCCGATGCCGAAGTGGAACGCACCAACATCAATATCGCCATCGAGGGAAGCCCCGAACTGTTTGTCGCTACTGGTGAAGTGCTGCTGTTCGACGGTTTTCTGCGCGTCTATATGGAGTCGTCGGACGATGAGCAGGAGCGCGACCAAACCGCCATGCTGCCGTCGATCGACAAGCAGCCGCTCACGCTCCGTCAAGCCACGGCGCAGGAACGCTTTGCGCAGAAACCGCCACGCTACACCGAGGCGTCGCTCGTGCGCAAACTCGAAGAGTTGGGCATCGGTCGCCCTTCGACCTACGCGCCCACCATTTCGACCATTTTGGCACGCGGCTATGTCGATAAACACGAAATAACCAACACGCCGCGCGACTATGTTGTGCTTACGCTGAGAGGCGGAAAAATCGCCAGCGAAACACGCCGCGAAAAGCCGACCGTCGAAAAAGGCAAACTCTCGCCCACCGACATCGGCATTGTGGTAAACGATTTTCTGATGACCTACTTTTCCGACATCATGGACTACAATTTCACGGCCAATGTCGAAGAGGAGTTCGACGAAATTGCAGCGGGAAAAATTGCGTGGAACAAAAATATCGGCAAATTCTACACGCCGTTCGAAAAAGAGATAAAGACCGCCGACGCTGCCGTTGGCACCAAACCCGGCGAACAATTTTTGGGCAACGACCCCAAAACAGGCAAACCTGTTTACGCCAAAGTCGGAAGATACGGCGTGGTGGTGCAGTTGGGCTCGTCCGATGGCGACGAAAAACCGCGCTTTGCCGACCTGCAAAAAGATCAGAGCATCTTTACCATCACGCTCAATGAGGCGTTGGAACTCTTCAAACTCCCGATGAATGTTGGTCAGTTCGAGGGCGAGGATATGATTGTGGCTGATGGCCGTTTTGGCCCTTATATCAAGCACGGCAAACTGTTCTACTCCGTGCCGAAAACCGACAATCCGCTTGCACTCACCCACGACCGCGCCATCGAGATAATCGTTGCCAAGCGCGAAGCCGACAAAAACAAAGTTATCAACATTTTTGGCGACATTCAGGTGCTAAACGGCCGTTTCGGCGCATACATACACACCGCCAGCGACAAGAAAAACTACAAACTGCCCAAAGGCACCGATGCAGCCGCACTCACCGAAGAGGCGTGCCGCGCCATCATCGCCGACCCCGAAAACGCCTCGAAAGGACGCAGCGCAATGCGTCGCAACACACGCAAACCCGCCACAAAAACGGCAGCGAAAACAACTAAAAAAACAACGGCGAAGAAAGCAAAATAAGACTTTTGACCTATACGCCATTTTGTCAGTACCATAGTTTGTACATCACAAAAAATGCGTGTTTTTGCCCTTGGTTAATTGGGCTCTTTGTAACTTTTTGGACGGAATTGCAATGTACCAATTTGCCAGCGAGAGGAGAGAATTTTTGTTCTCTCCTCTCAAATTTTGTGCAAAAGTTGCATTGCTTGATTGGACTTGCGTTTTACCTGCGGCGGCGGTGCGAGGTGGGTTTGAAGGCGACTTTGTGGGAGCGGAGGCAGTGGCAACGGCGTGGCGTGGCGAGTTTGAAGCGCACGCCAATTTCGACACCGACGGCCAGCAGATTGGCACGCTTCCCCACTTGGTCGGTGGCGAGCACAGTGGTGTAGTCGTTCATGAAATTGTGCAGTGCCGCCATGCCCTCTCTATCGTTGCGGAAGCCGATGGGCTGGGCAGTTTCGTTGCGGTTGAGCGCATCGGTCAAGCCGTAATCGAGATAGGCTTTGGCGGTCAAGTCCCACCGTTTGTTGAGCGGCACGACAACGCCAAATTTCGCTATCAGATTGATACTGAACGGTCTATTATTCAACTTGCCCGAAGGCGCAAAATCCGATGTGGTGTAGAATCCGTAGGGCGGCATATCCTCCAAAGTGAGTTGCCACGGCGGATAGTAGCCGCGGTGCGTGATGGTGCCCGAAGCGGCGTAACTACTCGAAACGATATGCGCATATTTGATGCCGACATCGGCCATAAATTGTAGCGAGCGGTTTATCGGCACGGCAAACTGCGCCACCAGCGGCACGCTCACGGTGTAGAGGCTCTGCGCCTCGCGCCAACGGTTCAACTGCGTTTGGTGCGTGTAGCGTTCGCCATCGCTGTCGAGCACGCCCTGCCACTCGAAAAGGGCGTCGCTGTAGTAAGCCGACGACCCATAACGCGCCAAATCGACGCGCAAGCCCACGCCCACATAGCGATTGAAAAAGTAGGAGTAGCCCACATGCGCCGAAAAGTGCGCTGCGCCCGTGTTGCTGCCGTCGGTCAGTGTGTAGCAGAGCGAACTCCACCCCACTCCTGCCCCCATTTCGAGCGACGAACCCGTCAGGTTGTTGCTTTTGGGCAGACGCGACCGCGCCCCCACTGGCAAAACCGCCAACAGGAGCCACGCAACAACAAGTGCAGAACGCGGGGACATATTAGATTTCAGATTTCAAGACCCCCTCTAATCCCCCAGGGGGGAAGTTTGGGGTATGTTTTTTTTTTGTTGATTTGGTTATTTGTTGAATCGTCGAATTATTTTCCAACCCCCTCCGCTGTGCTCGTCCCCCTATCTTTGCGCTTCGCTCCAAGCAGGGGGACAGAATAGCATTAGTGTTGGTTGGTGCGGTTTTGTTTGTTGGGTAGTTCGGGCGTGGCATGCCGCGCCCCTACAAATCTATGCTCTAAAAAAATCACTTCTAACTTCTCACTGCTAACTTCTAACTTCTAACTTCTAACTAAAAAACTCCTAATTCCTAATTCCTAATTCCTCACTCATTTATGGTTATTCCAAAGCACAACTTTCTGATTTACAGTGCCGTCGTTGGTTTGGACGGAGACGATGTAGGTGCCAGTTGTTGCGCCGACTTGGAGCGTGCAGACCGACGATTGTGTTTCGGCTGTGGCGACGGTGAGTCCCATAGTGGTGAGCAGACGGATGCGCATCGGGCTTTCGGTGGACTGCTCCACAGTGATGATGCCTTTGGCGGCACTCACCGACACACTGCTCTGCTGCGGCTGACTATTGGCACTGCGCGGAATGGCGGAATAGGCCGTATTGCACGAATAGACCACCTCGCCCGAGGCTTTGGTGGCACGCACCATGTAACTTGCGCCCGACAACGCTATGCCTTCGGTGTAGTAGTACTGCTTCACCGCACCTTCGATAAGCACGCTGTCTTTGTACCACTGATAGGCAACAAATTCGCCAGCGGCATTGCTGCAAAAAATCACATCGTTCCATTTGGCATAGAGCAAATCGGCACGACATTCGGGCGTGGGCGGCTCTGGCGGTACGGTGCAGTCTTTGCCCACCACCACAAACTGCTCGGTGGCGACTACATCAGTGCCATCTTGTTTGGTACTGCGGAACTGCACATCGTCCAGCGCAAAGTCGTTGCCTTCGTAATCTGTGGTGTAATTCACAATGTAGATGTTGCAGGTCATGTCGGCCTTTGGTGTATATTTGGCTTCGTATTTGGCCCACTTTGCCGTTTCTTCGGGGGCAGTGAACTCGAGCAGTGTCTGTTTGTTTCCGCCATTTTCGATTACGAATTTCAGTTTTGGCAGCGACGAAGCCCCATGTTTTGCATATTCTATATCGATATTCGCGGCCCAACAACTGAACTCATAAGTTTCGTCTTTGTTCAATTTCAAATTTTTGGCACACCACACTTGCGCATTGCTATTGTTGCTGCCATCGCACACAAGCATCCAGTTTCCAGAATGTGGTGGCAATTTACTGAAATACTGTGTTTTAACATTGTTGGCGTTCGTTGCCGTGGTGGTGCTACCCTGCGGAATATCTTTGCCGCTACTTTGAAAATTGAGATATTCGTATGTAATCGTCTGCCCCAACTCGTTCACATCGCTATAAACAGGGCTCGATGGCGGGAACTCGAAACCGCCTTGTGTGAGTAGATTGCCGCGGTTGGCGGTGCTGTTTTTGGTTACTGTGCAGGTGTAGGTGGTTGCGCTCTCGTCGGTAACAGCAACAGTAATGCTTTGTGTTGTTTCGCCGCTGGGCGACCAGAGATAACTGTAGCTTTCGCCTGTGGTAACGGCGGTAAGCGTTTTCGTTTCGCCGATGCACACCGAATCGGTCTTCTGCGCCACGGCAGGCAGAGCCGCCAAAAGCAATATGGCAAAAATGGTGCGTTTCATATTTTTGAGAATTACAAAGTTTCAAGACCCCCTCTAATCCCCCAAGGGGGAGGTTCGCTGCGCAGTAGCGCAGCAATTTC
>CAVKTI010000071.1:0-10387 GCA_963659365.1 Acutalibacteraceae bacterium | reverse complement strand
CTGCAAACAGACTGCTGCCTGCTACGCCCGCAGCCCCTATCAGCAGGTCTATCTGCGGTTTCTCTTGTGCTAATTTCTCTTCTATCTTTGCGATGTCTGTTGCGCTTGCTGGCGGTCGGCACTCAAATAAAACCCACGGCCAAAGTCTTTATTCGGACGAGATTTCGATAAATCGATAGTATCGATTTCGACAACAGAACCGTGATAGAGTTTCATACAAGATTGCCTCCTTTTCGATGGCAGAAAATGGCCAAACTTTGCACCATATCGTCGAACGACTGTGTATGCATCACATCGTAATACTTGTGCGCTAACTCGATAGCACCATACCGCCGCAGATAGCGGTAGGCATCGGCTTCGGACAAGGAAAATCGATGCGCAAACGCTTGAGTCAGCAGAACAAGGTACTCCACTATGTCGCGCAATTTTATCACAATTCGGTTGATTTTGTTGCAAAGATACAAATTATTTTCGGACAAGCAACTAATCTACGGAATTTTATTCGATGAGTAAATGGAAGGGACTGGCAGAGTGTCGTTGGGGAATAATTAATTTTCGCACTCCCCCAAAATCCCTTCTATTGTCGGCCACGATTGAATCGCTCTTCCCACCAGACCCAGAAGAGGAAGATGATGCCGTAGAAGAGGTATTTCAGCACATATTCGTGCAGCAGGTAGAACCACTCGGGGCGGTGCGCCACAACCATCGAGAGCAGCGTAATGCGCCCGATATTGATGAGATAACAGGCCGCCATGCCCATCGGCACAAACCACAACTTGTGCTGCCATGGGCCGCGCGCCGCCAGCAAAATGCAGGCAAAGATGAACATCTGTTTCAGACCCGAACAGCCCCAAACGATGTGAACGCCGTGGCCGTTGGCAAAGTGCATGGTGGCGTTTGTGAGTGTGAGGTCGTAGCCCAGCCAGCCGAGAATCGCCGCCACCACTCTGGCAATGTGCGCGCTCATCGCAAGAAAAGGCGCAGAGATGTCGCATCCAAAAAAGGTAACTACATCGCCGCACTCGTCGCCGAGAACGGTGAATTTCCACAGAAAATGCGCCGCTATCAGCACCACCACAAACCGCAACACACCGCGGTAAGGCTCACAGTTTTTTTTAAGTTCGGAGAGGTTCATAATCGAAAGAAAATCAGATGGTTACGCGTGCGAATGGCGGCAGCGATGGGTCGCAAAAGTCGCCGTCTTGGTACTTGAAATAGCCCGTAATGGCCACCATGGCGGCATTGTCGGTGGTGTACGAAAATTTCGGAATGAATACGCGCCAATGTTTGCGCTCGGCACGCTCGACAAACGCCGCCCGCAGCCCCGAATTGGCCGACACGCCGCCCGCCACCGCCACTTGGTCGATGCCCAAATCTTTGGCGGCAAGTTCGAGTTTTTTCATCAAAATATCGACGACCGTCTTTTGCAGCGAGGCGCACAAATCGGCTTTGTTCTGGGCGACAAAATCGGGATTTTCTTGCGTCTTATCGCGCAAAAAGTAGAGAAACGAGGTCTTCAAACCGCTGAAACTGTAGTCGTAGCCCGCAATGTGCGGCTTGTTGAACGGAAACGCCAGCGGATTGCCCTCTTTGGCCAGTTTATCGACAAACGGCCCGCCGGGATAGGGCAGCCCCATCACCTTGGCGCACTTGTCGAACGCCTCGCCCGCCGCATCGTCGATGGTCTGCCCCACAACCTGCATATCGTTGTAGTTTTTCACCAACACAATCTGCGAATTGCCGCCCGACACCAGCAGGCAGAGAAACGGAAAATCGGGCTGACGGTTTTCGGCATCTTTCTCCTTGATGAAATGCGCCAGCACATGCGCTTGCAGATGATTCACATCGATGAGCGGAATGTCGAGCGACTGCGCCAGCCCTTTGGCAAACGAAGTGCCCACCATGAGCGACCCGAGCAGCCCTGGCCCACGCGTGAAAGCGACGGCACTCAACGCCGATTTATCGACACCAGCGCGCCGCAACGCCTCGTGAACCACAGGCACCACATTCTGCTGATGCGCCCGCGATGCCAATTCGGGCACCACGCCACCGTAAGCCTCGTGCACCGCCTGACTGGCCGTTACATTCGACAGCAAAAAACCATCACGAATGACCGCCGCCGAGGTGTCGTCGCACGACGATTCTATTCCCAAAATCGTTATCATAAAGTCAAAAAATAGTGTTTAGGCACAAAATTTGCAGTTTTTTTGATAGAAAATGATGATTGAAATGCATTTTCTGTGGGGAAATCCGCAAAAAACTACTAAATTTGCAAGTTAAACGCAAAGGTACGAAAAAATCGGTAAAAATAGTGCTAATCGTGGTGGCGAGTTTTGTTGTGTTGCTTGCCACGCCCGTTCTCCTGCTGCATATCGATAGGGTTCAAAACTATGTGGTAGGCCGACTGACCGACGCGCTCGAAGAGTCGCTGCAGACCACCGTGAGCATCGGTCATGTGGATTTGAGCCTGCTGGGCAAGGTGAGCCTGCAACAAATCTACATTGCCGACCGCCAAGGCGACACGCTGCTGTCCGCCGACGAACTGAACGGACGCATGGCGATTTTGCGGCTGCTGCATAGCGAAATCGTGTTCCCTGCCACGGAATTGGTAGCGCCGCACATCAACATACACATCGACACGGCGGGCAACACCAACCTCGATTTTCTGACCGAACTGTTTCCCGATTCGACGCATTTCGACGGTGCGCTGCTGTTCGACCGCGTGGAGGTGTGCCACGGCCAACTGAACATCACTAACGAAGCCGCCGCGCACAACAACCCTCAAGCCGCTTTCGATGCGCGCAACATCAGCATCAGCCAACTGAACGCCTTGGCGCAATTCCGCATGACGCACGACAAACGAATCGCCGCCAGCATCAGCGAATTTAGTTTTACCGAAAAATCGGGCTTTCGGCTCGAAAATATCACCGCTTCGGCCACGCTGAACGACAGCATGTTCGTTGCCGAAAACTTGAGCGTAAGTCTGCCGCGCTCGCACATCGACATCGATTCCATTCTGTTCGATTTCGACGACTTGAAGCAGGTGGTTACCGCGCCAAACACGGTGCAAATCAACGCCACGCTGAACCGCTCGAACATCTATTTTCCTGATTTAGAGGCGTTTGTGCCTGCCTTTGGGCGCATGAAGAGTCGTTGTACGCTGTCGGGCAACCTATCTGGAACGATAGGCGACGCACACGCCCAACACTTGTCGGTAACATACGGCCGCGACATCGCTTTCGACGGCGATTTCGATTTCAAAGGGTTGCCCGACCTGCAAAACACCTTTACCGACGCGCGTTTCAACGAGATCAGTTTCACGCCAGCAGCGGTGCAAGATTTGGTCGCCAACCTCACGCAACGCCCTGTGGTGCTGCCGCAAGAGATGCACAAACTAGGCAAATGTCGCTACAGTGGTCGCGCCAAAGGCTATCCGCAAAATTTGGCACTCAAAGGTCGCTTGGTAACCAATGCGGGCACCATCAATACCGATGTGAATGTGCAGGTAACCGACGAACTGACCAGCCTCGAACTCGACGGCTGTGTGCGCTCGAAACGCCTGCGGCTGGGACTTTTCACGCCGGCCGAAGCGCGCCTCGGCGACATCGCTTTTGATGTGGATACCAAGTTGCACCTGCGCAAAGGCGCGTCGCTGAAAGCCCACGCCGACCTGATTGTCGAACAGATAACTTTTCGTGACTACACCTACGAAAATATCGCTGTGGCGGGCGACTACGCCAACCGCACCTTTGTGGGACAAATCGGTATCGACGACCCGAATCTGAATTTCGATTTCGACGGCGAAGTGGACTGGAACGCCGAAGAGTACATATTCAATTTCAGTGCCGTCATCGATCACTTCAAACCATATGCGCTGCACCTTATCGACAACAATCCGAATTTGGTGCTGTCGGTCGGCATCAACTCCAATTTCAATGGCCCAGACATCGACCGCATGGCGGGCAACATCACGCTGAACAACCTCTTTTTGGACAACGACGAGGATTTCTACCTGCAAGAACTCAGCCTTACCTCGAATGTGGGACGCACCAACAGCCTGTTGCTGAAGTCGAACCTTGTAAATGGCTATCTCAAAGGCAATTACGAGTTCTCGAAACTGCCAAAAAGCCTGGTCGAGATGGCCAAACGCTACTTCCCGATTTTGGGCGACGAAGTGCAGAGCAGTGTCACCGCTTTCGGCAACAATTTCGACTTTGGCATCGAGGTACTCAGCACCGAAGATTTGGCAAAATCGCTCAATTTTGGCTGGTTCACGCCCGAACCGATACGCGTCGATGGCCACTACAACGACACCGACAACGATTTCTACATCGCTGCCAGCGTGCCGAAACTCCGCAACAACAGCAACGGTCGCTACGACGGGCTTTATGTCGCCTTGGACAACGAAAGGCAGCGCATCAACTGCGAATTGGGCGGCAGAACCATCACGCGCAAAAACGACACGGTGTCGTGCGTTGTGGGGCTTGCTGCTCGCAACGACTCGGTGGCGACGCACCTGCAATGGTCGAACACCAGCACCGAAATCATGCATGGCGGCGAGTTTTTGCTGCTCACGCACCTCTACCGCGCCAACGACCGTCTGCATGCCGACACCAAAGTGCTGCCTACGCAGATAATGCTGCAAAACACGCCATTCGATGTCGGTTTGGCCGAAATCAACACCGATTTCGAAAAAGTAACGGTCGATAATCTGAAAATCGAATCGGAAGAGCAGCACATTTTTATCGATGGCACTGCCTCGAAATCGATCGATGACATCATCGACATCGACCTGCAAAATATCGACCTCGAATTTATCAGTTCGCTCATTCCGCCCACGGTGCAAATCGAATTTAGCGGCAGTGTGTCGGGGCAGGGCAAGGTGCAGCGTGCGTTCGATGTGCCGATTGTGGTGGCCGATGTCAGCGGCGATGCGTTCAGTTTCAACGACACCTATTTGGGCGAAATCCGCGCCTCGTCGTGGTGGGAAAACGATGCCAAAGAGATTGCTTTTGCTGGCACCATCATCTCCGACGCACGCGACTCGACGGCGGTGATACACGGCGGTTACTTCATTCCAAACGACTCGCTCGACATCTTGATTCACGCCGAACATATCGACATCAAATTCATCGAGCCGTTCATGTCGATGGTTCTGCAAGACCTTCACGGCACGGCCTCGGGCGATGTGCATGTGTTTGGCTACACGCGCACAAAACAGGTGCTGGTTACGCTCGAAGCCATGGCCGAACAGGCGCAGGCGAGCATCGATTTTATGGGTGCAACCTTCTTTTTCAACGACTCGATACACATGACTCCGACCGAAATCATCATGAAAGATATCGATGTGCTCGACACCGAAGGCAACCACGCCAAACTGAACGGAATCATCAGACACAAATACTTCGAAGACCTTGACTACCGCATCGACATCGAGTGCAAAAATTTCAAAGCACTGAACACCACCGCCAAGGACAACGACCTGTTCTACGGCACAGCCTACGCCACAGGCAACGCCATCATCAGCGGCAACGATGCGCAAACCGACATATTTGTGAATGCCACCACCGAAAAACATACAAAACTGGTAGTGCCGATTGGTGCGTCGGTGGCGACCGAAAATTCGTTCATCTCGTTTGTGAGCCACGAAAAGAAAGAAACACCCCAACCAACCATCGACCCGTATGCGCAAGCCGCCGAAAAGAAGGAATCGGTGCTGCACCTGAATCTGTTGGCACATGTTACGCCCAACGCCGAAGTGCAAATCTATATTGACCCAAAATCGGGCGATGTGCTGAAAGCGACAGGCGAAGGCGACCTGCGCATGGAGTACAACGACCAGACCGACGAGTTCAAACTCTATGGCAACTACGAGATAGAGCAGGGATCGTACCGTTTTTCGTTCCAAGAGGCGGTGCGCAAAGAGTTTAAGGTGAAGCAAGGCGGCACTGTTGGCTGGTCGGGCGACCCAGTGAATCCGCATGTGAACATCGACGGCTACTACCAACTGAACGCCTCGCTGCTCGATGTGCTTGACCAGAGTTACCTGCAATCGAGCAACCGCACCACTGTGCCTGTGCAGTGTCTGCTCAACCTCACAGGCGACCTGTCGAACCCAAATATCAAGTTCGGACTGAACCTGCCCACCTCCGACGAGGAGTTGAACCGCGCCCTGCTGACCACCATCAGCACCGACGAGATGATGACGCGCGAAATCATCTATCTGCTGGTGTTGGGCAAATTCTTTACGCCCGAAACGATGAAAAGCACGGGCGTTGTCTTCACGCAGAGCGACCTGCTAGCGGTGGCTTCGTCCACCGTGTCGGCGCAACTGAACAACTGGGCATCGCAGATGTTCGAAAACTGGAACTTTGGTGTCAATTTCCGCAGCACCGATTTGGGCGAAAGCAAGAGCAACGAGTACGAATTTAACTTCCTCTACACGCCCAACAACCGCATCAGTATCAACGGCAATGTTGGCTACCGCGACGACAACCTATCGGCCTCCAAGTTCATCGGCGACTTCGATTTCGAGTACAAACTGATACAGTCGGGCAAACTCAGTGCCAAAGCCTACACCCACACCAACGACTACAAGGAGTTCAAAACAGGTCTGACCACGCAAGGCATCGGTCTTGTCTATCGCGAAAATTTCGATTCGGGCAAAGACCTGCTCAACAGTTGGCGGCAAAGCATCGCCGAAGACAAGCGCGAGCGGCTCGAACGCAAAGCCAAGCGCGCCGAACGCAAAGCCCAACGCCAAGCCGAAAAAGAGCGCGAAAAAGCCGAGAAAGCGGAGAAAGGGCGATGAAAAGTTGTCGTTTATAGACTAAAACTAAGACTAAAGCCTTTTCCCCATTCGGGGGAAACGGGAAAAGAGGACCACAAAAAAATTAATAATAAACAATGAATAATGAATAATAATTGCGGCGTTTCAAATACCAACAATCAGAAATTAGAAATTAGAAATCTGCTGACCTTCACCAATGCGTTAAACTAATCAACTTATCAACTAATCAACTCATCAACCCAACTTTCACACTGAATAAATGCTTGATTTTCAGAAGATACACGATTTTGTTTATGCGCAGCGCAGCATTGGCGAGTATTCGGTGCATGGGCCAGAGCATTGGGCGCAAGTTGAGTTCAATGGGCTGCTGCTGGCCAAGATGAACGGTGCCGATGCCGATGTGGTGCGGCTTTTTGCGTTGTTTCACGACGCGCGCCGCGAAAACGATTGCTACGACGAAAGGCATGGCCCGCGCGGTGCCGAATTGGCGCGTAAGGTGCGCTCCGAGTTGCTGCCGATTGACGATGGGCAGTTTGCTTTGCTCTATCTGGCTTGCATGGCGCACACGGTGGCGGACCGCACGAGCGTGATTACGGTCGATACCTGTTTCGATGCCGATCGGCTCGATTTGGTGCGCATTGGCGTTATGCCCGACCCAGCGCACATGGCCACGCCCGAAGGGGCTGCCATTGCCCGATTGGCGCAGCGCGAAGGTATTGAACCAGAAAATTTTCGTGCGTGGTTGAGAATTCTCGATAGTTCGAAAATTGTGCGCAACTACTGAAACACAGCGCCTTCGCATAGGCGGCTGCCGCTCTGTTGGTGTGGAAAATTACTGATATTCAAAATTATTCGCACAATAAGCAATCAACCAATTAGAAATCAGAAATAACTTTTCACTGTACACACTTTATACACTTTCCACTTTATAGACTTTTCACACTTTCACACTACTATTATATTGTCGTGCGGAATATTTGTCCAGTTGAAGAGCGGCACGAGTTCGTGGGGCGTTATCGGTTCGGGGCGGTCGACAATGTGCGCCCAAAACGCCAATTTACCGACGATTTCTTCGGCAGTGAAGGCTTTGCGCAGTTCGCCAAGGTCGAGGCTGCGGTCGCGTTTGCAGAGGCGCGCGCCCGAAGCGGAGCAGAGTAGCGGCAGGTGGTAGAATTGCGGCACCTCGAAACCGAGCAAGCGGTAGAGGTAGATTTGTTGCGGCGTGGAGGCCAGCAGGTCGTTGCCGCGCACCACTTGGTTGATGCCCATCAGCGCATCATCGACCACCACCGCCAGTTGGTAGGCAAAAACGCCATCGGCACGGCGCACCACAAAATCGCCGCACGCCGTTTGTAGATTGGCACATTGTGCGCCGTAGTGTCCATCGACAAATGCGATCTCCTCGTCGGGAACGCACAGGCGCATGGCTGGCGTGCGCACGCTGGCAAGGTGGCGGCGTGCGTCGTCGGTTAGGTGGCGGCAAGTACCCGCATACACGCCGTGGTGGTCGGTGGCGTGTGGCGCTTGTGCCGCTGCAATGTCAGCGCGACTGCAAAAGCAGGGATAAATCAGCCCTTTTTCTTCCAACAGACGGAAATAGTGCGCATAAATCTCGGTGCGTTCGCTCTGGCGAAAGTCGGTGCAGTTGCCGCCCTTGTCCCACGGCAAGCCGAGCCAGCGCAGGTCGTCCTCTATCTGCACAGCGTATGCGGTTTTGCTGCGTTGCGGGTCAAGGTCTTCGATGCGCAGCAGCCACTCGCCGCCCTCGGCTTTGGCTGCCAGCCACGACAGCAGTGCCGTATAGACATTGCCCAAGTGCATCCGCCCCGTAGGCGACGGCGCAAAACGACCGCAGATTTGTTTATTTGTTTGCATAATTTTTTCCCCTTAAGGGGACTTCTATAAATTCCCCCATTTTGTAAAAAAATTAGTAACTGCTGGATTTCTGAACAATTTTGTGCGCTTTTTGTTTTTGGACTGCATCTGTCTGACTTTCACTCAATTACAATGCCACCGCATTGCGCTTTCGCTCAATCCAAACATCTGCTAGCCCAAAATCCAAAAATCACTACAAGGCAATTTATAGAAATCCCCTTTGCAAAATTAGCAATAAATGGCGAAATAGTCGCAAGTAGCAAGATACAAGTAGCAAGACAAAAGCCTTTTCCCCTTCGGGGGAAACGAGAAACGGGGCTATGAGAAAATTAAGAATTATGAATTTTGGCATTCTAGAACGCCGCAATTATTGTTCATTATTCTCGGACGCACTCGGTGCGCCCCTACATTATCAATTATCAATTTTTGTCTATGTTCTATGCTCTATCTTCTATAAACTCTAACCTCTCACCTATAACCTTTTCGGGCGTGGCATGCCGCGCCCCTACTTTCACACTTTCACACTTTCATACTTTCACACTCTCTTGCTACTCATATCTTGCGACTAATAATCTGAAATTCTGAAATTCTGAAACTCTGAAATATATTTTTTTGCAAAGCAAAAAAATATGTTATAAAAGCATAATTTTAGTTAATGCCGCTGGGGCGAAACAAAAAAAACAGGGCTATTTTTATGTTTTACAGCATAAAATGCCCGAAATCTATTGCAGGGAAAAATCTTTTGCGTACCTTTGGGGCGATAACCTATTTTTTTAACCCCTAATTTTTTAATTATGAAACATTTAGACTTTTTTAAGAGATGCGGCAGCGCACGCCTCTGGTGCCTGCTTGCACTGGTAGCACTCACTGCAAATGTAGCAAAAGCAGACCTGATTTTTAGCGAAAGTTTCGACTATACTCTCGGTAATTTGTATAATCAAGGAGGATGGGTGAAATATAGTTCTCATGCTAATGACCCTATCCAAGTGGTAAATGCTCCGCTTACCTATGCAGGCTATCAGACAGACGCAGTAGGATATGCTGCAAAAATAGGTTCTTCGGATACTCAAGGACAAGACTTGATGAAGCATATCGGTCATCTCGCTAACACCAATGGCAATGTTGCCTACATAGGTGCATTGCTTAAGGTGGAGGCAGTGGGTACTAATTATTTTCTTGCGGTGTGCGACTCCGCTTTTGCTGCTTTTAAGGATGGTAATTCCCCGAGTGAAAAAATTAAATTATATGCGTTAGCCGGTTCTACTGACAGCAAATTCAAATTCGCTCTCGGGAAAGGAAATACCTACTATGTAACAACGGAAACGGAGTATGACTTGAATAGTACTTACTTAGTAGTCATAAAATATGAATTTGTGGTTGCGTCTGGTGATGAGAGTACAACGAGAACGGACGACCCTATCTATCTCTTTGTGAATCCCGCATTAACGGCAGAACCTACGATCTCGACCGCAGTAGCTACTCTCTCGGGAGATACTTACGGCTCGGATATTGCATGGCGTGGTGCCAATGCGCTTGAACTCAAACAAGGTCAGTCTTCTTCTAAGACTTGTCCTACCGTAACCGTAGATAATATCCGAATTGCTACCACATGGAGCGAGTTGTTGACAGAAGGCGGCGACACTCCCGAGCCGACGCCTACTGCTACAATCACTGCTCCCTCTACACTTACTTTTACTGCCCCCATATTTGTAGGCGAGACCT
>CAVKTI010000070.1:0-10395 GCA_963659365.1 Acutalibacteraceae bacterium | reverse complement strand
ACTCGAACCGGGGACCTACGCATTACGAATGCGTTGCTCTACCAACTGAGCCAAATTGGCGTTTATTTCGGCGGCAAAGGTAACGCTTTTTGACGACACGGCAAAATTTTTATCAAAAAAAATGCGGCGGCATCGTTTTATGTTGATTTGCAGATTTGGTTATTTGTGGATTTGGGAATTATTGTTCATTATTCATTGTTAATTTTTCATTAAAACAGTAGAGCCGCCACACTGAGACGACTCTACAATTCGTTGATTGGTTGATTATTCTCGGACGCACTCGGTGCGTCCCTATATTGTCCATTACTCACATACTGGACGAACGGATTGCCCACCATAGCGAGCGTTGGCGTACCCGCTCACTGTGTTAGAGTAGAAAACCACGAGCCTTTGTACCGTCCGTTGGGAAATGCTGTTAGAGCGCCCATCTACACTATTTGCATGGAAACATACGCTCCATGCGCCGTCTGGGACTGCCTCGATGAGCGAACTCGACCAGTAGTCACCATAGTTGCCCGCATCGCTTAGTTTTTTATCGATATAAATCCCCGCTGCAGGGAGAAAAATAGAGTTACCATTGACGGCTTTTACTTCATAGCCATTCACGCCTTTTAGTGTTGTCCAAGTCCAAGTACACTTTTCGATGAGTTCTTCCCACTCTGCACTGCTTGGCATACGCCACGAACCGCCCCAGTTTTGGGTGGCAGCATCGTCGGAGGCTTCGAGTGTGGTAAGGCTGTCCACAGTAGCACCATAGGTTTTACTGTTGTTATATTTAGTCAGAGTGGTGTTGTATTTACCACTTGTATATTTGTAATACTCCCATGTATAAGGTTCGCTTTTGGGGGCAATTTCGCCCCAAGCGTAGTAATTACCATACTTTTCGGGGCTGGTAGCACCCACATTACAGGTGGCCCACTTCACACTCAGGCCCAAATCGACAGCCTCTTTGGTGTCGTTTTCAGGGTCATTATTGTTTTCAATGTCAGTGGTTTCTTTGTTTTGATTGTTGCTCGAGTCGTTTTTCGGCTCATCATTCTTTTCGCAGGCGGCAAACACCATTGCTGCGCAACATAGGGTAAAGAAAAGTTTTGTGTGTTTCATAATTTAGATTTTATAGGGTTATTAGTTTTGCACACGACAAAGGGCGACCGAATAGAAATTCGTCCGCAAAGCACTTTTAATACAATTTTTAGGAATAATTTTACCTAATATGGGGGGGGGGCAACTGTTTGATAATCAGCGAGTTACGGGCATAATGAGCAAGCGCACACAAACTTGCGCACCCGTCTATAGCCGTATGTATGTTGTTTCTCGTCATCATCACCGCAAAGGTAGGGATTTTTTTTCATCTACAAAATTTTTGAGCAAAAAATTTTTTCGGAGATTTTTTGTTGATTTAGTTTCCAACCCCACCGCCAAATTATTGTTCATTATTCATTGTTAATTTTTCATTAAAACAGTAGAGCCGCCACACTGTGACGGCTCTACAATCTATCCTCTATATTCTCTAAACGCTAACCTATAACCTTTTCGGACGCACTCGGTGCGTCCCTACTTTTACACTTTCTCACTTTCAGACTTTCAAACTTTATAAACTTTACAAACTCTCCACCACGCGCTCGGCTAGGGTGCGGAAGGCAAGACTTGTGGCGGTGTCGGGGTGTAGAGCGACGGGCGTGCCGTCGTCGCCGCTGTCGCAGATGCTCTGCACCAACGGAATTTGCGCCAGCAGTGGCACGCCTTTCTCTTCGGCAAGGCGTTTGCAGCCCTCTCTTCCAAAAATGTAATAGCGATTTTCGGGCAGTTCGGCGGGCGTAAACCACGCCATATTTTCGACCAAACCGAGTATCGGCACATTTATCTTGTCGTTTTCGAACATTTGCAGTCCTTTGCGTGCATCGGCCAGAGCCACCTGCTGCGGCGTGCTGACCACGATTGCACCATCGAGTCGAACAGTTTGTACCAAAGTCAGATGAATGTCGCTTGTGCCAGGCGGCAGGTCTATCAGAAAATAGTCCAACGCGCCCCAAGCAGCATCGCAAATCAGTTGTTTCAGCGCATTGCTGGCCATGCCGCCACGCCACACAAGTGCCGTATCGGGATTGGCAAAAAAGCCTATCGACAGAATTTTTACGCCATAGCGCTCAATCGGCACAATGAGGCTGCGCCCATCGACCTCCTCCGCCACAGGGCGCGCGTCTTCGATTCCAAACATTTTGGGAATCGACGGCCCGAAAATATCGGCATCGAGCAGACCAACTTTGTAGCCTAATTGCGCCAAAGCCACCGCCAAATTGGCCGAAACAGTCGATTTGCCCACGCCGCCCTTGCCCGACGAGATGGCGATGATGTGTTTCACACCTTCCAGCGGCTTTTTCGCCTCGACAGCGGGCTGTTGTTTGTACTTGATGGCGATATTTCCAGCGATTTCCACCTCGGGCGAAATGTAGGTTTTTATGGCCTGTTCGCAGGCTTTCACCAGCGAGCGCGCAAATGGGTCATTCTGTTTGTCGAACACCAGCGAAAAACTTACCTTCGAGCCATCGATGCGGATGTCGTCTTCGATCATGCCGCTCGAAACAATATCTTTGCCCGTGCCAGGATAGCGCACATGCGCCAACGCATCGAGAATCAATTTTGGATACAAAGTCATTTTTTTAGTGAGAAGTGAGTAGTTAGAAGTGAGAAGTGATGCGGCAAGCCGCAATTTCAAATTTAGTTGATAAGTTGATTGGTTGATGAGTTGATTAGTTTAACGCATTTGTCTTGGTCATAGTCATTGTCTATAACCTATAACCTCTCACCTCTAACCTTTCATTGTCAATTATCAATTATCAATTGTCAATTATCAAGCGCAAAATTACAAAAATAAACCGATGTTGCGGCGCAAAATTTGGCGGAAAATACAACTTTGTGTAGCGCAGTGTTGGTTGCCGTTTTTTTTTTGTATCTTTGCGACCGAAGTATTTGGCACAAAGTTTGTGCCGTTCTGTTTAACAAACCGACAAAAAATTATGTTGAAAAACATTCTGACCATCACGGGGCGTCCCGGACTGTACAAAGTTGTGGCACAGTCGAACAAGGGCATGATTATCGTCGAATCGCTTATCGACAAAAAGCGTTTCCCGTCGTTCAGCCACGAAAAAGCCGTGGCACTGTCCGACATCGCCATGTTTACCGAAGACGGTGAAAAACCGCTTCGCGAAATTTTCGAACTCGTCAAAGCCAAAGAGGCTGGCAAAACCGCCTCTGTCGACCCGAAAGCCTCGGGCGCAGAACTTTTTGAGTGGTTCGAGAGCGTGCTTCCCAACTTCGACCGCGACCATGTGCACCCCGGCGATGTGAAAAAATTGGTGCAGTGGTACAACCTGCTGATAGCCAGCGGCATCACCGACTTTGCAGAGCAGGACGAAGCCGCCGAAAAAGCCGAATAAAATCAGGGGATTTCTATAAATTGCCTTGTAGTGATTTTTGAATTTTGGAATAGCAGATGTTTGGCTTGAACGAAAGCGCAATGCGGTGCATTGTAATTGAGCGAAAGTCAAAGAGATGCAGTCCAAAAACAAAAAGCGCACAAAAGTGTTCAGAAATCCAGTAGTTATTAAAAATTTTACAAAACGGGGAATTTATAGAAGTCCCCTACAGAAAAAACATCGAAAAACACAAAAAAAATGGGCAAGAGAGAGATAAAATTTAGCCTCGTTTACCGCGATATGTGGCAGTCGTCGGGCAAGTATGTGCCACGCAAAGACCAGTTGGCCAAAATTGCGCCAGTCATCATCGATATGGGCTGTTTTGCGCGCGTCGAGACCAACGGCGGCGCCTCGGAGCAGGTCAATTTGCTCTACGGCGAAAACCCGAACCAAGCCGTGCGCACCTTTACCAAGCCATTCAACGAGGTGGGCATACAGACCCACATGCTCGACCGCGGTTTGAACGGCCTGCGCATGAATCCCGTTCCTGCCGATGTGCGCGAACTGATGTACAAAGTGAAAAAGGCGCAAGGCACCGACATCACGCGTATTTTCTGCGGATTGAACGATGTGCGCAACATCATTCCGTCGATTCGCTGGGCAAAACAGGCGGGCATGGTGGCGCAAGCCTCGATGTGTATCACCTATTCGCCCGTGCATACCGCCGAATACTACATCAATATGGCGGAGCAACTCATCGAAGCGGGCGCGCAGGAGATCTGTCTGAAAGATATGGCAGGCATCGGTCGCCCAACGATTCTCGGCACTATTGTGAAATCGATAAAGACCAACCACCCCGACATCACGGTGCAGTATCACGGCCATAGCGGTCCCGGTTTTTCGGTGGCTTCGGTGCTCGAGGTGGCGAAGGCAGGCGGCGATGTGTTCGATGTGGCGATGGAACCGCTCTCGTGGGGCATGGTTCACCCCGATGTTATCACCATTCAGGCGATGTTGAAGGACGCTGGATTTGCCGTCCCCGAAATCGATATGAAAGCCTACATGGAGGCGCGCCGACTGACGCAGAGTTTCATCGACGACTTTTTGGGCTACTTTATCGACCCGCGCAATAGCCACATGAGTTCGTTGCTGGTTGGTTGCGGACTGCCTGGCGGCATGATGGGTTCGCTCATGGCCGATTTGAAAGGCGTTCACGCTGCCATCAACAGCAATTTGAAAGCGCAAGGCAAAGCCGAACTCACCGAAGACGAACTGCTTGTGCAGTTGTTCGACGAAGTGAAATATATTTGGCCAAAACTCGGCTATCCGCCACTGGTTACGCCGTTCAGCCAATACACTAAAAATGTGGCGTTGATGAATGTGTTTGCCATGAGCAAAGGGCAAGGCCGCTGGACGATGATCGACCCCAACACTTGGGATATGATTTTGGGCAAAGCGGGTCATCTGCCCGGCAAACTCGACCCCGAAATTGTGGCACTCGCCAAAGAAAAAGGGTTCGAATTTTTCGAAGGCAATCCGCAGGACAACTACCCGAATGTGTTGCCAAAATACATCAAAGAGATGGAAGAACTCGGCTGGGAGCGCGGTCAAGACGACGAAGAACTGTTCGAGTTTGCCATGCACGACAAGCAATACCGCGAATACAAGTCGGGCGAGGCGAAAAAACGCTTCAATGCCGAGTTGCAGCAGAAGATGGAGGCCAAGTTCAAGGCTTCGGGAGCGGTGGTGCAAGTGCCCGATTTCCGTGCGTTGCGCCACCCAAACGCCGAACCAATCGCGGCGACCGCTTCGGGGCGGCTGTTGTGGGAGTTCGACTATCTGGACAAATCGGTGAAACCCGCCGAAGGGAAGCAGTACAAAGAGGGCGATTTCTTGTGCGCCATTCAGACCAATGGGCGCGGTTTGGAGGTGATGCCAGCACTCTTTGCAGGCAAAATCATCGAGCCGAAAGAGCAGGGCACAATGGTTCAAAAAGGCGACATTGTGGCATACCTCGAAAAATAGTGAGCAGTGATGCGGCAGAGCCGCAATTTCAAAATTTCAAATTTCAAATTCCAAATTGTAGGAACGCACCGAGTGCGTCCGAGAAAAATAAACAATATCATTGAATAAAGACAAAAGACCAAATTATTTGAAGATTTGATAATTGCGGCGTTTCGGAATGCGAACGGCATTGGGCACTGCAATAGTAAGGGCAGGAGCGTTTTTTTTGAGTGGCGCTTCTGTCTTTTTTGTGCGATTAGAAAAAATGTTGTATTTTTGTCCATCGAAAAAGGGTAAAATTATGGACAAATCTAACGCTAAAAACAAAAATGTTTTCCAGCAGATGTTAGACGACAAGCGTTGTATACGCAAGTGTATACGCAGTAATGGCGACCTCAAACAGTTGGCTCAAAAACATGGATTTAAGTTCGCTACGCCCGTATAAATTTAGTCGAGATAGCAAGTCGCAAGACTTGGACACTGCAATAGTAAGGGCAGGAGCGTTTTTTTTGAGCGACGCTTCTGTTTTTTTGTGCGATTATGCTGTAAAACATATTTTTAACGAAAAATAAGATGCGCAAGTTTGCAGATATGTCGCAAACATTTTGTAACTTTGCAACCGCAAAAAAAAGATAACACGCCTCTATCGATGGGATACATTTCACCCGATTATATCTTCGAAACGAGTTGGGAGGTATGCAATAAGGTCGGCGGCATCTACACGGTGCTCTCGACGCGTGCGCGTACCCTCGAAAAAAAGTTGGGCGACCATCTGCTGTTCATCGGTCCCGACATTTGGCAAGAACGCAAAGCAATCGATTTTATTCCCACCGACGATTTTGCCGATTGGGTGGCATTTGCGCACGACACACAAAACCTGAAAGTGCGCATTGGACGCTGGAATGTGTGCGGGCGACCGCTGGTTATGCTCGTCGATTATAAGCCGTTTTTGTTGCAGAAAAACAACATCTACGGCGATTTTTGGCGCTGGTTTGGTGTCGATTCGCTGCAAGCCTACGGCGACTACGACGACTCGTCGATGTTTGGTTATGCCGTTGGTATGGCGGTGGAGAGTTTTGTCCGCTTCTACAAATTGGGGAAAAAGCGCATTGTGGCGCACTTCAACGAGTGGATGACCGCTTTCGGCGAATTGTATCTCAAACACCACATGCCCGAAATTGCCACTATTTTCACCACACACGCCACTTCGATAGGGCGCTCTATTGCGGGCAACCACAAGCCGCTCTACGACTATCTGCACGAGTACAACGGCGACCAGATGGCACGCGACCTGAACATGGTGGCAAAACATTCGGTAGAAAAAGTGGCGGCACATGTGGCCGACTGCTTCACCACGGTGAGCGACATCACCGACCGCGAATGTACGCAACTGCTCGAAAAACCTGCCGATGTGGTTACTCCCAACGGTTTTGAAGACGATTTTGTGCCGAAAGGCGTGCGCTTCGATGCGGCACGGAAAAGTGCGCGCGAAAAACTGCGCCGCGTGGCGGAGGCGTTGTTGGGCTACAAACTGGCCGATAATGCGCTATTTATCTCAACATCAGGGCGTTACGAGTACAAAAACAAAGGAATCGACCTATTTATCGAGTCGCTGAAATCGCTTTCGCAGCGGCCGCTCTCGCGCGAAGTGGTGGCGTTTGTGTTGGTGCCAGCGTGGTCGAGTGGCGCGCGCATCGATTTGGCCGAGAAACTGGCTGGCCGCCACCCCGAAACACTCGACAATCCGTTTGTAACGCACAATTTGGTAGAACCGTGGAACGACCGCATTTTGAGCGCAATTCATTGGTTTCACCTCACAAATCGCAAAGAAGAACCTGTGAAAGTCATTTTTGTGCCGACCTACTTGAACGGCGCAGATGGCATTTTCAATACATCGTACTACAATCTGCTGATTGGGTTCGACCTCACGGCCTATCCGTCGTACTACGAGCCGTGGGGCTACACGCCGCTCGAGAGCGTGGCTTTTGGCATTCCTACTATCACTACCGATTTGTCGGGCTTTGGGCAGTGGGCATCGCTATCGGCACAAAATATCGACATGGGCGTGGGCGTGGTGCATCGCTCCGACTACAACTACCACGAGGTGGTTGCTGCAGTGTCGGGCATGATGGCCGAATACGCCAATCTGTCGGCTGTGGAGCAGAACAAGATTCGCGCACGCGCAGCCGCCACGGCACAAAAAGCCCTGTGGAGCGAGTTCATCGCCTACTATTACAAAGCGTACGACATTGCTCTGCGAAAAGTGAAAAAGTAACCGTTTCAAAAAACGAATAAACACCATTTTAGAACTATTATGGAAGTAAAAGTGAATCATGTAAACGAACCCAGTTGGGTTGAAATTACAGTGAAAACCAGACTGCCGAAGACACTCGAGCGTCTGCACGAAATGTCGTTGAATCTTTGGTGGGTCTGGTCGGTCAATGCCAAGTCGTTGTTCCGTTCGATCGATCCAAAATTGTGGAGCCAAGTGCGCCACAACCCTGTGGCCATGTTGGAGCATGTGAAAGTGGAACGCCTCAACGAACTGGCCGAAGATGAGAAATTTCTGAAAAAATTGGACGAAGTTTATGCCGAATTTCGCGCCTATGTCGATACAAAACCGAGCGACAAATATCCGTCGGTAGCCTATTTCAGCATGGAATATGGCTTGACCGACCACCTGAAAATCTACTCGGGCGGACTTGGCGTGCTGGCGGGCGACTATCTGAAAGAGGCTTCCGACCACCAAGTGGACATGACCGCCGTCGGGTTTCTCTATCGCTACGGCTATTTCACGCAAACACTGACGATGGACGGTCAGCAGATAGCCAACTACGAGGCGCAAAACTTCAACCGCCTGCCGATTACGCAGGTGCACGAGGCCAATGGCCAACCGATGATTGTGGAAGTGCCTTATCCCGACCGCATTGTGTACGCCTATGTTTGGCGCGTGGCTGTGGGGCGCGTGTCGCTCTACCTGCTCGACACCGACATGGAGATGAATAGCGAATGGGACCGCTCGATAACGCACCAACTCTACGGCGGCGACTGGGAAAACCGCATGAAACAGGAGATTATGCTCGGCATTGGCGGTATGCTGATGTTGAAAAAATTGGGCATCACCAAGCAAGTTTACCACTGCAACGAGGGTCACGCCGCGCTCATCAGCGTGCAGCGTTTGGTCGATTATGTGCAGAGCGGCTTGAACATTTCGGAAGCGTTGGAAGTGGTGCGCGCCTCGTCGCTCTACACCTGCCACACGCCTGTTCCTGCTGGCCACGACGCTTTCGACGAGAGTCTGTTTGGCAAATACATGGGCAGTTATCCTGAAAAACTCGGCATCAGTTGGAACGAATTTATCGATATGGGACGCGAAAATCCTGGCAGTCAGGAGAAATTCTCGATGTCGGTTTTTGCCTGCAATATGTGCCAAGCCGTGAACGGCGTAAGTTGGCTTCACGGCAAAGTGTCGCAAGAGATGTTCTCGCCCATTTGGAAAGGCTATCTGCCCGAAGAACTCCATGTAAGTTATGTTACCAACGGCGTTCACATGCCGTCGTGGGCGGCCTCGGAGTGGAAAGCCGTCTATGAAAAGTATTTTGGCAAAGGCTTCTACGCCGACCAATCGAACATGAAAATTTGGAGCAAGATAAACGATGTGCCCGACGAAGAGATTTGGGCAACGCGCACCGCTCTGAAAAACAAACTGATAGAGTACATCAAAACGCAGTTCCAAGAGAATTGGCTCAAGACGCAGCAAGATCCGTCGAAAATCGTTTCGATACTCGACCGTATCAATCCTAATGCGCTGATTATCGGTTTTGGACGCCGTTTTGCCACCTACAAGCGCGCCCACCTGCTCTTCACCGATTTGGAGCGTTTGGAGCGCATTGTGAACGACCCGATTCACCCCGTGCAGTTCCTCTACACTGGCAAGGCGCACCCAGCCGACGGCGGCGGACAGGCACTCATCAAACGCATTATCGAAATATCGCGTATGCCGCAATTCTTGGGCAAAATCATCTTCCTCGAAAACTACGATATGCGCTTGGCCAAACGCCTGATTTCGGGCGTTGATATTTGGCTCAACACGCCCACGCGCCCGCTCGAAGCCTCTGGCACATCGGGCGAAAAAGCGCAGATGAACGGCGTACTCAACTTCTCGGTACTCGATGGCTGGTGGCTCGAAGGCTATGTAGAAGGCGCAGGCTGGGCTCTGACCGACAAACGCACCTACGAAAATCAGCAACACCAAGACCAACTTGACGCGGCAACCATCTACAGTATGCTCGAAAACGAGATTATACCGCTCTATTTTGCCAAAAATACCAAAGGTTTCTCGCCTGAGTGGATTGCCTACATCAAAAAATCGATTTCGCAAATCACGCCGCGCTTCACCACCAAACGCATGATCGACGACTACATCGAGCGTTTCTACACGCCACTGGCCAAACGCTCGGCCGCACTCGCTGCCAACGGCTGCGCCAAAGCCAAAGAGATTGCCGCTTGGAAAAAACGCGTGGCAAAATGCTGGGACAACATCGAAGTGCAGTCGCTCGAAATCCAAAACCTCGACAAAGTGGAGGTGGGCGGACGCACCGAAATAGTTGCCAAAATCGACACCAAAGAGTTGAACGACACCTGCATCGGTGTAGAACTGGTGATGACCAGCACCGACGAAAAAGGCAAGATGCACATCGCCGACAAGCGCGAATTCGACTTGGTGAAACGCGAGGGAGCGTTGCTCACATTCAAACTCGAATATGTGCTCGAGCAGGGCGGCACCTACAAGTACGCCTTCCGCATGTTCCCCAAGAATGCCGATTTGCCGCACCGCATGGACTTCTGCTATGTGCGCTGGCTACAACGCACCAACTAAACAAAATGCAAACTCCCCGAGCGAAAGTTCGGGGAGTTTTGGGCTCACCCGATAAATCTAGGGGATTAGGCGTATAACTTTGTGAGTCTGAAAAGG
>CAVKTI010000069.1:0-10407 GCA_963659365.1 Acutalibacteraceae bacterium | reverse complement strand
AAGGCGTTACCTGCAAAGTCCATTTGGCTCTGCCGCGCCCACGAATCAATGGCACGCATACGCTCGTCAAGCGTCTTTGCGGCAAGAAAAACCTCGTCGTCTTTCACCGAGTAGTAGGCTTCGATAGCCTCTTGCAGATAAGGCGCAACCTTTGCGTCGTTGCTGTTCTCTGCGTCGCGTGCTATGGTCTGCAAAATGGCTTTCTGCGCTGGCTGTGGCAGTGTCGAAAACATCTCTTTGATGCGGTCGCTCTTTGCTCCTGCAAACAGCATATTCTCCAACACGCCCAGCAGGTCGGACTTGGCTTCGGGGGTTAGGTTGCCGTTCTTGTCGAATGCGCTTTGATATTGCGTTTCGTTGATGATGCCCTGCGTATTCAAGTATTTGAGCGCAGTCTTGCCGTTCGCACCAATAACATCGGTCAGCGGCATCTCCTCGTCGTTCGACTGTGTAAGCCGTTGCGCAAAGTTATACAACTTGTTGCCGAGCATTTGCGCTGTCTTTTCGCTGTCGATACGCTGGCGACCACCGCTTTCGGTGTCTTGTGCGTTCTTTTGCCCAAGCCGTATTGCCTCTTCGTCGCTCACATTGAGTTCGGTAGTCAGCACTGGCTTCTCCATTGCTGCTATCTCGTCGGCGTTCAAACCAAATTTTTCGGCGTTGTCGATAAGATATTGCTTGTATATGGCTGCTTGGTCGGGGAACTCGTCGTACATCTTTTGTAGGGCGGTGGTGCGGTTGTTACCCTGTATCACCTCGCCGCGTGTGTTGATGACTGGCGCACCTTGATAGGCGGTCGTCCCCTCTGTTATCTGTTGCGGAATAATGTTTTGCGCAATCTTTTCGGCTGCCATTTGGCTTGCTTTGTCGGTGCGCTCCTTTGGCTGTGCTTCGGTAATGAAATAGCGGTTGTTGCGTGCGCCGTTGATATGGCTTGGCTGCAATGCCCCTGCTTCTACCACTTTCACACGCCCCAGCGGTTTGTCTTTTGTCGAGAACATCACCTCGTGGGAGTTTCCGTAGATACCTTTCACTGGCAACTGCCGTTCGATGACGCGTCCGCTCTCTATGCGGTAGCCGCGTTTGCGTGCGTCGATGGCGTTATCTCTCGACACATCGGGAACGCCCTGCGCTTTTTCTCGCTCTATGCGCTCCGCTTCGGCTTGTGCTGCCTTTTCTGCTTCGCGGCGTTGGCGTTCTGCTTCGTCCTCTGCTTTGCGCTGCTTGGCTGCTGCCGTTTTCTGCTCATCTCTGCGCTGTTTTATGCCGTCCCAGTAGTCGTAGAGTTGTTGCAAGCGTTCAATCTCCTGCTTGGCGGCTTCGCGTTTGGCAACTGCTTTTTCGTCGATAAGCGAAATAGGTTTGGCGGCGAGTTCTTTCTGCTTCTGCAACTTACGGAATATGTCCGTAACGGTGGCATTCACATCTTCGTCGCTGAACTCTGCGCCCTCCTCTTGCTGTTCTGCTTGCGCTTGTTCGGGGTGTTGTTGCTGTTCGGGCTGCTGTTGTTCGGGCTGCGGCTGCTCGGCTTGTTGTTGCTCTTGCTCCGCCTCTTGCTCAACCTTTCCGTATTGTGCTTCGTAGGCAGCCACATCGAACTGCTCGGCTGTGAGTTTGTCGGCGAGTTGTTGTGCGCCTATGCGTTGTGGCTGTGCGCCGTCGATAGATACAGTGTAGCCGTCAGCACCATTATTTTCGATTATCTCTATTGTGCTGACCTGCGTTTGCAGTATGTTACCCTGTTCGAGATTGAGCCGCCGCCAAGTGTTGCGCTGCTCGTTTGGAATGTTGGTCTGTTCTATCTGTCCTGTCTGCTCGTTGAGCGATTGTATGCCGATACCGTTTTCGTCGGTGCTGACAATAGAGGTCAGTCCGTTGGGCATCTGCTCGTTATAGACGATAGACCCTGCTGGGTAGTTGCGTTCGTTGTACGACGCTTGGCGTATGGCTTCGTTGCTCTGCTCCTTTATCTCTTGTGCCGTAGCGTCGCCCAACACCTCCGCTATTCGTTCGATACCGACCTGCGTTGCTTCGCCTGTTTCGGCATTGACCACAGTGAACACTTTGTCCGACTGCCCTTTGTCGATAATTGGTTTGCCGTCGCTGTTGGTGGTAACGGCAAGGTTGCCGCTCTTAACATAGAATGTTGCGCTCTCGCCACCTATGCGTACATTGGTAACATGACCGTTCGTTTCGTTGGTCTGCTTGTCCGTTTCGGCTGCGGCGGTATCCATCTTTTTCTCATCAACAAAACCCCAGTCTTCCTCAATCTCGGAGTAGGGTACATTGGCAGTGGTGTTGTCGGCAAAGCGTATCGTTACATTGCTGCCGTCGAAATCGGCTATCTCGCCCTCGTATTCGCCGTTGGTAATCTTGTCGCCTTTGCTGAAACGCCGCTCTACAATGTCGGTAAGCAACTGCTTCGTCGTCCATTGTTGAATGAACTCGTCGTAGTTGTGCGATTCTATATCGGTCAGTGCGCTGCCATCAACATCGCTCTCGTTGCCATTAACATCGATAATATGGTATGTGCCGTTGTCGTTTTGGTGCGATACCGACACAGGGTTGCCGTCCAAAAAGGCGAAAGTCAGTTTACCGTCAGAGCCTACGCGTGGTCGATATAGTGCGTCGAGGTTCGAGCGAATCTCGTTCTCTATCGCCCCTTTGAAATCGGCATACTGCTTGTCGTACAGCGTTGCATAGACGGCTTGCAGTCGGTCTTGCTTTTGCTGCGGCGTAAGTCGATAGTCGCGCGCTATCTCTTTCACATAGTCTTTGGCAAAGTCGGTGTCGCCGTTCTCGATATGCTGCCGCACAATGTCGAATGTAGCGCGCTCTTGTGGCGTTAGCCTCGACAGATAGTTGGCGTACGCTTCCTTACCTGCTTTGTATTTGTTGTATTTGTTGATACCACGACCGCCCATACCAAGCAGCGCAAAGGCTACCGATGTGGGGGCTAAACCTATCCAAGTATCTATCTGTGCGTCGGCACTGAACACATCTTCGGCTTTGGTGTCGGTGGTTACTGCAAGGCGCAACAGATTGCCAAAATACTCCTCGCTGACCTCACCGAGATAACCGTGAAACTGCGCACGCTCTTGTATTTTGTCGTAAGCACTCCACAGATGTTTGAACGCCTCTGCACCTTTTGCGTTGAATAGTCCGTTCAATGGCGACTGTTTAATCCAGCGTTCAACCATCTTGCCGCTGTGGTTGAATACATTAAGAGCCATCTCCGAATAGTTTTCAACCCACTGGTCGGCAGCACTATTCCACAATGCTGTGCCGAATGTCTGCTGGTTCTCTCTGCCGTTGTAGTTGATGTTGTATGTGCCTTTCTCTCGGTCGTACGATATGTCGGACATCACATCGCCAGTCATACGCTGTTCTGTGCCAGCGGCTATACGCCCTGCGCCTGTGGTTAGTGTCATACCTGTTGCACCGAGCAGGTCGCCGCCCAAGCGTGCGCCTATCTGCACCGCATAGCGTGTGCCTTTTGCCAAGCCACGCTTTATGCCCCATTTCATAGCAGTCTTTGCCAACGCTTTGCCAGTACCTGCTATTGGGTTTATCATAAAATCGACCATAAAGGGCAGACTTGCGCCAGTGGTTTCGCCAGCCTTATACATACGCGATAGTTGGTAGGCGTAGTATTGGTGCGCCATTGTTTCGAGCGCAACAGCGTCCATCACTGCTTGCTCTGCCTTTGTCAGTTCCTCGCCTTTGTCGGCTTTTTCGAGTACGGCACGCACATTCTTGTTGTTGTAGTACTCCGACAAGCCCATCGTCCAGTTGTCAAAGTCGCCAGCCGTATTGCCCAAGCCAGCCCAAAAGCCTTTGCCCTCGACTGCCGCGTCGATAAGTTTTTTGTTCTCCTCCAAGCGGTCTTTCGCTGTTTGCAGTAATTGCCCCTCTTTGCTTCTCAACCCTCGTTTAGCGGTGAATAGCGCAACTGCTGCCGTGTTTTCGTTTTGCAACAGATAGGGGTCTTCTTTGAATAACTTTTCGTATTGCTGTTCAATTTCTTTATCGAGCGTGGCATTTACACTATTAAGTATGTTCTCGTTTTTCTCACGCACTATCGGTGCGTAGAGGCGTTCGCGTGCGCCGTCGTACGATTGTTGGCGTGCTTTGTAGAGCGATTCAAAGTATTCGGCTTGTGCCGTGCGGCACTTTTCGTCCATATCTGCGCCGTAGCGTTCCTCGAGCCGCTTGTTCAGTAGTTCGTTGAAACGGCGTGTAACCTCCGCTTTGGCATCGTCGCCGTTGGCGGCGTTCAGTTGTTGTTGGTACTGCTCTTGCAGTTTGCGGAACTCGTCGCTCTTGGCGAACTGGTCGATATACTGCTGCTGAATGTTGCGCACCTGCTCCGTCATCTTGTTGTAGGCAGCCTCTCCGTCGGGTGTGCGCCGATAGAGTTCGCTTTGGTTGTCGAAGATGTCTTGGTCGTCTTTCTCCTGTTTGGGTTTGTACTTGCCAGCCTGTACATCTTGGTTCGTCAGCGCAATGTCGTCTTTCAGATAAGGGTTCTCGGCGTATGCTCTGCGGTCGGCGTTGGCAGCATCTTCTACCAACTGTGCGTCTTTGCGTTCTTGCGCCAACGATGCTTGTGTCGGTGCAAGTCCGCCGCCTACTGCAACTCCCTGCTGTGTCTTTGCTACGACATCGTTTAATTTGTCGCCCAATCTTTGCCAAAAACTTTTCTCCTCTTGTGGCTGCTGTTGGTCGCTGGTGGTGAACTCTGTACCGAAGCGTGCGTTCTCGGCGTTCGAGATGCTGTCCATCTGCTGCACCGTGAGGTTCTCGGGTACATCAGAAAACGACTGCTGCTGCGGAATGCCGCCAGTAGGTTGAGCAGGGGCTACTACGCCAACATTCGCTTTGGTCTTGAATCCGTCGTAATCGAGTTTGGTGATATATTCGTTTTTTCTTAAAGAATCATACACTTTTTGTGAATAGGTCGGGTCTTCAAGTTTTGTGCAAAAACCATCGTAATCGAGTTTGGTAATGTAGCCGCGCTCTTTGAGTAGGTCGTATGCTTGCCGATTATAGTCGTTTTGTGTTGCCATTGCTCTACCATTTATAGTTAATCAAGACTGCCTCTCATATCAGCAGGGACGAAATTGCCACCTGTTACCCCATTATTGTATGTTCGCCCCTCCCTTCGCTCCGTTTTCTTGTCTGGCTCAACAGGGTGCATTGCTTTGTCTGTTCTGTCGAACATTGGATAGCCATTTATCAGCAAGTTCTCATATTGTTGCTCGTCGTAACCATACTCTTTTCCGTTGCCGTTCAATATGGCTCTCAATGCATTAAAATCGGGAGTAAAGACACCATCTTCTCCAGTTGTGCCGACACCGTTTAGACGACAGAACTCTGTCATTTGTCTGTATATTTGGGAGTTTTTGTCGTTCATCGCTTCGTCGTTGAGATAGTTGTAGAGCCCTGCACGCACTTGCGCCTTTGCCGACTTGTCCCAAGACACTTCTTCTGTCCGAAATTGAGTATTACCATTCTTATCGACATAAGGTCGTCTGACCGTAATTGTGTCGCTCTTGCCTTTTCCGCTGCGTGCTGCTGCCGCTCTTACGGCTGCGTCGGCGGCAAACTGTTGGTCTTGCACAAACTGGTTGTGCGACCCCGATTGTGTGCTTGCCGTTGCGGTCGATTGGTTGCTGTTGCTCGTGCTGTCGCTTGTGCTGTTGCTCTTGCTTGTGCTGTCGCTCTCGGTGCTTGTCCCGAAACCAACCTCGCCCAGTTGTGCGGCACGCCGTCTGCGCTCTGCCAAATCGTCCTTTTTCAGGTTGCGCATATTGTTGTTGAAATCGTCGAGTGCGCGCTGGTATTTCTCGTCGGCGGCTTTGATGTCGGCGCGGTTCTGCTCCACAATCTTGCCGTTACCCTCGCGCTTGTAGATGTTACCGCCCGAAAAGCCGCTTGCTATGTCGGTAGCAAGACGGAACGATTCCATCAAGTTCGCTATTGTGTTTTTGGTGCGCGCCAGTTTCTCGGCTTTCTCCTTTTCGTTTTTCGCTCCCTCAAGCGCAATGTCCTGCACGGCTTGCGCAAATGGAACGCCCTCTTTCATTTTTTGCAACAATTTGTTGCGGTTGGGACCATCTACGCCAAAGCCGAGTTCGTCCAACTCCTCTTTGTAGGCACTTGGCGCACCATTGATATAGTCTTGCCCTGCCTCCATTGCTTGGCGTTGCGCCTCTGCGTCAAAGGTCTTTCGGCTGGTGCTGGTCTGATGTCCCTGCTGCTCCGCCGCTTGTGTCGCCGTCTGTGTTGCCGTCTGCACCGTGTTCGATGCCGACTGTCCGTTCTGTACCGTGTTCAGTTGCACTTGGTTGTAACCTTTGGGCGTGCCACCGCTGTTCTTTACGGTGTTCGCTGTCGGGTTCGCCGCCGTTACCAAAGGCATCATAGCCGCCGATGCCGATGCTGGGGCAGGGGCTGCTGCTGGCGTTGCTGCTGGCGTTGCTGCTTGGTTTGCTGCTTGGTCTTGTGCTGCTGGTGCTGCTGCTGGTTCGGCTGCTGGTGCAGGGTCTTGTGCTACCGCAGGTTCTGCCGTTTGTGCAGGGGCGGCTGCTGGCTGTCCTTTATCTTTCTCTGCGACTTTTGCAGGGGCGGTTGCTCTCGCAGCATCTATAGCCGCTCTCATTTTGGCAGACCTCTCCGAATAATCGGGGGCATTCTCCGCCGAAAACTGCTGCCAATCGTTGCGATATGTTACAGGTTTTTTCTCTTGTCCTTTATCTTTCTCTTTTGCCATAGTCGTAAATTTAATATCGTGGTGGGAAAAAGTCGATTTTGCCGTCTTTGTTAAAGCCAGGAGCAGATTGTGCTGTTGGCGTTGTTACGGCATCGGGCGTATCTTTGACGAGTTGCCCAGGACTATTGTCCCCCAAATCGTCTTTCTTGGTCTTGCTCCCTGCACCACTGAAACCTGCCACAGCACTTGCACCAATGTTGGCGGCGTTGCTGGCGAGGTTCGCCCAGTTCTGCGCTCTTGCAGCGTCTATGCCTGCTTGCTGCTGGTCGTAGTCCACTTGCGCTGCACGCTTCTCTTTCAAGAGGTTGTCGCGCCGCTGCGAGGTGTTAGCCACCATCTGTGTAATGGCATCGCTGTAAGCGTCTACCGACTGCTGGTGCTGCGCCAATACCTGCTCGTGCGTACCGCCCATTATCGTGTTCTTGGCTTCCGCTATCTCGTTGGCTTTTTTCAACTTTTTGTCAAGCAGTTTCAAGTACGCTTGGTTGTCGCTGCGCTGCGTTGGGTCTTGATAAATCTCGCTGTCGTAAAATGCGTTCGACTGCGCTCGCTGATTGTCGAGAGCGGCTTGCTGTTTGTCGTTGGCTTTTTTGCTGCCAATAGCCGATGCTACCGCACCTGCCGCACTCAACGCAAGTGAAACTATTGTACCTACCATTGTCTTTTCGTTTATGATTATTCATTTGTGGCAAAGAAAAGGCATTTACTACAAACAAAAGGCACGAAAATATCAACAAATTACCCCTTTTTATCTTTTCTCTATTTTTGTCTATTTTAGAGATGTTAAAAAATGTTAAAATCGATAGAAAAGGGTATGAAAAAAGCCACGATATTGTGTCGTGGCTCTGCTTGGTAGTGGTTGGCTGGTGCGCTATTTGGCGTGTAGGTAGTCAATCACTTGGCGGTTGGCTGCATCGACGCGTTCCCAATCGAAAGTGATATACACACGCCCTGCAAGCGACGAGGGGGCGTGTCCCAACGAACGCCCAATAACGCTTTCGTCGATACCGCAACGGCTGGCGTATGTTGCCCACGAATAGCGCGCCCAATAGAATGTAAGCCCCTCGATGCCGAGTATCTTTGAAAGGTGGCGCATTTTCTTGCCCATAAAATGGTAAAAGTTTTCGTACGAAAGATAGTTGTCGATAAAGTTGAGCAGGTGCGTACTGCCTTTGTGCCGCTCTATTATCTCAATGGCTTCGGGTTGCAGTTTGATGTTGATGTCGCTCTGCGTCTTGCTCTGTGTCTTGGTGCGTACAAAGGTGATGTAGCCGTTGTGCGCTGGCTTCATATTGAATATGTCGATAGGGTTTGCACCACACAGATAGAACGACAACAAAAAGAGGTCTTTGGCTGTCTGCTCGCCGTCGGTCTTGGGTCGGTAGGCAAGCAGTTGTTTGAAATCGTTTAACCGCAAATAGGTCTTGTCCTTTTGTGCGTGCGGTATCTTGAACTTGCGGAAAGGGTAGCAGTCCGTCAAGTCGTTGTTGATAGCATCGTTCATCACCGTGCGCATATTCCGAAAGATTATGCCGCGTGAGTTAGGGCTGATGTTGTTACTTTGCAGGAATAGGTCAAACTTGCGTAAAAAAGCAAAGTCCAACGCTTCAAACTCTATCGGGTCGGGGTTGAAGCGTTGCAGCCACTGCATCGTATAGTCGAACGACTGGCGGTATTTGCCCACCTTTGTTGCTGCCACTGCTGCCAAGTGTTCGGTAAATGTTTCTTTCGGCTCTTGCACCTCTTGCGCATTGCGCTGCTCAAATGCCGTGCGCACCTCCGCACAAGTCATTGTGTCGAGCCGTCCGCTCTTGTCGAGTTCGTATATAAATTGCATCACCTCGTTGTATAGGTCGCAAATGTAACGGTTCACCGTCTTGGCGTTCGGTGCTTTCAGCGCAAGCGTGTGCATTGTGTCGCTCCCCTCATAGTCTTTGGGCGAGCAAGATACACCTGTCGCTACCAATGTGTTCGACCGTGCGTGGTTTATCACAATATAAATGGGGAACTCCCCATCTTTATTCGCTCTGCGTTGGTCTAATTTTATACTTATTCGTGCCATAATGGTATTTTCTTTTGTTCACTTTTTGTTCACTTTTTTCTATTACTTTTTATCACTTTTCGTTCGCCTTTTTATCATTTTTTGTTCGCCACTTTGTTCACTTTCTGTTCACTTTTTGTTCACTTTTTTGTCAAATCAGTTTAATACGATTTTAATATGGCTTTTGATAATCAAGCACTTACGAAAGTCAGATTCCCGTCCCGAAAACAAAAAAAATCAGGCAGTTTTTGTTTGTAACTCCCTGATTTTCAGTGGTGGGCGCTGAGGGATTCGAACCCCCGACCCTCTGCTTGTAAGGCAGACGCTCTGAACCAACTGAGCTAAGCGCCCGCGCTTCGTTTCCGAATTGCGAGTGCAAAGGTAGAACTATTTTTTGTACCTACCAAATTTTTTGACGAAAAAATGCAAAAAAAGTTTTCAACAACCTGTTGATTACTCCCAATCGAGTACCACTTTGCCGCATAAACCGCTCTCCATAATGTCGAAACCTTGCTGAAAATCAGCCACTTTGAGGCGGTGCGTGATGACTGGCGATAGGTCGAGGCCAGAGAGCAACATCTGGCGCATTTTGTACCATGTTTCCCACATTTGGCGACCATAAATGCCCTTTATGGTGAGCGCATTGAAGATAATTTCGCTCCAATCGACCGTGGTGGTGGGCGGCAAAATGCCTAATTGTGCGATATTCGAGCCTTTATACATGGCATCGATCATCTCGCGGAAGGCGGATGGCGAACCCGACATCTCTAAACCGACATCGAACCCTTTGATGCCCAACTCCTGCATCGCCCCTTTGACCGATTGCCCCTTGCTGGGATTGACACAGATGGTCGCTCCCATTTTGCGCGCTATCGCCAATCGGTAGTCGCTCAAGTCGGTAACCACCACATGGCGCGCCCCTGCAAATCTGCAAATGCCCGTGGCCATAGTGCCGATGAGGCCTGCGCCTGTTATCAGCACATCTTCGCCGAGTACTGGAAAAGCCAAAGCGGTGTGTGTGGCGTTGCCAAAGGGATCCATAATGGCGGCTATATCGTCGGGAATGGTGTCGTCGAGTTTTACCACATTGCTTTCGGGCAGGCAGAGATATTCGGCAAAAGCACCGTCGCGCGTTACGCCCACGCTTATCGAATTTTCACAGACATGCAGTTTGCCTCGGCGGCAGTTGCGGCAGTGTCCGCAGGCAATGTGCCCTTCGCCTGTTACACGGTCGCCCACGCGGCAGTTGCGCACGCCAGCCCCAATTTCGACGATAGTGCCGACATATTCGTGACCGATAGTGAGCGGCGTTGGCGTGGTTTTCTGCGAAAAATCGTCCCACTTATAGATGTGCAGGTCGGTACCGCAGATGGCCGTCTTTTTTATCTTGATGAGTACATCGTTCACACCGATTTTTGGCACAGGCACATCTTCCATCCAGATGCCGCGCTTCGGATATTTTTTTACAAGTGCTTTCATGATTTTGTTAAGGAAACTTCTATAAATTGCTTTATCGTGTTTTTTTATTCAAGTTTGTTTTTCGTTCATTTCTTTTGACGACCAAAAGAAACGAACCAATTTTGCGATTTAG
>CAVKTI010000068.1:0-11025 GCA_963659365.1 Acutalibacteraceae bacterium | reverse complement strand
TTTTGGACTGCATCTGTCTGACTTTCACTCAATTACAATGCCACCGCATTGCGCTTTCGCTCAAGCCAAACATCTGCTATCCCAAAAATCAAAAATCACTACAAAGAAATTTATAGAAATCCCCTTAAGATTCGATATTATGAGCAAGCATTTTTTTGTAACAGTCGTAGCACTTTTGAGTTCGGTCAGCACACTTTTTGCGCAGTGGCCGGGCGAAGTGGACAGCACCAGTTTCTTGTTTGATGCCGACGGCTCGTTCACACGCGTGTCGGTCGATTTTGAAGATGTGAAAGCGAAACTCATTACTGTCAATCCACTGATAGACAATATCATGTGGAAAAAAGTGGTGATTCGTGCCATCGACCTGCGCGAGCGTCAAAACTGGCCGCTCTACTATCCGTACGAGAACATCGACTCGTTGTCGCAAAAAAATCTGTTTTCTGTCATTTTCAAGGTATTGCTCCAAGGCGATGTGAAGGGCTATCTACAACCAGCCGACAAACTGACACCGCCGCCATTCACCGAGAAATACCTGTTCGACATACAGAAAGACCTTGTTGAGCGTCTGTTTGGCGACAGCGAGGACTACGCCGACGACTACAAAAAAATCGAGTTCATCACGCAGGGTATCATCAAATACTACATACAGGAAACTTGGTATTTCGACAAGCACACATCGACCTTGGGAAGCAAAATTCTTTCGATTGCGCCCGTTTACAACAAAGAGTACAATCAGAATTGGGATCCCGCAGGCGAGGTGGACGAAGGTGTGATGTGCTGGATTCCGTTTGAGCGGTTGCGCCCATACATGCAGATGGAATTTATGAAGACCACGGGGCGCAATGTCAATCCCATTGTCGATTTCGACAACTTTTTTGTGAGCCGGCAGTTCGACAGTTACATCATCAAAGACTACGATGTACGCGGCACACTGCTCGACGACCCGAACAAATACTCCGACCCGAACATCATTCGCGAGGAGCAGGAACGCATAGAAAACGAGATACTGAATCTCGAGCAAGATTTGTGGCATTATTGAGTGCAGAGTAACAAAGCGTATCAAAATCTCAAAGGTCATAGGTTGCAGTGGCCTTTGAATTTTGGCGTTTTGTAACCCAGTCTAATACAAAAACAGACGAACATGAAAAGAAAATCGTTACTCCTTATCTTGTCGTTGGGCGTAGTTGGATATGCCATGGCGCAGTTCAACACAACGACAGCAGGCAACATCTCGTCGTATGGGGCGGCCGACACAACCGCCACCGACACCATCGACGCTATGGATGCCGCTGTGCAGGAAGACATTTCGGCCGAGGCTGCCCTGCCCGACACCGTTGTGAGCGTCGTCGAAGAGAGTAGCACGCTCACTGCCGACACACTGGTGAACGCCGACACAAACGACACGACCATCGTTGTGTCGCAGCAGACGGTAAGCGAGGAGACGACAACTATAACCCCTGCAAAGACGAAAAAAGAGAAGCCCGAAAAGCAAAAATATGGCATCAAGTGCAACCACTGGTCGATAGCAGGCCATGTGGGCGTGGCATTTCTCGATGGTGACCAGCACCAAGACTACAACGACATGTGGCCACGCAGTGGTGCCGACTGCTCGTTCGACTTTATGGTGGAATATACCGTAAATCCAGGTTTCGGTCTGTTTTTGGAGTACGCCTACAACCCTTACCGAGGACAAGCCAACTACTATTACTATGGTGCAAAAGATCCCGATACAAGACTCCAACGCCGTTTTACCGAGCCGATGGATTTCGATGGTATTTCGCACGAAGTAAGTTTGGGATTCTCGCTGAATATGCTCAACATGTTCTACGCCAACCGCCGCCAGACATGGGGTTTGTATCTGAATGCTGGTGCAGGATTTTCGTTCTACGATGTGAAAGCCTACGAACCAGGCACGAAAAATATCATCGAAAAAACGAACGATGGCGTAACAGTAGCGCCATCGATAAAAGATGGTCGTGCGGTAACCTTCCCCATAGGCGCAATGTTGGAATACAATCCTTTGCGCTGGCTGGCCATTGCGCTGAATATCGAGTACCGTTTGCACGCCAAAGACAACTTTGATGCGACTGAAAAAGGCAACGCCAACGACAATACCATCTATATGAGTCTCGGCTTGCGCTGGAAGATAAACAGTCCGAAAGACAAGACACGCCCGCATGTGCGTAACCTCTCGCCAAACGACTACGCCAAACGCAAAGACGGCGATGGTTGCTGCGGTCAAGTGGCTGAAAACACACGCCGAATTACCGAATTGGAACAACTGATAGCCAATCTGCACAACGACACAATAGAAATGGCGCAGATAGAAGAGGAGCCAGACGACGACAACGATGGCGTACCAAACAGCCGCGACCGCGAGCCGAACACGCCTCCGGGTTCGTTTGTGAACACATGGGGACAAGCCCTCGACAAAGATGCCATCGAGCGCATACTCGGTTATGGGCAGTATCAGGGCGAAATTCCGTCGATATACTTTGAAACAGGCAAATCGAAAATGTCGTTGCAGTCGCAGATGGAGTTGGCCAAAGTGGCTCGCCGCATGTATGCCGACCCAGCGTTGCGGCTCGACATCATTGGCTACTGCGACAATGTTGGCACATCGAAAGTGAACAACCCGTTGAGTTTGCGGCGCGCCGAAGAGTCGAAGCGGCAGTTGGTAAGGCGTTACGGCATTGCCGAAGATCGTATCAATGTGTATGGCAAGGGGCAAGTGCCTGGACCTGTGGACGATTTCGAGCCGAACCGCCGTTGCGATTTCATCATGTACAATCTGAAAGATTCAGAAAAGCACAAGCAGGAAAATGCAGGTGCATTGACCACCGAAACCGAACAAGCGAAATAACAACAAAGCGCAGCCAAATGGTTGCGCTTTTTGTTTTGGGCTTCGATAAATATCTCGTTTCGGGGGAAAAGTTTCGCAAGTAAAAATTTCCGTCTGTTTTTGGTTCATTTCTTTTGACGACCAAAAGAAACGAACCAAAGAAAAGTCGCGGCAGGAGCGCGAGCGTTGCCAAAAATTGACGGTTTTGGTTTCGGCGTCATCAAACTCGCTTCGCTCAAACAGTGATGACGCTCTCTCGAAACACAAAACCTGATTTTTGACACTCGCCGCCCAATGCCGTTCGGAATCAAAAAAGTCGCCAAAATTTAATTAAGTAATTGAAAATTAGATAATTGGGTAATTAAAAAGTCTTTTGTCTTTATTCCTTATTCTTTATTCAAAAAACCTCACTCTTCTCGTGATAATAGAAATTCCCTTATGTGCAGTGCGTTACTGCGCCGCTCGCCGTCGGAATTCGGCGCAGACCACAGCCGCCGCAGCCGCCACATTGAGCGACTCGGAAGTGGGTGCGCCATCGGGAAAATTGGGAATGCGAATGCGCTCGGTAGCGAACGCCGCCACCGCTGGCGACACGCCGTTGCCCTCGTTGCCAAGAAGAATGGCGCCGCACGGACGCAACTGGTGTTGATAGAGGTTGGTACCGTCCAAAAAAGTGCCGTAAATGGGCAGATTCAGTTGGCGATAGTCGGTCAAAAAGGCGACCAAATCGGCATAATGCACCTGCACGCGCGCCAGTGCGCCCATGGTGGCTTGCACCGTTTTGGGGTTGAACACATCGGCGGTGTCGGGCGAGCAGACCACATGGTGAATGCCAAACCAGTCGGCGATACGCAAGATTGTGCCTAAATTGCCTGGATTTTGCACCGCATCGAGCAGCAAAATCAGTCCCGTTTTCAACTGGCGCACATCGAGTGGGCGTTGCGGTTGGCGGAATACGGCCAGCACCGCAGTTGGCGTGGTCAGTTGCGAGAGGCGTTGCATCTCGCTGTCGGTTACCTGTTGCGTTAGTTTTTCGTCGAGCGGCAGGCGGCATTTTTCGGTAGCAAACAGTGCTTCGCACTCGAAAAAACCGAGCAGGTCGCCAACAAGTTTTTCGCCTTCGGCCACAAACAGAAGCCGTTCGTCGCGCACTTTTTTCATCGAGAGCGCGCGGATATTTTTTTGCTGATTCTTCGATAGCATATTAAAGGGGAGATCTATAACTTTCTCGTTAGTGCGCAAAAAATGCTTTTTGGCACGATTTTCGTTGTGCAAAGATAAGAAATCCGTAGATTTTTTGCTAAATTTGCACCACATTTTTATTAATTTAGCAGTTGTTGTAGCCTGTGGCTAAAATGTTACATCGTCGCATTGTGTTAAGTTGCTGTGTAGCAGCGTTTTGCTGTTCGTGCAACATCATGCGTTATGTGCCAGAAGGCGAGACATTGCTCAACAAAGTTACCATAAAATCGAATGTGCCAGAGGCCACAGCCGACCATTTGCAGTCGTATTTGCGGCAGACACCCAACTCGCGTTTTATGGGCATGGGGCGCGCCAAACTCGGCATTTACAGTGCGCAAGATGTAAATTCGAACAAGTGGAAGGACCGCTGGTTGCGCAAAATGGGCGAAGAGCCTGTGATTTACGACAGTCTGCTGACCCAAACCTCGCAAGAGCAACTGACGCAAGAGTTGAAAAACAAGGGCTATTGGGACGCTACCGTCGAGGTATCGGCGACGGAGAAAAATCGCAAAACCGACCTCACATTTGTAGTTACTGGCAACGAGCCGTACCGCATAAAATCGTACAAAATCGACATTCCCGACGACTCGGTGATGTATTACCTGAATCGGCGCAAAACCACACTGCCCAAGCCTGGCGACCTGTTTGATGCCGATATGCTCGCCACCGAGCGCGAAAATGCAGCGCAGACATTGCGGCGGCGCGGCTACTACTATTTTCAGAAAGAGGCTTTGAAATTTGAGGCCGACAGCGCCAATCACGAAGTGGACATCACGCTGAAATTGCAGGACAATTACAGTCAGAACGACTCGATTCGGCGGCAACTGTTCACCAAGCAGACGGTGAGCAGCGTAACGATTTACGATGTGGAAAAATCGATGAGCGACGACGGCAAACTGAATAGAGCCGACCTCGACACCACCACCATCGAGGGATTCACGGTGATTCACTCGAAAAAGAGTTGTTTTCGCCCCAAGAAACTGATTTCCAAGGTGTTGGTTTTGCCCAATAGACGCTACAACGAGTCGCGTGTAGAGCGCACCTACGCCATACTCAATGCGCTGCAAGCCACGAAATATGTCGATATCAACTTCCGCGAGTTGGGCGGCGACAGTTTGGCGTGCGTGGTGGTGGTGGCACCGTCGAAAAAGCACTCCTTTTCGGTCGATTTGGAGGGAACAAACTCGGCAGGCGACCTCGGTATCGGGTTGGGAGTAACCTATCAGAACAAAAACGCTTTCAGAGGTGCGGAGATTTTGAAAGTGAGTGCGCGCGGCAGTTACGAAGCGATGGGCAAAATCGGTGCGCTGCGCAACGCCTACGAGGTAGGCGGCAACGCTTCCATCATTGTGCCAGAATTTTTGATGCCGTTTATGAAAACCGAAGCGCGCCGCCGCATTGGCGGAACGACCGAATTTTCGGTGGGTTACAATTTTCAGCAACGTCCCGAATACAAGCGCAACATCGCCAATCTCGGCATGAAATACGCATGGAATGTGCACCGCACGCGTTTTGTGTTCGACCTTATCGACATCAACTACATCTACCTGCCGTGGATTAGCGAAACTTTCCGCAGCCAGTACCTGACGCCGTCGTCGTCGATACGCTACAGTTACGAAGACCACTTCATTATGCGGCTCGGCTTGGGCATACAGAACTCGAACAAGCGCACCAACTCGACCGCGCAGAGTTTTTACACGCTGCGCAGCAACATATCGACCGCGGGCAACCTGCTCTACGGCATCAGCAACGCCATCGGGCAGAAAAAGAGCGACGACGGGCAGTACCACATTTTCAACATCGCCTATTCGCAGTATGTCAAAGGCGATTTCGATTTCACCTACAACCAGTACATCAACAAAAATATGCGGTTGGTGTTTCACGGCGGCATCGGCGTGGCGTTCCCCTACGGCAATGCGTCGATTATTCCGTACGAAGAGCGGTATTTCAGCGGCGGTGCCAACAGCGTGCGTGGCTGGGCGGTGCGCACACTTGGGCCAGGGCGTTACGCCAACAGCGGCTCGGTGGACTATATGAACCAGTCGGGCGACATTCGTTTGGATTTGAACGCCGAATTGCGGTTCAAACTATTTTGGAAAATTTACGGTGCGCTGTTTGTCGATGCGGGCAACATTTGGACAATAAAAGATTACGAGGAGCAGTCGGGCGGCTATTTCCAGTTTTCGACCTTTTACAAAGAGATTGCGTGCAGTTACGGCATTGGTATCCGCGCCGATTTCGACTATTTTGTCATTCGCCTCGACATGGGCGTGAAACTCTACGAACCGAGCGGCACAACCACTTCGGAGCGTTGGCGCACCGACCTGACATGGCAAAACGACTTTGCTCTACACTTTGCTGTCGGATACCCGTTCTAAAAAAGTGAGGAGTGAGGAATTAGGAGTGAGGAATTTTTAGTTAGAAGTGAGAAATGAGAAGTTAGCAGTGAGAAGTTTTTTTAGTGTGAAAGTGAGAAAGTATAAAAGTGTGAAAGTAGGGACGCACCGAGTGCGTCCGAGAAAATTAACAATAAACAATGAATAATAGTTGCGGCAACTCAAATGCCGACAACCTGAAACCTGAAACCTGAAAACAAAAATCACAGACCATCATCAATGCGTTAAACTCATCAATTTTTGCGATTAGCGAGAGCAGAGTCAAACTCGTTTGAACTATGCCGAGCGAAGCAAAAATCTTGCGAAGCAAAACTCATCAACCAATCAACTTATCAACCTATTCGAAAATCTGAAATTTTATGAAAAAAACAATCATTATCAGTCTGTTTGCGGCCTGCGCGAGTGTGGGTTGGGCGTGTACCAATTTTTTGGTGGGAAAGGGTGCGTCGGTCGATGGTTCGACCATGATTACCTACTCGGCCGACTCGTATTCGCTGTTTGGCGCGCTCTACCACTACCCTGCCGCCACGCACGCCGAAGGCACAATGCGCCCTGTGTATGAGTGGGATACGGGCAAATACTTGGGCGAAATTCCCGAAGCGGCACAAACCTACAATGTGGTTGGTAACATGAACGAACACCAACTGACCATAGGCGAAACCACCTACGGCGGCCGCGACGAGTTGGTCGATACCACAGGCATTATCGACTACGGCAGCCTGATGTACATCGCACTGCAACGCGCCCGAAACGCCCGCGAAGCCATACGCATCATGACCGATTTGGTAGCGCAATACGGCTATTGCAGCAGCGGCGAATCGTTTTCGATAGCCGACCCGCACGAAGTGTGGATTTTGGAACTGATTGGCAAAGGCGTTGGCAACAAAGGTGCCGTTTGGGTGGCGCGCCGTCTGCCCGACGACTGCGTTTCGGCGCACGCCAACCAAGCACGCATCACGACATTTCCGCTGGAATCGCGCCAAAACCCGAACAGCATCAGCAGCAAGCATATCGACCGCCTGTCGGAACCAGAAATAGATGTAGTTTATGCCGCCGATGTAATCGATTTTGCACGCAAAAAAGGCTATTTCAAAGGCAAAGACGATGAGTTTAGTTTCTCCGACACCTACAATCCGCTCGATTTTGGCGGCATTCGCTGGTGCGAAGCGCGTGTGTGGGCATTTTTCAACGCCGTGAACGCCGATATGGGGCAATACATCGACTATATCAACGGCGAAACGCTCAATCGTATGCCGCTGTGGATTAAGCCCGACCACCAAATCTCGCTGAAAGAGATGCGCCAGCGTATGCGCGACCACTACGAAGGCACGCCGCTCGACATGACCGTGGGCGCAGGCAGCGGCCCTTACGCCACGCCGTTCCGCCCAAGTCCGCTCGCCTACAAAGTCGATGGCACGGAATACTACCACGAACGCCCTGTTGCCACGCAACAAACGGGCTTCACCTTTGTGGCGCAGATGCGCGACTGGCTGCCAAACGCCATTGGCGGCATTTTGTGGTTCGGCGTGGACGATGCCACTGGCAACCTCTATGTGCCGATGTATTGCTGCCTGACAAAAGTGCCAGAATCGTTCAGCGAGCGCAACGGCAGTCTGCTCGATTTCTCGTGGACATCGGCTTTTTGGGTGAACAACTGGGTGTGCAACATGGCCTACACGCGCTATTCCGACCTAATGCCCGACATCAAAGCCGAGCAAGAAAAGTGGGAAAATTACTTTGAAAATGCCGTGCGCCAAGCCGATTCGTTTGCGCAATCGTACGATTCGACGAGTATGGTACAATTTTTGACGGACTTTTCGAACGCACAGGCCGAAACTGCGCTCAAAACATGGAAAAAACTCGGCGAACGCCTGATGGTCAAATATTTAGACGGCGTTACCAAACCCGAAACGAACGGCGTTTTCGACCGCGACGAATACAACAACCCGAAAAAAATCATTCGCCCTGGCTACAACGAAGATTTCAACCGCAAAGAATTTGTGCAACCAGACCCCGAGCGTTTTCGTATGAAAGAGAAAGACGAACTCGGAACAAAATAGTGTGTTAATTTTCAAACAAAAATCGGTATGAAAAAATTCAGTTTAATTCTCATCTCAACATTAGTTTGCATTATGACAAACGCCGAAAATCCATTTTTCAACTACAAAAATTGGGACACGCCGCACGGCACCTATCCGTTCGATGCCATCAAAACCGAGCATTATATGCCTGCTTTCGAGGAGGCCATGCGCCAAGGGTTGGCCGAAATCGACGCGATAGCCAACAATCCCGCCGCACCAACATTTGCAAACACCATCGAAGCCTACGAAAAATCGGGGCAGTTGCTATCGGTGGTGGCGAGTTGCTTCTACAACCTGACCAGTGCCGAAACCAACAACGACCTGCAAGCCATCGAATTGGAACTGTCGCCAAAAATAAGCGAATACAGTGCCACAATTCGGCTCAACGAAAAACTTTTTGCGCGCATAAAAGCCGTGTATGAGCAGCGCGACAAACTGAAACTGACCAAAGAGCAGGCCAAAATGCTCGACGACATCTACGAAGGATTTGCCAACAACGGCGCAAACCTGTCGGCCGCCGACAAAGAGACCTACAAAAAACTGACGGCCAAACTGAGCGAACTCACGCTCACCTACGGCCAAAATGTGCTGAAAGCCACCAATGCTTGGACACGACTTATCAAAGACGAAAGTCTGCTGGCTGGTCTGTCGGACGACACCAAGCAGATGATGCGCGCCAACGCCGAGAAAAAAGGGCTTGACGGCTGGCTGCTCGACCTGAAACCGACCACCTATCTGCCCGTGATGAAATACTGCGACAACCGCGATATTCGCCGCGAACTCTACATGGCCTACAACACGCGTTGCATCGGCGGAGAATTTGATAACACGCAGATTATCAAGGAAATAGTAAATACACGACTGGCATTGGCGCAACTGTTTGGCAAGTCGTGCTACGCCGACAAATCGCTGCACAAAACCATGGCCGAGACCAAAGAAAATGTCTATAAACTGCTCGACCAACTGCGCGACGCATATATGCCAGTGGCACGCGCCGAGTACGACGAACTGCAACAATTTGCCGATTCGCTTGGCTTCTACGCCACCCTGCAAGCGTGGGATTGGAGTTACTATTCCGAAAAACTGAAAAACGAAAAATATAGCCTCAGCGACGACGAATTGCGCCCCTATTTCGAACTCGAAAATGTGAAAAAAGGCGTATTTGGGCTGGCTAACCGCCTGTATGGTCTCAAATTCGTGAAAAATCCGAAGATTCAGGTCTATCACCCCGAAGTCGATGCCTACGATGTGTTCGACAGCAAAGGCAATTTTGTGGCCGTTTACTACTGCGATTTTCACCCACGCGAGGGCAAGCGTGGCGGCGCATGGATGAACGATTTCAAACCACAATGGCGCGAAGGCAAAAAAGATTCGCGACCGCACATTGTGAACGTGATGAACTTTACGCGCGCCACAGCCGACAAGCCCGCCCTGCTCACCTACGACGAGGTTGAAACTTTTCTCCACGAGTTTGGACACGGACTGCACGGTATGCTCACACGCTGCCAATACGCCTCGATGTCGGGCACCAATGTGCCACGCGATTTTGTGGAACTGCCCTCGCAATTCAACGAAAATTTCCTCGGCGAAAAGGAGTTTATCGACACCTTTGCCAAGCACTATCTGACGAGCGAACCGATGCCGCAAGCGTTGATTGACAAGATAAAAGCGGCACAAAACTACCACGCCGCCTACGCTTGCGCGCGCCAACTCAGTTTCGGCTACCTCGATATGGCGTGGCACACGCTCACCGCACCGTTCGATGGCGATGTTATCGCCTTTGGCAACGAAGCTATGGAGCAGGTGAAAGTGCTGCCCGTTGTGCCAGAAACGCAGATGGAGACGGCATTCACGCACATTTTTTCGGGCGGATACGCCGCTGGCTACTACAGTTACAAATGGTCGGAAGTGCTCGATGCCGACGCTTTCTCGGTGTTCAAGAAAAACGGCATTTTCGACAAAAAGACGGCCGACAGTTTCCGCCAAAACATTTTGGAACGCGGCGGCACCGAACCAGCCATGGACTTGTACAAGCGTTTCCGCGGCCAAGAGCCCACCATCGATGCCCTACTCGAACGCGATGGAATAAAACAGTCGCAAGATATGAGTAGCAAGTAGCAAGAGAGTGTGAAAGTGTGAAAATGTGAAAGTATAAAAGTGAGAAAGTAGGGGCGCAGCATGCCACGCCCGAGAAGTTTATAGGTGAGAGGTTATAGTTTATAGACGAAGACCAAAAGGCTTTCCCCCTTTGGGGGAAACGGGAAAAGAGACCACTGCCAAAAAAATTAACAATAAATAATTAACAATGAATAATAATTGCGGCGTTCAAAATACCGACAATTTGAAATTTGAAATTTGAAATCTGAAATTTGAAATCGGCTTCGCCAACAACTCTGAAACCTGAAACTTAAAAACATAGAATTTTTTCGATAAGCGAGCGCAGTGCCAAACTCGTTTGAGCAAT
>CAVKTI010000067.1:0-11353 GCA_963659365.1 Acutalibacteraceae bacterium | reverse complement strand
GCGCTACCAAAGTTGTTGCTGCCTCTGCCGTTGCGTGCTGGCTTGCTTTCGCCCTATTCTCTCCCCCCTGCTGCGTTAGCAGATAGGGGGAGTACCCACGCAAGTGGGGGTAGGGGTTGGAATCAATTAAGAATTTTGAATTAAGAATTGGCGGCTGGTGTTGGTTGCGTGGCGTTCCCCCTTCGGGGGAAACGAGAAAGGGGGCTACGACCAAGAAAATGAATAATTAACAATGAAAAATGAATAATAGTAGCAAGTAGCAAGATACAAGTCGCAAGAAAGATTTTAAGAAGATAGAGCATAGAACATAGATTTGTAGGGACGCACCGAGTGCGTCCGAACAATTCAACAGTTCAACGCTTCAACAAAAACTCAAAAACAGCGCGAAGCGCGATAAACTTAAAAACCAGAAACTATTTTTCCGCTCACTTCACGGCCTTGAAACTCATGTCGAGGCTTTTGACGGAGTGGGTGAGTGCGCCAACGGAGATAAAATCGACACCGCATTCGGCGTAGTTGCGCAGGGTGTCGAAGGTGATGCCGCCCGACGATTCGGTTTCGTAGCGGCCGCCGATGAGTTGCACAGCTTGGCGCGTGGCTTCGGGCGTAAAGTTGTCGAGCATAATGCGATCGACACCGCCCACGGTCAGCACTTGGTTTAGTTCGTCGAAGTTGCGCACCTCGATCTCTATTTTCAGATTTTTGCCTTTGGCACGGCAGTACTCTTTGGCGCGTGCGATGGCTTTGTCGATGCCGCCCGCAAAATCGACATGGTTGTCTTTCAGCAGAATCATATCGTACAAGCCGATGCGGTGGTTGCAGCCGCCGCCAATTTTCACAGCCTCTTTTTCCAGTAACCGCAGTCCGGGCGTGGTTTTGCGTGTGTCGAGTACGCGTGTGTGCGTGCCTTCGAGGCGTTTCACATATTCGGCGGTGCGTGTGGCAATGCCGCTCATGCGCTGCATCACATTCAACATCAGGCGTTCGGTTTGCAGTAGCGACTGTATGCGCCCTTCGACTACAAAAGCGATGTCGCCACGCTTCACACGGTCGCCGTCGTGCAGCAGTTGCGTCATTTTCAGGTCGGGGTCGAACGCGTGGAAAATGCGTTTTGCCACCTCGACGCCAGCCAGCACACCATCTTCTTTGATGATGAGTTGCGACTTGCCGCGCGCGTCGGCTAGAATGCACGAAAGGGTAGTGTGGTCGCCATCGCCGATATCCTCGGCAAACCACAGAGCAATCTGTTTGTCTAAAGTGTCGGTCATTTGCTTGTTTCGATTCTAAGTTGTTGTATTAGGTTGTTTTTGGTCATGAAATAGATGCGAAATGTGCCGTTTTGCGTTTCCAGTTTTCCGAGTGCGAACTGTTTGCCATCGCGCTCGCCTTGGTCGCTCACGGTGAACTCTTTCACGGGGTTTTTCTTGAAAAAGTCGCTGAGTATCGTTTCGGTCTGCTGGCGTGTGAACACATTGTTGGCGTTTTTGATAAACAGTTCGACATTCGCATTCAGATATTGTGCAATTCCTTCGGCATCGCCTTCACCGAAATGTGTGGCTACTTTGTCGATGACGGTGGCGTATAGGTTTGGCAGACAGACGATTAGCGTTGCTATCAAGAGGCATTTTTTCATGGTGCGCAGTTCTTTTCTTGTTTTACTTTTCTTCAAGCAAATTTTGTGCCAAAATCTGTTTGTAGTGCGCCATTTGCCGATTTGGGCGAAAAATGCGATATTTGCAACGAAATTTTTTGCGAAGATAGTCATTTTCTTTGGAAAAGTGTGCATTGGCACGAATTTTGATTTTATCTTGTTATGAAAATTGTACTTTTGTGGATAGGAAAGACCACTGCGCCCTATTTGGTCGATGCCATTGGCGAATATGCCAAGCGGCTGCAATTTTATACCCCATTCGAGGTGGTGGAGGCGGCTGGACTGAAAAACACAAAGTCGCTCACGCAACCGCAGCAGCGCGATAAAGAGGGTGAGCAGTTGCTCCGCCTGTTGGAACCGACCGATTTTGTGGTACTGCTCGACGACAAAGGGCGGCAGCAGACCTCGTTGGAGTTTGCGGCTTGGCTCGAACGCCGCCGACAGGCTGCTGATAAGCGTTTGGTGTTTGTTGTGGGCGGCGCATACGGCTTTTCGCAGGCCGTTTACGACCGCGCGAATGGGCTGTTATCTCTTTCAAAAATGACCTATTCGCACCAGATGGTTCGCCTGATATTTTTGGAACAACTCTACCGCGCGCACACCATCGTCGCTGGCGAGCCGTATCATCACGAGGAGAGCCTTTTGAAAAAGTGAGAAGTGAGTAGTGATTTTGAGTGAGAAGTTTTTTAGTGAAAAAGTGTGAAGGTGTGAAAGTGCGAAAGTAGGGACGCACCGAGTGCGTCCGAACGCTTCAACAAATAACCAAATCCACAAAAAAAGTTTATAGGTGAGAGGTTATAGTTTATAGAAAATAGACAAAAGCCTTTTTTTTATTTGAAAATTTGAAGATTTGAAGATTTGAAAATTGCGTCGCTGTTGAACGCAAAAAATTCATAATTCTAAATTCAAAATTCTGAATTAAAACAAAACCCTTCCCCTGCCATTCGGCAGGTACTCCCCTTGAAAAGGGGAGAGGACTGCACCAACTTGGGCGCGAACCTGTCCCCTTTGCAAGGGGACGAGAAAAACGGCAGTTTTTCGGAGGGGTTAAAAATCAACTCTCCACTCCAAATAATCAACTCTCCAAATAACCAAATAACCAAATAATCAAATAATCAAATAACCAAATAATCAAATAACCAAATCCACAATTCTTAAATTCTGAAACTCTTAAATTCTGAAATCCCGAATGTTTATGAAAAATAAAACACGCTATTTTTTGTTGTTGGCTGGCTTTGTGCTGTGCTGTGCGCTGGGTGTTTTGCACGATAGGCTCTACCGCGCTTCGGGCGAGTGGGAGTTGCCTGTGGCGCAGTTTCAGCGGGCGTTGGTGCATAAAGAGCAGTGCGCCGACACGGTTTTGCGGCAGTTGGCGGCGGCGGCCGAGGCGGGCGTTTGGCCAAAAGGCGATTTAGATGGCGAGGAGAATTGCGGCATCGTCTATTTTGTGTTTCGTGGCGACAAGATGGTCTTTTGGAGCGACAACACGGTCGATCTGTCGAATGTGCCGACCCAAGAATTGACGGCTGCTGGCACGCGCTATTGCGAGGCGAACAACGCTTGCGGCGTGGTGAAATCGTTCCATTTTGGCGACAATTCGGCGGCGGTGGCGTTCGTTGTGGTGAAATATCGCTATGCGGTTGACGAAAATCCGCTCATCGAAAATCGGTTTGCTACGGGCTTTGCTATGGATAGGCGCGTGCTGGTCGATGTTGGTGCGCCCGACGATGCCGATGCGCTTTTTTCGGCCAGTGGCGACTATCTTTTTTCGTTGTCGAAAGGCGAGGCTTCGCTCGACAAGTTGCCGCTCGAGATTGCGGCGTTGTGCCTTTACGGGCTGGCTTATCTGCTGTTTTTGCTGCTTTTTGTCAAGTTGCACTGGCTGTTTGGTGCCAATTTTTGGTCGCTGCGCAACTACCTTGGGGCGGTGTCGCTCTTTGGACTTATCACCGTGATTTGCGTGCATTTTGGTGTGCCGCATCTGCTGTTTGCTGCCGACCTATTTTCGCCGCTCTACTATGCGTCGAATCTGATGCCGTCGCTGGGACATTTGGCCATTTGTAGCGCGCTGCTGTGCGCCATTGCGCTGGTGTTTTATGTCCGACTGCCGCTGCCGATTCATTGGCACGCCACCACCAAAGTGCGTTTGAAATTTGCTGTGGCTCAATTAGTTACGGTACTTATCATCTTTTCGGTCGATTATCTGCTGCACGATTTGGTGGGCAATTCGAGTTTCGATTTGGTGTTTGTCAGTTTCGAGCAGGTGTCGATTCATTCGGTGCTGGCGTCGCTGCTGGTGTTCATTTGGGTGTTTACGCTGGTGCTGGTGCGCGACAAGTTGATTTTTAGTTTCAGGCGTGCGCTGTCGCTAACCGAGATTTTGCTCTCCGATGTGGCGTTTTGTCTGGTTGTTTTCGGCGCATCGTGCCTGTTTGGTCAAAGGCCATTTTATTGGGAAATTTTTGGCTATCTCGTTGTCTGCTGCACGGTCGATGTGCTGCGCTACCGCGTGCATCGTTCGTACCGTTTTTGGCAGGTACAGTGCCTCACGCTGGTCTGCTGCCTGTTTGTGTTGAGCGATGTGTATATGCACACATTGGCGCAAAAACGGGTGAAATATGCGATGATTGCCGAGAATTTGGCTTCGGGCGCAAAAAGCACTTACGACATCTATACGAAAAAACGGTTGGCCGATTTGGAAACGCAACTCATTGGCGACCAAGCACTTGCGCACATCATGGCGACGCGCCCCATATCGATGTCGCAACTATTGGCGCACCTGAATCAGACTTCGTTTCGCAACTATTGGAACGATGGCGTGAACTATACGATGAAGGTGTTTACCACCGATTTGGAGTCGCCGTCGGCGCACCGCTACGACAGGCAGATTGCTCACCGCACTTTGCAGCCATACACCGACCACTTCTACATCAACCACATGAAGAGCGATTCGTACCAATTTGTCGGCATTTTCGATTTTGCGGGGAAGCGTGGGCGCGTGAATCGGCTGTTTGTGGTGCTCTATCGCACGGGCGACATGAGCGATAGCGACATCTTTTCGCGTCCGCAAACGAATATCAATCTCCTGCTCTCGGCGGCGGTGTATAAGCATGGCGAAAAGTCGCTGAACAGCGGCGTGTTTGTCTATCCAAACCTTCTCGACGAAGTGCCTGTGGGCGATTCAGATGTGATTTATTGGCATCGATTTGTGCATCATGTGTTCCGCTTTGCCGACGACACCTGCGTGCTGGTTGGCGAGCGACACCCAGAGCCGGGGCGCGCATTTCTCATCTATTGGACCTACCTGTTTCTCTTCTATTTTCTGCTGGTAACGGTGGCATTTGCCACGAGCGTGCTGGTCAATAGGCGGCTTTCGTTCCAAAACACTTTTGTGGCGCACATTCAGCGTATGTTTGTCATCATGTCGGTGCTGTTCATAACGATGGCGTTTGTTACATCGCTCTTTTTCATCTACACGCGCTACCGCAGCGACCAAAAACGGCAAATCGAGGAGAAAACGCTCTACATACAAGCCTACTTACAGCCTTATATTCAGCATGTTGGCATTTCGCCCGAAAGTCTTGGCGAGTTGGCATTTTTCTTGCAAGACCTGTCGAAACTCTACCGCACCGATATTCATGTCTATAATCCCGACGGCGAACTGATGGCGACCTCGCGTCCCTATCTGTTCACGAGCGGACTGTGTGGGCGGCGCATCAATCCTGAGGTCTTTTTTGCGCCCATCGACCAGAGTGTGGTGGTAGAGGAGCGTATCGGTCGGTTCGACTATCTGGCCTCGTACGCCACCACGCACGACGGCGACGGCAAAACGGCTTCGTACATCTGTGTGCCGATGTTTTTCAGTTCGTACAACCTGTGGCGCGACCTGTTTTTCTACTGCGCACTGCTGATGAATCTCTATTTTGTCGCGTTGCTGCTGGGGGCGTTGATTGCCTTGGCGGTCGGGCGGCGTTTGACGCACCCACTGAAAACGCTCGGGCTGAATCTGCGCCAAATCAGGCTCGATGGCGGCAAAGCCAACGACAAAATATCGTACAACGGCTCCGCTTCCGACGAGATTGGTATGTTGGTTACGGAATACAACCACATGGTCGATAAGTTGGCCGAAAGTGCGCAACAGTTGGCGGCTTCGGAGCGCGAGTTGGCGTGGCGCGACATGGCACGGCAGATTGCCCACGAGATAAAAAATCCGCTCACGCCGATGAAACTGACCATACAGCAGTTGCAGCGCACCAAGGCGATAGGCGGCGAGCGTTTCGACGATTATTTTGCCACCGCCTCGCGCACGCTCATCGAGCAGATCGACACGCTGTCGTTCATTGCGTCGGAGTTTTCGAACTTTGCGCGTATGCCGATGGCCAACCTCACACGCGTCGATTTGTATGCCAAACTGCGTGCCGAGGTCGAACTGTTCCGCAACAATCACGAAAATGTCGAAATCAGTTACTCGGCGACGATTGACGAGGCGTTTATTTTGGCCGATGCCGAACAGATGACGCAGTTGTTCAACAACCTGCTGAAAAACGCCATTCAGGCCATTCCATCGACACGGCGCGGCAAGATAGATGTGGTGCTGACCGAGGAGAATGGGCGCGCGGTGGTGTCGGTAACCGACAACGGTTGCGGCATCAGCGACGAGGTGGCAGAGCGCATTTTCACGCCGAATTTCACCACCAAGAGCAGCGGCATGGGACTTGGTTTGTGCATTGCCAAAAACATCGTTATGATGTCGCAAGGCGAAATTGCGTTCACCACCAAACAGGACGAAGGCACCACATTTGTGGTCAAATTTCCGCTCATCGACCGCCCCTAACGCTTGTTGCAGACAGCGTAGAGAGCCAATTTTTCGGGAATTGCCGTGCGGTTATTTGTCGCGCAGCACATACACTGCGTCCAGATTTCGGCAGAAACCGTCGTAATCCAGTCCGTAGCCTAGAAAAAAGCGATTTGGCACGCTCACACCCACATATTCGGGTTTGGCATCGGCGTGGAGCAGGGCTTCGGGTTTGAACAAGAACGCCGCCACGGCCACGGAGCGCGCCCCCAAATCGTGCAGCAACTGCTTGAAAGTGTGCATTGTAATGCCCGTATCGACAATATCTTCGATGATGATGATGTCGCGGTCTTTCACCTCCTCTTGCAGTGGAATCGGCATTTTCACTTTTCCTGTGGTCGATGTGCCTTCGTACGATTTTAGGCGCACAAAAGTGATTTCGGAGTGCAGAGCGATTTGTCGGTACAGGTCGGCGGCGTAGGCGTATGCGCCGTTTAGCACGCACACAAACAGCGGTTCGCGCCCAGCATAGTCGGCATTGATGCGCGCTGCTACGGCCGCGGTGGCTTGCGCTATCTGTTCGGGAGTGATGTACTCGTCGAAAATCAGGTCTTTCTCGTGAATGGTTCGCATATTATTGGGTGATTTGTGTGGCTGTTTTTACAAAATCGACGAAAAGCGAGTGCGGGTGCAGCACCGTCGAAGCGTATTCGGGGTGAAACTGCACACCGATGTACCACCGATGATTTTTCAGGCAAAGAATCTCTACCAATTCCGAATCGGGATTGATGCCCACACACTCCAAACCATTCTCCTCGAAAGCGGTTTGATAGGCGTGGTTGAACTCGTAGCGATGGCGGTGTCGCTCGCTGACGATGCCGTCTGGTTCGGCTGCGGTGGTGTATATGCTCGCAACGCGGCTGGCGTGTCTTAGGCGACATGGGTAGACACCAAGGCGCATAGAGCCGCCTTTGTTTTTATGCGTTTTCTGCTCCGCCATCATGTCGATGATGTTGTGCGGCGTGTCGGGGTCGAACTCGGTGGAGTTGGCATCGCTGTAGCCCAGCACATTGCGCGCAAACTCTATGGCCATACACTGCATTCCCATGCAGATTCCAAAACAGGGAATGTCGTTTTCGCGGGCATATTTTAGCGCAGCAAATTTGCCTTCGACACCGCGCGCACCAAAGCCAGGCGCAATAACAATGCCTTGCTGCCCCGACAACTTTTTCTGCACATTTTTTTCAGTCAGATGGTCGCTCAAAACAGAGGTCAGCACCAATTTGCGGTTGTTGTAGGCGGCGGCGTGCGTCAGTGCCTCGCGAATCGATTTGTAGGCATCTTGCAGTTGCACATATTTTCCCACAATGGCAATGCGCACCTCTTCGGTAGCCCCTTCGAGGCGGTGCAGAAAGTCGTTCCAGCGCGCCATATCGGGCGGAGGTAGTTGTTGGGTGTTGTAGCCAGTTTTGTGCAGCACGGCGCGGTCGAGTCCCTCGTGGAGCATATCGAGCGGAACGCGATAAATGCTTTGCGCATCGAGCGATTGTACCACGCAGTCGGCAGCCACATTGCAAAACTGCGCCACCTTGCGCCGCAGTTCGTCGGGAATTGGTCGCTCGGTACGCAACACCACGATGTCGGGCTGCACGCCCTCTTGTTGCAACTCCTTCACCGAGTGTTGGGTTGGCTTGGTTTTCAACTCTTTGGCGGCGGCCAAGTAGGGTACATAGGTCAGGTGTATGCAACAGCAGTCGTTGCCAAGTTCCCAGCGCATTTGCCGCATTGCCTCGATGTAGGGCAAACTCTCGATGTCGCCGACGGTGCCGCCAATTTCGGTGATTACAAAATCGTAGTTGCCGCTCTCGCCGAGCAGGCGTATTTGGCGTTTTATCTCGTCGGTGATATGCGGCACTATTTGCACTGTTTTGCCAAGAAAATCGCCGCATCGCTCTCGTTCGATGGCAGTTTGGTAGATGCGCCCCGTGGTGATGTTGTTGGCTTTGTGGGTACGCACATCGAGAAAACGCTCGTAGTGCCCCAAATCGAGGTCGCCCTCGTGGCCGTCTTCCGTTACATAGCATTCGCCGTGTTCGTAGGGGTTGAGCGTCCCAGAATCGACATTGATGTATGGGTCGAGTTTTTGGTTGGTTACGCCGAAACCGCGCGCTTTCAGCAGGTTACCGAGCGAGGCCGCAATTATTCCCTTACCCAACGACGACGCTACGCCGCCCGTTACAAAGATATGTTTCGCCATGGTTCAATTTGGTGTGAATTAACTCAAATTTTGTAAGTAAAATTTTTCTGTTTTTTCGTTCATTTCTTTTGACTATACACCAAAATTTCAGAATGGTTTGTATGTCAGCCAGTTGTGAGAGTTTGCTGTGCTTTCTGATGCGCGCCATATATGACCTTGACTATCAACAATTTCTACCGTGATAGTGTAGTTTTCGGATTTGGGCTTTTGCAGTAGTTGCAGCCAGCCAATACGCCCTATATTGGAACCATATTGGTCTGTTTGTCCCATAAGTAGTTCAAAATCGCTTTCGGTAGATTCCGATAAGCGTTTGTCTATCGGGAAATGCTCTGGTAAGCGTAGTTTTGTGTCGCCCATAAAAACATATCGTTTCATCAGGTGTGAACTCTTTTTTATCACTTTGTACCAATGGCATTTGTTTTTGTAGCCACTCCGTATGTACTTCACTGGCGATATAGCGGCAAATTGTGTGATGTCGTTGAGTGGTGTGCCAGCAGGGTGTGCGGCATCGAAATCGACATCGCTTGTAACCGTGATGGACTTGAAATCTACCGACAAAAAATGGTTTTTCATACTACCAGTGGATGTGCCAATCCATCTATTGTATCCGAAATCATCGTATCGCCGACAGAGTGAATCGAATTTTTCTTTTTTCAAGCCCTCTGACTCTTGGCTGACATGGTTTATATAGAATTCCTCGCTGCCTATATTGAAGTCGATGGCAAACGCAGTTTTTTCGTAACATGTCAGCGCCAAAGAGTCTGGCTGATAGTATGCCCATACAAACGAAGTATAGTAAAAACGGCGTATGCTACAAGTGCCAAGCAACAATAATAAAACAGAAGCACTAGCGATAATAATCATGTTTTTCTTCATAAAACGCAGCCTCCAATTAAAAATCATTCACTATCATACGATACAAATAGTAGTATTGACCATTGTTCGATGTGTATTTATATCCATCGATGGGGTCTATTTCTACTGGACCAGCACTTGTATCAAAAATTCTGGCGTATAGATCAAATTTCCCGATACACGCTCATTTTTTTGCACGCCAAAGATAGCCAAGTTTTTTCTACAAACTTGGTTTATTCAGAAAGTTTAACCTTTTTTATTGGTTGGTAACGCTTTACAGCGTCGGTAGGCTCATGCCGTTTATTTTGCGGTAAAGGTCGAGCGCATACACATCGGTCATGCCCGAAATGTAGTCCAACACCGCCATGATGCGTTCGTAAACCGATGCCGCTTGCGTGTTGTACTGCGCAGGAATGCGGTTGAGCAACTGTTTCGAGTAGAGTTTTTCGGGATTGAATGTGGCGCGCACAAGGTCGTCGAGCAGTTCCGAAATAATTTTGTAGCCTGCCAATTCTACATCGAGCACAATCGACGATTTGTAGATTTTCGGTGCCGACACACGCGTGCAGTTGGCGTAGGCCGTGCGCAGTTCGTCTGGAATGTGGTCGATGAGCGATTTGCGGAAAGTACCGTTCAAAATCGCCTCTTCGTTGTCGGCAAATGCCTGCGCTGTGGCCTCTATCAGCACGCCCATCACCGACGAACGCAGGTAGGCAATCTGTTCGTTGGTGTCGGTTACCATCTTGAAAATCTCGTCGGTGGCGCGGTGGCGTTTGCGTTCGGGCAGAAATCCGAGCAGCAGTTCTTTGGTTTCGTCGGTGGTCAGCAGGCGCAGTTTGTAGGCATCTTCTATGTCCATTATTTCGTAGCAGATGTCGTCGGCGGCCTCTACCAAATAGACCAGTGGGTGGCGTGCGTAACGGTCGGCATTTTCGGGGTCGCGCACAATGCCGAGTGCCGTAGCAATGCGCTCGTAAGCCTCTTTGTCGCTCTGGAAAAATCCGAATTTCGATTTCTTGGCATCGGCAAATTGCGCCTCGTATGGATATTTTACAATTGCTGCCAATGTGCTGTAAGTCAGCACAAAACCGCCTTCGCGTCGCCCTTCGAACTGGTGTGTGAGCAGACGGAAAGCGTTGGCGTTGCCCTCGAATTTTGTCAAATCGGCCCATTCGGCGGCGGTCATCTGGTCGCGAAACTGTTGCCCATTCTCTTCCGAAAAAAATGTGCCGATGGCCTTTTCGCCCGAATGTCCAAACGGCGGATTGCCCAAGTCGTGTGCCAGACAGGCGGCGGCCACTATCGCCCCAATCTCGTCGATGTGTGGCGGCAAATCGCTCCTTTTTTCGTGCAGCAGTTTGGCAACGCGCGCCGCAATCGAGCGTCCCACGCACGACACTTCGAGGCTGTGAGTCAGTCGGTTATGCACAAAAACACTGCCTGGCAGCGGAAACACCTGCGTCTTATTTTGCAGTCGGCGAAACGGCGACGAAAAGGTCAGTCGGTCGAAATCGCGCTGAAACTCGGTGCGGTCGTCGTGCCGTGCATCGTGGTAGCGCTCCATACCGAAACGCTTGGTCGAAAGCAGTTGTTTCCAGTACATCATAATAAGTGAGAAGTTAGAAGTTAGAAGTTAGAAGTGAGCAGTTAGCAGTGTTTTTTTAGTGAGGAGTTAGGAATTAGGAGTGAGGAGTGGTGCGGCAAGCCGCAAATTCAGGATTTCAAATTTCAGAATTTCAGATTTCAAATTGTAGGGACGCACCGAGTGCGTCCGAGAACAATTCAACAGTTCAAC
>CAVKTI010000066.1:0-11578 GCA_963659365.1 Acutalibacteraceae bacterium | reverse complement strand
CCATAGGGCAATAGAGCGAAATTCGATAGAATAAACGCCACAGAAAAGCCACAAATTTTTTTATTGTTGAAACGCAGGTTTTCAGCAATAAAAAAAAATGCCCAAAAGTAAACCCTCCGCGTTAAACGATTATCCTGTTACAGAGTTTTACCCTGCTGTGCTGAAAAACTACCCCAATGCGGGGTGGCGAATCGAGTACTATGTGCTGAACCCACAAACGCAAACGATGGTGCGCCGACAGATGAAACTGAATCTGCTACGCAGTCGCTATACGAAAGCGAGCGATTTCCGCCGACACGCCAACGAGATACTGTTCCGACTGAACGCAAAACTGCGCAATGGCTGGTCGCCGCTGATGGAGGAGGACAACAACCGCCTGTATATGCGTTTGGACGATGTGCTGCGTGCCTATATCGACGAAAAACGGCGCGAGTTGCGCCCCGACACGCTGCGCAGTTACGCCTCGTTTGCATCGATTTTTGGGGCGTGGTGTCAGGCGCAAGTGCCAAAAATATACGCTTCGCTGTTCAGCCGCTTGCTGGCGGTGCGCTACTTGGACTACATCTATTCGCAGCGCAAAGTGGGCATTCGGGCGTGGAACAATCAACTGAAAATGGGGCGTGCCTTTTTCAGTTGGGCGTTTCAAAAGTGCTATGTGAAAGAAAACCCTTTTGAAACCATCAAAACCAAGCGTGAACCGCCCAAACGGCGTGTGCTGATTCCTGCCGATGTGCGCCAACAAATAGCCGACTACTACGAGCAGCACAACCCCTATATGCTCACGGTGTGCGAGTTGGTGTTCACTTCGCTCATTCGCCCCAAAGAGATACAGTGCATTCGGCTTGGCGACATCGATTTGGAGGGAAAATTCATACGCATGGCGGCCGAAAACGCCAAAACGCACAACGAGCGGTTTTGCGCTCTGTCGCCGCAACTCATCGAGCGGCTGCGCCCACTGTTCGCCCAGCGGCTGCCACGCAGTTACTATCTTTTCGGCGAAAAATATGCGCCCAGTGCCAAGCCGATACCAGCCGCACGCTTCCGCAAAGATTGGGACAAAATGCGCACCACGCTGAAACTGCCGCAGGAGATGCAACTCTATTCGTTGCGCGACACAGGCATCAACAACATGCTGAAAGCAGGTATCGACCCGCTGACCGTGATGCAGCACGCCGACCACCACGACCTATCGATGACCACACGCTACGCCAACCACGCCGACCCTGCACTGATAGAGCGCATCAACCGCACCGCCCCACGGTTTTAATCGAACATGTAAAAAGTGCCCTCCATGAGCGGCACAATGCCCTCTTCGTTGATTTCGACCGTGAGCGACTTACAGATGAACCGTTTGCCGTGTATCAGAAACAGTTTGTCCACATCGGGCAGTGTGTGGGCAATAATGCGCTTGGTGTATTCGATGGTGGTGTCGGGCAGCAGGCGTTTGATGCTTTGCGCTGTGCCGTTGCCTGCCGCACTGCGCGCCGTCAGTTCGAGCGTGTAGGGGCGGTTGTTGATGGCATTCATGGCAGGTGTTATCACATCATCTTTTCCTTGAAGCGTAGCATCGATAAAATTGTCTTCGTCGTATTGCAGCAGCCCGGGCAGTGTGTAGGGCAGTTTGGCAGGCCAGTAGCCACCGCCAAATTCTGTAGTGCTGTCGTGAATGTAGCATTGGATATATATCGGCTGCGCCACATCATCGACAAAGGCAACACGCATAACGGTGGCCTCTTCGGGCGTTTCGGTGGTTTCTTCGTCATCCTCGTTTTCCAAAATGCTATCGAGCAGGTAGCCCTTGGCCGAATACTGTTTTTCGGGGCCTTCGGCCACAGGCACACGCACCTTCTGCAATGTTAAGTCGGCTTCTTGGTGCATTTTGACGCTCGAGTCTTCGTTGTGTTTGGTGTATTCCCACGCATCGAACTGCCAGTCGGTGAATGCGCAGGGGGTTATGCGCAGCAGTTCCACATCGGCTTCGTCGCTGGTTTTTATGTCGTGCAGGCGGTTGCACAGAAACGGCGCACCATCGGGCTGCGGCAGGTAGTACTTGCCATCGACCAAAAAGAGTTGTTTCAGATTGTCCCAGCCCAGTTTGTGGGTTGCAATCATCTCGTCGTAGGTGCATTCTATTATGTTGGCTTGTGCCAGCACATCGTCGGACAGGCGTTCGTATTTGTCGCTGTGGTCGCCCAGCAGGTCGTAGCCCACATTTTTGTTGCCGCTGGTGTCGGTGGCTTCGACGCTGGCGGTGTCGGTATCGATTTCGGCCGTAAGTTCATCGACCACTACCACATCGGCATTGTAGGCGGCTGTGGAAAAGTCGGTGCCGCTGCCGCCGCCTGTGAGCGTGGCAGACACTGGCACTATATTGACAACTTTGGTTGTGTTATTGAAAATGAAATGCACGCCTGCAAACCGCTCCACTTCGGTAATGAACTCGCTGAAAGTCCAGTGTGGCAGGTGGTAGCAGAGGACTTTCCGCACTGTGGCACGCACCACTACCAGCGCACGCATCATCGGGGTGTCGAGCGCATTGGTGCCCACGGTGTAGCCCGCTTCCTGCAACAGCAGCATCACCACATCGTATAGGTAGGGGTGATAAACGCCCCATGGTACTTCGCTACTCCACCCATCTGCATAAAAGAAAAAATCGGTAAACTTGTAGATAAGAGTACCACCAGATAGTGTCTCTACCAATTCTTTTTTGGTAATTTGCAGTTTATAATTTCCCACTTCGGTAGTGCCTTCGGTGTCGCACACGGGGAAGTCGGTATAGCGAATGCCCAACTTGGTCAAGTTTTTTTTCGTTATATCCATTTCGTGAATATAGCGGTTGGCTACTTTGGTGTCGATGGCGTCGCGTGTGCTGGCCAGTTGTATGCTCACGCTGGTTTCGGTTACTTTGGTAACTACCACGCTGCCTACGATGTGGTTCATGCCCGGCACAATGAGTTCGGCAATGTGTGTTTGTGGTTTTTGTCGCACATCGTGTCGGTTGATTGCGCCAAAAATGGCGGCGTTGCGTTTGTCGTCGAGCGGCAGTTCTATGTCGAAACTCCACGTGTTGCCTTTGGCAAAGTACGAGTTCTCGAAAGTGAGTTGAAAGTTTGTCCCTTTTTTGATGGCGGCTTCTTGGCCATCGATGCGTAGTTGTACCATGGTCTATTTCTGTTTTTTGGTCAGTCGTTGGTAGTGTTCGTATTGTTTCTCGAATCCGTTTTGCCCTGTAATGGCAACGGTTGCGCCTATGCCGTCGTCGAGTTTGCGGTTGAGGCGTTCGGTGGCTACGGTCATGGCGGTGAGCGAAGCCGACACTTGCAGGTTTGTTTGGTCGTTGCTTGGTACTTGTGTGGCGTTGGTGCCGCCAGTGTCGAGTACACGGCTCACATCTTGGCTGGTGAGTGCGCCCACGGTGTTCTCTTTTTGTGCTTGGTCTATCAGGTCGAACACGGGGCGTATCTGTTGGTTTTTCACGGCGAAACGGTTGGCGACAAATTCGTCGGAATGCACTGCGCCCTGCTCTTCGTTCCATGCGCCGTGTGGTGTGTAGCCGCCAGTCCAGTAGTTGGCTTTGCTGGCTTCGTGCTGTTTTTTGATGGTGGCTATCTGCACTGCGCCTGCTGCCACGGCGGCTGCAGCGGCTATTGGTGCCATCACCCAGCCCACCACAGGTATGGCGGCTGCCGATGCAAATGCGCTGATGGCGGCTGCGGCTGTTTGTGCCACGGCGGCGGCTATCTCCAAGCCAAAGGCTTTTTCGTTGGCTTCGGCTTTCACACGGCTTATTTCGGCCTCTTTCTCTTTTTCGAGTTTCGCCACTTTCTTTTTGTTTTTGCCAGCGGCTTTTATTTCGGCATCGTAGCGGCTTTCCACTTTCGATACTTCGAGGTCGGTGTTGGCTTGCACCAAGTTCGACACGCTGTTGAGCATGGTTGCCACCATCGATAGTGCGGTGCTGGCGCAGGCGGCGTAGTCGGTCCAGTGTGCTTTGCCCTCCTGAATTTTTTGGCTCAAATTGCCAAGTGCCTGTGCGAAACTTACCATGGCACTGCCCCAGTCGTTGCCGCCGCCAAGGTTCACGGCTGGTGTTTCGGTGTCGTCGGTGGTGTCGTCTTCGCCGTTGTTGTAGCGTTCCCGAATTTCGGCCAGTGCGCGTTGGTACTCCTCCTCTTTGAGCAGTCCGCGTGCGTGCAGTTCGTCGGCCAGTGCAATTTCGGTTTGCATCTTTTCGGCGTTGCTGGTTTTCAGGTAGTTGCTCCGAAACTCTGCGGCTTTGCGTTCAAATTCTTGTCGGCGTTCGAGTTGGTCGTTGTTGAGCCAGTCGGTGAGTTCTTGTTCGGCGGCTTTGCGTTCGGCGGTGCCTTCGGCGTATATCTGCACGCGTGCTGCCATCTCTTCGTATTCGAGTGTCTTCACCGCTTCGGTGTAGCGTTCGGCGGTTATTTCGCCATCGATATAGTGCTGTTGCAGCACCTGTTTGGCTTGCGTGCTTTTCTCTTTGAGTGCTGCCAGTTCTTCGGCGGTGCATTTTTTTTGCAGGTCGAGTGTTTTCAGTTGCAGTTGTGCGTCCAGTTCGTAGCGTTCTTTCGAGCCTTCGTTGTGCAGTTGTCGTTTTTGGTCGATGCCCCACAGTTCCACATCGGCCATGCCCTGCTCGTACTGTTGGCGGTCTTTCAGGCCAGTGGCATATTCGGTGGCGAGCAGTGCGTTGCGGCGTTTCATTTCGGTGTCTATCTCGTCGGTGCGCTGTTTCAGCAGGTCGGCCTCGCTTGGTGCGTCGCTTTTGGCGGTGGCAGTGGGTGCAGGGCTGCCGCTGGTGGTGGGCGCAGCGGTGGTGGTGGGCGAATAGCCCGACATTGCACCGCTCACTTTGGTATATTCGGCTTCCACCGCCTTGATGGCATCGAGCGTCTGCTGCAGGTCTTTTTGCGCTTTGTTCAGGTCGTTGCCTGCCGCCGCTTCCTTAGTAAGTAGAACAAGACTCATAGAGTTTGTAGCCGCCGTAACTTCTTGCACTTGCTTATGGGCTTTGTCCACCTCTTGTTGTTTGGTTTCGATAGTCTTTTCTTTCTGATATTTTTCGGCATACAGCGTTTCGAGTTCGGCCTTTACGGCTTTGAACCGCACCTCTTGTTCGAGGCTTTTCAGGTATTGGTCGATGGCGTTTTTGTTGTCGTTGATGAGTTTGCCCTCTTGGGTGAGTTCGGCGTGGTAGTTTGGAATTATCTTGCGCAGTTCTTCGAGTGCTTTGCGGCGTTCGTCGAGCGATAGTTTTTCGTTGCGCAAGCGGCTGTTGAGCATATCCACTTTGCTTGCTTGTTCTGCGTAGGCATCGTTGGTGGCTTTGTTTATGTTGGCCATAGCACGCTGCGTGGTGTTCAGTTCACGGCTGTTTTGCACCCACTTGTATATGCCGACGGCAATGGCTGTTACAGCGGCCAGTATTGCGCCCCACGGTGTGCTTGCCATTGCCACTTTCAGTGCTTTTTGTGCGGCAGCGGCTTTTTGTGTGGCTCCTGTCATGGTGTAGTAGGCGGCGGCAGCGGCTTTGGTTACTACGGTAGCGGTGGCTTGCAGTGCGGTGGTGGTTTTGTGCCACACGGCCATGGTTTTTTCTACGATGATTGCCTTCTGTTTGGCGGCAATGTAGGCCACCCACGCCGCTGTGAGTGCTATGCAGATGGCTTTGTTTTGGCTCACCCACTTCACCGTGTTGGCCAGTGCGCTCATCAGCGTGGTCGAGACGGTGGCCGCCGAATTGAACGCAGGGGCAAGACTTTCGCCAAGTGCTATGGCAGCGTCTTTGAATGCTTTCTCGTTTTTCTCCAACTGCGCTTGCAGGTTGTTGTTTTTCACATCGTATTCGTTGGTAATGCTCACGCCCTCGCTCATGGCTTGGTTGGCAATGGCTTGTGCCGCTTCTATCTTGTCGATAGAGTTGGCCAAGGCGGTAACAACACCAGTGGCACGCGTGCCAGTCAGGCCAAGGTCGGCCAAAATGGGGGTCAGTGCCTCGAAGTCGCCGCTGTTTTTCAGCGAGCGCAACAACTCTTTGACGGCGGCGTTGGTGTCGGTTTTGACCAGCGTGGTGAATTTCTGCACATCGAGCCCTGCGGCTTGCGCAAACTTGGCTGGCTCGCTCATCATCTTGGTCAGAATGGTAGAAAAAGCGGTGGCCGACATTTCGACCTGCTGCATATCTTGGTCGAGCGCAGAACCGAAGCCAAGTATTTGGTCCATCGAAATTCCTGCTTGGCGTGCCACACCGCCCAGTCGGCCAGCAAACTGCACCAAGTAGGCTTCGCTGGCACTCGACGATGCGCCCAACTCGTTCACCGCCGAACCCACGGCCAGCATTTGCCCTTTCAGGTCTTTGCCTTTCAGTTCGTCGGTGCAGGAGCCAAACACGCCCACCATTTTGCCTATCTGTTTGATGGCATCTTCGCCAAGGTCTTCGCCCAGTGCCACATTTATTTGGTTGGCGGCTTCGACAAATTGCAGCACTTCGTCGCTGCCTGTGATGCCCAGTTTGCCCGCTGCGGCGGCCAGTTCGTTCAGGCGTTCGCGGCTGGTGCGAGTGTCCATATTCTTGAAAGCATCGTTCAGTGCCACCACCTCGTCGCGGGTTAGGCCTGTGGTTTTCTGCACATCGCTGTAGGCATCGTCCATTTCGGCGGCTTGCACCACAAATTGCTGCAACCTATTTTGCAGTTTGCCAAATAGGTTGCTTGCGCTGCTAATTGCGAACGACCATTTATTAAAGGTGTCGAGCAGCGAGCCGCCAGTGTTCATCTTTTTCTGTTCGGCGGTTACGGCGGCCAACTGTTCGCGCACGGCACGCAGTTTTTGTTGCTGTTCGTCCCACGCCTTTGTGCCACGCTCGATGGTGCCGTTTTTCAGTTCGCTGTTCAGTTCGTTGTAGGCACGCCGCAGGTCGCGCACGCTGGCACTCGAAAGGTTGTTGAGTGTGCGGTTCACATCGTACATCTGCTTTTGCACCTCTACAATGTTGCGTTTGGTTTTGTTCAACTCTTTGTTCAGGCTGTCGTAGGCGGCCGATTTGCCCTGCGTTTTATACACTTCGGCTATCTTCTCTTTCAGTGCGATGGCCTGCTGGCGCAGTTTTTTCAATTCGTCTTCGGCTTGTTGGCCGTTCACGGTGGTCTCGATGGTTACTTTGTCCTGATAATTTGCCATAGTAGTTTAATCTATTTGCGACAAAAATAGACACGCCACCGCACAAAAAAAAAGACGCACCGAAATGCGCCTTTTTTTCAACAGAATAAAAAAGTGTGTTACTTTTTATGCTTTTTGTAGGCAATTATAAATGCAAGAATCAAAACGGGAACGCCCCACAGCCCCAAATCATGAAATACAAACATGGCTTTTCAATTATAGGAAACAAGCCCCTACTTTTTCGACCGAAAGGTCATGTAGAGAATAAAAATCAGAATGGGAATGCCCCACAGCCCAAAATCAGGAAATGCAAACATGGTTTTTCAATTATAGGAAACACGCCCCTACTTTTTCGACCGAAAGGTCATGTAGAGAATAAAAATCAGAATGGGTAACGCCCACAACCCCACATCAGGCCAAACAAACATAATTTCAAGTGTTTTAAGGTTCGACAATCGTTTTATCGCCACAAATGTAGTGAAAATTTTTCAAAATTGCAAATTTTGAGTTGATGAGTTGATAAGTTTAACGCATCAATAAAGGTCTGTGGGGCAAAATCAATTTTATCAGATGTAGTGTTTGTATCGTCTTTTTACTTTGGTAGAGTTCTGCAAGCACTTGCGCAGGGCATCAAATAGTTCTGCATTGAGTTTTCCCTTGTTCAAAATGTCGGTCTGTGCGCTGGCTTGCCACGCCAATAGTTCGGCAATAGGATATGTGTCCAGTTGTTCGCCGTATATGAATGTGTCTTTTGCAAAAGCAAAACCTGTGTCGGTAACAGAGTTGTAAGCACTGAATTTGAACACATTGAACCGTTGCAAATCGTCGTTTATGCAGCCCGACAATGCGCTGTACTTGTTTGGAATGTGGTCGTGCGATGTGGGCAACGAAGCCAGCACTACCTCGCTATCGACAATACCCAACACGACAAAAAATTTGGGTTTTGGCGTGTTCCCATTTTTGAAAAAGAACTGTGTGAAATATAAGAGTGTGCCAATCTCAAACATTTGCCTTGCTCCTCAATGCGCTTGCTGTTTGGCGAATTTCGACACACTGCTGATAGGCCTGTTTCTGACATTCGTCCATGCCATCGGTGAAATCGATGGTGAAAGGCGATGTGGTGGCCTGTTTGTTTTTGAACGACTGCAAAACACCGTTCTGCTCCGATGTCTTATACCAAAGACTGCCCCTTTTGTGCAGCATTTCAACCAGTTGGTGTGCAATTTTATTGCCATACTTGGCCATCACCGTTTGCATCATCTCCAACTCCTCGTCCGAAAACTCTTCGTCGTCGAACGCTTGCTTGGCAACAAAATTACCATTCGCATCAACGCCAACATATTCGCTCAATATCGTTGGGCAATCGTTGCTCAACTCGGCATACAAATCTTTTTGAACAGCACCATACTGCCAAACCTCGTACGGAAGCGACAAAAACGGCGCATGATAGACGCGCGCCATCGTCTCCTCCATAAGATAGAGCAGTTTCAGCAACTTGGTCTTATTGACTGGCGTATCGCTGTGATTGATGGCGTAAATCAGAGCATTGCCAACCTTGCGCTTGTCTGATTTCGAGAAGTCCATGCCGTGTAAATTTTTGCAAAGTTACAAACTTTTTTTTCAAAATTGAAAAAAAAGCGCATTTTTTTTTGGGGGGGGGGATGAGTTGATTTGCAGATTTGGTGTAGCGTTTCGGACGCACTCGGTGCGTCCCTACTGTTCACTTTCCACTTTATAAACTTTTCACTTTATACACTTTCAAACTTTCACACTTTCACACTTTCACACTTTCACACTTTCACACTTTCACACTTTCACACTTTCACACTTTATAGACTTTTCACTTTATACACTTTCACACTTTCAAACTTTCACACTTTCAAACTTTCACACTTTCACACTCGCAAATACACTTTCGCCACTTTCCAAGCAACCCAAAGGACTATGAGTGCCACGAACGCCCAACCCAACCAAAAGAATGTGCGCTGAAAGCCGTTCATCTGTGCCACGATAACATTGTTCGTTGTGGTTACGCTGTCGGTTCTGATAACGGTGTCGGTGCGCAGGAACTCACGGTAGGCGGTGCGCCATTTTATCTGCTCGACAAAGATGGTGTCGCCTCTTTGGCGTTCCCTTACCGTGTCGGTATAGTGATAGAAAATGCTGTCGCGCTGCACCTGCCGCACGGTGTCGGAGCGATAGACAATGCGCTCCTGCGGTACGATGGTTCTGCAACTCGACAGGCAGACCACTGCCACCAGCGCAGCCGCCAGCAGCGCAAGCCATACCAAAAGTCGCCGTATCTCTTTGCTGTCGTCCATAGTTAAATTTCAGAATTTCAAATTTCAAATTTCAAATTGTTGAAGTGTTTAATCGTTTAATCGTTTCGGACGCACTCGGTGCGTCCCTACTTTTCACTTTCCACTTTATACACTTTCCACTTTATACACTTTCAAACTTTTACACTCGTCTTGCTACTTGCTACTTGCATCTTGCGACTATCATTATCAATTATCAATTATCCATTGTCAATTAAAATCCAGTGGGTGGTTGGCGTTTTTTGCAGCCGGGTACTTCGCAGCGGTAGATGCAATTTTTGGTCTGCTCTACTTCCAGTTCGGTGATGCGCTTCGATAGGTTGTGCATCTCGTTTCGCAGCACCTTTTTTTCGTCGTAGATGCGGTCTATTTTCTCGTCGCGCTCGTGCAGTTCGGCCTTTACCTCGTCGTACAACTTGCGCCACTCGGCACTCTGTGCCGCCTCGTTTTCGATTTTTTTGGCGGTCTTGTTTTGGCGTATCAAAAAAATGCCGCCGCCCCCCATCGCACCGATAACTGCTGCGATACTGCTCATAATAACACTAATCCAGTCCATGTTTAGATTTCAAATTTCAAATTTCAAATTTAAGATTGCGCTTCGCACTGTTTAATTGTTTCTATGTTTCTTGCGCTTCGCGCTGTTTCTGTGTTTTTGTGGAATTGTTTCGGACGCACTCGGTGCGTCCCTACTTTCGCACTTTATAGACTTTCAACTTTATAGACTTTTCACTTTATACACTAATTTCGTCTATGTCCTATGTTCTATGCTCTATCATCTCAAAATCTATTCTTGCTACTTGCTTCTTGCTACTATCATTGTCAATTAAAAAAAAGCGGCTACTCGTACAGAAAATAGTCGCTTTTGGGGTGGTGGCTCCAGAAATTTGGGCAGGTTATTTGTCGGGCAATTCTTTGTTGTCTGCGCCCGATATGAGTTTGCGGAAACGCTGTTCGGCGTTGCTCTTGTCCAATGCTGTTATTTGCTCCTTTGCCATTTTGTGCAGCAGGTTCAGCCGTTGCATTCGGTCTATTCCTTGCTTTATCATTTCGGCATTCAACGCCTCCATGTTTGATAAGACTACCAACTGATTGATAGAAGCGGTGTCTCGTATGTTTTTCCCCTGCAATGCCAATGTGGGATTGCTCTCCTCCCAGTCCTTTGCTCGACAGCCGAATAGTGCTATATTCAACAAATCGGCTTCGGTGGCGTAGGCTATGCCTTTTTTGGCTTCGGCAATAGACAACTTCGGTATGATAACATTCCGAATAGCGTCGGTGTGGAGCGTATAATTGGTTTTTGATAAAATGCGCTTTACATCCCACTCTATCGCCAAAGGGTTGTTTTCGACCTCTTTCAGGTGCTGATACTCTTTTACTATGTACAACTGAAATGTAGGACTCAACCACATTCCAAAACTGAAGGCTATGTCTTTGTGTGCGTATGTGCCACTACCATATCGCCCTGCCTTGGTAATTATTCCAATGGCATTTGTAGATGTTACCCATTTCTTAGGCGACATAGTAAAAGCATTGTGCCCTGCTTCGGTTTTAATTCCATCGAATTCGATGGAATTAAAATTTGGGTTGTGCAGTATTTCCCAAACACCCAAATACTCAATGGTGTTGATATTGCGCATCCAGTTGGCTATAACCATAGATGGCTCATTGTTTTTGTAGCGCGCCATATCGGTCAAACTGATATAGTCCGAATCGTTTTTGTTGAGAATAACAGATATTTCAGTTCCCTCTACATTGATTTTTTGAACACTCTTTGCCATAGTCCCAAATGAAAAACCTCCCAATGGTCAGTGCCTATTGTGGCTGTTTGCACCGACCAAAGAGAGGTGTAACTCACGCATACGCTAACAGCCACGAAAGCAATAACGCTACAAAGATACTGTTTTCATCTCGGTCGTGCAAATGTGAACTTGTATCGAAACAAGTTGCGACTATTCTCAATACTTCAAAGAACGCTTTTTTTTGAAATTTCAAGTTTCAAGTTTCAAAGTTTAAGGTTGCGCTTCGTGCTGTTTCTTGCTTCGCAAAGATTTTTTCTCCGCTCGGCATTGCTCAAACGAGTT